>JBASYJ010000078.1:0-83762 GCA_049277435.1 Prolixibacteraceae bacterium
TGGGTCTTCGCCTGCAGCCAGTTTTTCAGGCCGGTCAACCACTTCGATGTCCGGTGAAACGCCGATGCCTTCGATGATCCACTGTTCGTTTTCGTCGTAAATGCCGAAGCGCGGAACCGCAATGTAACCGCCATCAACCAGACCGGCATTGCCCGACATGCCAACCAGTCCGCCCCAGGTACGGGTTCCGATCAGTTTACCCAATCCTTTCTTCCTGAAGTAATACGGAAAAGCATCACCACCCGATGAGGAATAACCGTTGGTCAGCATCACTTTCGGGCCGTTGTGTGCAACTCCCGGAGTTTTCATCGAAGTCAAACCATTGCGCTGCCAGTAGCTAAGTGTTTTGCGTTCAAGCAAACTGGTCATCACATCAGGAATAAAACCTCCGCCATTGTACCGGTCGTCAATAATCAGGGCTTCTTTTTCGTTGTAGGCATACATTCCGCGGTACAATTCGCGGTTTCCGTCAGTCGAAGTGTTGGGTACATAAATGTATCCGATTTTTCCTCCTGAAAGTTTGTCGACCATGGCCCGTCTTTCCATCACCCAGTTTAGGTTTAAAAGTTCAATTTCGCTGGCAATCGGGCGAATGGTATACGTTTTTGCTCCTGAAGTTTCAGGTTTCGAATTAACTGTAATTTCGACCATTTTACCGACTGTATTTTCCAGCAATTCATATGGATTCTGATTTATATTCAGATCGGTTCCGTTAATGGCCAGCAGGTAATCGCCTTCCTTTACCTCGACACCTTGTTCTGTGAGTGGCGAGCGCCGGGCCTCGTTCCAGTTTTCTCCGGAATAAATTTTAGTGATCCTGTATTTTCCTGAAGCCTGATCCGCTTCCAGTTCAGCACCCAGCAAACCGGTGTCCACCCGTTTCACTTTTTCGAAATCGCCCCAGTCATCGTAACAGTGTCCGGTGTTGGTTTCCGAAATAATTTCGCCCAGAATATAATCCAGGTCGGCACGGTGACTGACAAAAGGAACCAGTGCGTCATAGCGGTCATGTATCCCTTTCCAATCCACTCCGTGGATATTGCTCTCGTAAAAATAATCACGGAAAATACGCCAGCCGTCGGTGTAGATTTGTTCCCATTCTTTCTTTGGATCAATTTTCATCACCAGGTCATCCAGGTTCAGTTTTCCGGCTCCCGATTTTTGTCCGGCCGACAGTTTCGCAATGCCGAGGTCTTTTCCGGAGCGATACATCATATTTTTACCATCGGCACTCAAAATAGCCTGAACTACTTTGTCCATTACTTCTTCGTCTTTCTTATCTTCGATGCTGAATTTATGCAGCGAACCCTCGCTAATGAAAAGGATTCCGCCTTCAATGGCCATCAGGTTGCGGTAACTTCCCGAACTCATTGGGAAAGCAGTAATTCTCGAATTAATTCCTTCAAAATCAATCTGGACTTTAACCGATTCTTTTTCCTCAGGTTTTTCCGCGGTTTTTCCTTTTTTATCTTTCTGAGGTTCAGCTTTTGGTTTTTCTTCTTCCTTCACCGGTTCCAGATCATTTTTATCAGCAAATAGTTTCGGGCTGTCTGCTTTTAGCGCGACAGCATAAATACGTGTCGATTTATTGTACACGTAATTAAACTCGAAACTGGAAAAATCCATATTGAAATCACGGTCTGAAACAAAATAGATATATTTGCCATCGGGCGAAAAAACGGCCGATCCATCGTTAAATGAATCATTGGTCAGCTGCCTGTTCTCATTCGTATCGAGATTATAAACCCAAACGGCCCCCAGTCCGTTTTCTCCTTCCTTGTCGTAGGTAATCCATTTCGAATCCGGTGAAAACGCATACGAACGTATTTCTTCGCGGTCAGCATGTGTAATCACAGTTGTGTTTCCTGAAGCGATATCCACCAGTTTCAACTGCAGCGAACGATCAGAATAAACCAGATATTTGCTGTTTGGCGACCATTCGGCATCGTATTTCCAGGCCGAAGAACCGTTGGTAAGTTGCCGTGGTGTGGCTCCCTTTTTATTCTCGAGCAGATAAATTTCGTATTCGCCCGAAGCATCAGAATAATACGAAATGTATTTTCCATCGGGCGACCAGCGCGGATAAATTTCACGCACACCCTGTGAATTGGTCAGGTTATAAGTGGGGCCATTTTCAGCAGGGACCGAAAAAATATCACCACGGGCCGAGATCAGCGCGCGTTTAGCGGTGGGCGAAACTTCGAAACTCTGCACAAAATCCTTTACATTTTTGTAGTATGGAACAATGTTCGGATTGTCGAAACGAATGCTGACATTCACTTTCTCTTCCTTTCCGGTTTCAAGGTTTAGTTTGTAAAGGAAACCTCCATTCTCAAAAACGAGTTGTCCGTTTTCTCCTGAAGGCCACATACAATCAAAATCAGTGTGCGAAGTGAGTTGTTTCAGCGCTTTGGTTTTGGTGTTGTACTGGTAAATATTGAGTTTCAGGTCACGGTCGGAAGCGAAATAAATGTTGTCTCCGTACCAGGTCGGAATCTGGTCGGTTCCGGTGAAATCGGTAATTTGTTCCGAAGAATTATTTTCCAGATCATAAATCCATAAATCTGAAGCACGGCCACCTTTGTAGCGTTTCCAGGTGCGGAACTCCCGGTCGACTGGAGTGAAACAAAGTTTTTTATCGTCCGGAGAAAATACAGCGAACCCGCCGTTAACAATTGGCAGCGGTTTTTCAAAACCACCATCGATGTTGACTTTAAAATATTTACCGTTCCGTTCACCAAACGATGTCCGGTTGGCGCGAAAGAGTATGGTTTTGCTGTCCGAAGTCCAGTCGAGCGGCACATCATCAAAACCGCCGCGCGGAGGCATCAGGCCCACCGAATTGTAAAAAGTCAGTTGCCGGGGTGTTCCTCCGTTCGAAGGAATCACGAAGATCTGGCGGCTTCCGGAGTATTCGCCCGAAAAAGCAATCCATTTGCCATCCGGTGAAATTTTCGGAAAAAGTTCCATCCCCGAATGAGAAGTCAGGCGACGTGCTTCGCCTCCGTTTGCGTCAACCGACCAGATATCGCCGGCATACACGAATGCAATGAGATTTTTATTGATGTCAGGATAGCGCATCAGCCGGGCTTCATCCTGAGCTCTGGCTCCTGCGAGAAGAACCAGACAAAAAACGGTCATCGCAGCAAGTTTGAATGAGAATTTTTGCATCATTTCAGAATTAATTTTAGTTGTATGTGATTATATGTTGGCACTAATTTCAGGAAATTACACGAGAAACTGAAAATGTTTTTTGTGACTGTCAAAAGGTGTTGAGCTTGAAATCCTTCATTCAATTTTGTTGTGATTACTATTTCTGAAAGTGGATCATTCATTATGTTCTTCGTATTCTAAACTTGAACAGATTCTTTTAAAATCCTTATCTTGGCGCAAATTTTACACGAATGACCAAACCAAAAATAATTATAGCCATCGATGGCCATTCTTCCTGCGGGAAGAGTACCATCGCCAAAGCGGTTGCTATCAGATTCGGATACATATTTATCGACAGCGGAGCCATGTACCGGGCTGTCACACTCTTTGCCCTCCGGAATAATCTGGTGACTGATGGTGTATTACTGGAACAAGAATTGATAAATGCTCTTTCGGATATCAAAATCGAATTCAGGTACAATCCAGAACTGCAAAAAAGTGAAATGTACCTGAATGGCGAAAATGTGGAGGACGAGATCAGGCAATTGCCTGTGTCGCAAAATGTGAGTCCGGTGGCAACTGTTGCCGAAGTGCGCAGGGCGATGGTCCGCCTGCAGCAGGAAATGGGGAAGAATAAAGGAATTGTGATGGATGGCCGCGATATCGGCACGGTGGTTTTTCCTGATGCTGAACTGAAACTTTTCGTGACTGCATCGGCCGAAATCCGTGCCAGGCGCCGTTTTGACGAACTGACTGCCAAAGGAGAAACCGTTTCGTACGATGAAATTCTGGCGAATGTGATTGAACGCGATCACATCGATTCAACCCGGGAAGCCAGTCCGTTGAAAAAAGCAGAAGATGCACTGGTGCTGGACAACAGCAACATGACCCGTGAAGAACAACTCGATTGGGTCATTTCGAAAGTCGAAGAACGCCTGCATAAATAGTAAGGACAGGACATGTCCTGTCCCTAGTGTTTGACTAATTTCACATGTAAAACGGACAAAACATGTCCTGTTATAAAAAATACTGAATATAAACTGAAGCTGTGATCGTAGAAATTGACCATAAATCAGGATTTTGTTTCGGAGTGGTGAATGCCATCGGGAAGGCAGAAGAAATGCTTAAATCGGCTGAAACGCTGTATTCACTTGGGCATATCGTTCACAACGAGCTCGAAGTGAAACGGCTTCAGGATTTGGGATTAATAACCATAAATCACGATGAGTATTTCAACTTGAAAGATTGCCAGGTTCTGATCCGGGCCCACGGCGAACCTCCGTCAACATACGAATATGCACGGCTGAATAACATTACCCTGATTGATGCCACTTGCCCCGTGGTACTGAAACTTCAGGAAAGAGTAAGGAAAGCAGCCGAAACGATGCGCAATGAAAATGGCCAGGTGGTGATTTTTGGACATACCGGTCACGCCGAAGTTGCCGGGCTTGCCGGGCAAACAGAAAACGAAGCAATTATTATCGATCATCCGGATGAGCTCGAAAAGGTAGATCTTACGAGGCCGGTAGTTGTTTTTTCACAAACAACCAAGTCGGTATCGGATTTTAAAAAGTTAACCACCAATATTCAAAATCAATCCAAATCCGCAAAAGTCGAAACGCATGACACCATTTGCCGGCAGGTTTCGAACCGCATTCCGCATCTTCGAATGTTTGCTTCAGGTTACGATATCGTTATTTTTATTGGTGGTAGGCAAAGTTCGAATGCGCGCGTTTTGTTCGATGTCTGCAAAGAAACAAACCACCGCAGCTATTTCATTTCGGTACCCGAAGAACTGCAGCCTGACTGGTTTTTAGGAGCTATTTCGGTTGGAATCTGCGGTGCAACATCAACACCCAAATGGCTCATGGATCAGGTCGCCGAAAAGATCAGGATTCTATAGGTATTCTTCATCTCCAAATTTATTTAGTATAATATTGAAAAATATTCATATACTTCATTTTACTTTAGTCCGGAATTCGTTTCACTAAAAATTGACAGATTATGACCGTAAAAAATATAAGTAATGACTCTTCCCCCAAGCGGAAGAAATTACAAAAGATTGGAGTTTTTACTTCGGGAGGTGATGCCCCGGGCATGAATGCGGCCATCCGTGCAGTAACCCGGGCGGCAATTGCCAATAAATTAAAGGTGGTCGGAATCCGAAAAGGATATCAGGGAATGATCGAAGGAGATTTTGTTCCACTAAAATCGAACGATGTGAGTGGCATTCTTCATTTGGGTGGTACTGTTCTGAAAACGGCCCGTAGTAAGGATTTCAGGACTCCGGAAGGGCGTGAGGCCGCTTACAGGCAGTTAAAAAAAGCCGAAATCGATGCTGTCGTTGTCATTGGCGGAGATGGTTCGTTCACCGGAGCTTTAATTTTTTCTCAGGAATACGACATCCCATTTATCGGCATTCCGGGAACCATTGATAACGATATTTATGGCACCGATTACACCATTGGCTATGATACTGCGCTGAACACAGTGGTTGAAGCTGTAGATAAAATCAAAGATACTGCCCGGTCGCACGGACGAATTTTCTTTGTGGAGGTAATGGGGCGTGAAGCGGGTTTGCTGGCCTTAAACAGCGGGATTGCCTGTGGGGCCGAGGTAATTCTGATACCTGAATCGAAAGAGGAACGAAACCAGCTGGATAAATTTTTAACCAAAGAATACAAGAATAAGGAAACCAGCGGAATTGTCATGGTTGCCGAAGGTGATGAAGCCGGAGGTGCCTTAAAAATAGCTGAAGATGTCCGGAAAAGATACCCTGATCTGGAGGTCCGCGTTTCTATCCTGGGGCATATTCAGCGTGGAGGCCGGCCAACAGCAAAAGATCGGGTAAATGCCACAAAAATGGGAGTAGCTTCAATCGAAGCTTTGCTCGACGATCAGAAAAGCATCATGATTGGCCTGGATAACGAAAAAATTGTTCACGTTCCGTTCAACAAAGCAGTGAAATTAAATCACAGCATCGACACAAATTTGCTTGATATACAGCGCTTGCTAAACATCTAAATTTTCAGGCTTAAAGAATTATAAATGAGTTGAATCAGCTTTGGTTGCCGATCTTGAAATAGGCAATTAATTTCCGTAGATTTTCTGCTTCTTTCGACAGTTCATTCGAGTTTATTGAAAGCTCAAACGACGATTCCGCATTTTGTTGGGTCACGATGTTTAATTGCTGAATTCCGGCATTTATTTCTTCTGAACTGATTTTTTGTTCGTTGCTCAAAGCAGATATTTGCCTGACTAATTGAGCAGTCAATTCAATATCCGGAATTATCTCAGCCAATTTTTCACCGGTTTCCTTTGCCTGAAATAGTCCGGTTGCCGACAATTGATTGATCTCTTTTGCTGCCTGTTGGGAGTGTTCGGCCAGTTTTTTAATTTCTGCTGCCACTACAGCAAAACCTTTTCCCTGAATCCCGTACCTCGAAGCTTCAATAGCGGCATTAATTGCCAGAAGGTTGGTTTGTTTTGCAATCTCGCCAACGATGGTGATTTTTCGGTCGATGTTTTCCATTGAGGTAATCAACGCTTTCGAAGCCTCATTTCCTTCCTGAATACCGGTTGCCGCTTTAATTGCAATCAATTCGGTTTCCCTGGCATTCCGCGTGTTTTGCTGAATTTTTGTTAGCATCTCTGCCATCGATGATGAAATTTCTTCTGACGAAGATGCCTGATGGTTAGCACCTTCTGAAAGTTTTACGGACGAATCCAGCAATTCTTTGCTGCTTTTGGTGATTGTTTCAGAACTCTCGGTAATATTCCGGATGATCGATGTCAGTTTAGCTGCCATAACTGATAAGGATTCCGCCAGATCACCAATTTCATCGTTTTGGTTGATTGCAATGGTTGAACTCAGGTTTCCGGAAGAAATAGACTGGGCAAAACTTACTCCTTTAATTATTGGACTGGTAATCCGGAGTGCAATCAAATAAACGATAACAAACAATAGTAACAATCCGATAATTCCGGTTAGAATCGATTGGTAAAGAACATTATTGGCATCTTTAAGAATGATCCGTTTAGGAACTTCGATACCAATAACCCAGTTTGTTGGCTGGTTGGCAATTGAAATGGTTTCCAGCGAAACAAAATAATCTTCCTTACTTTCCGAATTACAATAGGTAAACGAATTCGAATTACTACCTGATATTTGCTTAAATCCAGCTTTAAAAACTGTTGAATCTGCAAGGTTCGAAAAGAATTCCTTCCCGGTTTGTGACGGATCGGTGTGGGCAACAATCATGTGGTTGCCCCCAATAAGGTATGATTTCGATTCACTCAGCGGGTTCACATTTGAAATCAGTTTGTTCAAATGAGCCAGTGAAATATCGATGCCTACAAGGCCCTCCAGCTGGCCTTTCTGATTTTGAATCGGAGTGAAAAGCGAGGTCATTAATACTCCGTTTAATTCGCCGGATACATTGTCGTAATACGGATCAATAATCATATCTTTATTCGCAGTCCTGACATCGTAATAGATTCCGGTTAATTCTGTATCGGTGGTGTCGACTAAATCTTTCTGAAATTTGATCTGGTCATTAACCCGGTAATAAATATTCCTGATTCGTCCGTTTTTTCTGGTGTAGGTTTCGTCAATGGCTCTTTTTTCCCAATAAATACCAACCGATAAAAACTGTGGATTTTTTTCGAGGTTTTTGAATAAAATCCGGTCGAAAAAAACGTCACGTACTGTAGTGTCGTATTTTCGGTGATCCTCGAAAATATTTTTCATGGTTCGGGCCGATTCCATCATCACATTCAGTTCCTGCGAAATTTTGTTCCTGAATTCGCGGTTCGAACCTTTTACAATCTCGATCGCATCGTTGTAAGCAATTGTTTTTAACCGATAACTGATGTATCCAATTGCAAAACAGTAAATTAAAGCTGCAGCACCAAGAATGTAAAGGTTTAGTTTTAACTTGATGCTATATCTTTTCCGGCTCATAAAATTGATCGATTAAATGAATTTGGCTGTTTATATTTTATTCCTGCTTCGAAAAACTGAATCCGGACTAAGTTAAAATTATTAATTTGAAATGAGAAGCGCTGCCTAAACTTCATTTTCATAGCTTGTAAAATCTGTAATTTTCCTTTTGCTGTTTAAAATAATCTGTAATAAACCTCAGCTGAATTTACCGAAACAGAAATCTTTTTCGGTATTTTGCGTCCATGATCGAAGAACAACTTTTTGCTGATGTTATTTTGCCTCTCCCGTTCGATTACCATTTCACTTATCGGGTACCGGCAGCATTCCAGGTGCGCATCAAAACCGGGATCCGGGTGATTGTGCAGTTTGGAAAACGAAAATTCTTTTCAGCACTGGTGTATAAACTTCATCAAAATACTCCGGAAGGTGAATTCGAAATCAAGGACATTGATGCTATTCTGGACGATGAGCCCATTATTGGCAACAAACAGCTTGAACTTTGGGAATGGATTGCCAACTATTATTGCTGCACCCTTGGTGAAGTGTTTAAAGCGGCCTTGCCATCGGGCCTGAAACTGGAAAGCCAGACCAAAATCAGCCTGAATCAGGAATTGGAATTGCCCGAAAACCTGAGCGAAAAGGAAAATGCGGTGATGCTTTTGCTCGAAAGCCGCAAAACAGCCAGCATTCAGGAATTAAACCAGTTTTTGGGCCAGCAGTCTTCTTATGCAATCCTGAAACTCCTGCTCGAAAAAAATGCGGTAATTGTCGAGGAACAGATGCGCGAAAGCTATAAACCCAAACTGCTAAATTATGTCAGGCTTAATCCTGAATACGATACTGAGCCGAATTTGAATGCTGTTCTTGATTCGCTACAACGAGCCAAAAAACAGGAACATTTGCTGAAAATTTTTCTTTCTGAAACGATTTATGGCACCACCGGACAAACAGAAATCAGTAAAAAAGACCTGCTCGAAATTGCAGATGTTTCGGATGCCGTACTTAAAGGCCTGGAAGAAAAGAATATTCTGGAAGTTTTTCTGAAAGAAACCGGCCGGATCGAACGAATTGAAAATACTGAATTGCTTATTAAAGATCTTTCCGGAGCACAACAGAAAGCACACGATGAAATACAGGATTCTTTCCAAACTCAGCAAACGGTTTTGCTTAATGGGGTGACTTCGAGCGGAAAAACTGAAATTTACATTAAACTGATTGAGGAACAACTTCAGAAAGGAAGGCAGGTGCTTTACCTGGTTCCTGAAATTGGACTGACCACTCAAATTATCAACCGGCTAAAAGTGGCTTTTGGAGATCTGGCCGGAATCTACCATTCGAAATTTAACGATGCCGAGCGGGTTGAAATCTGGTTTAATGTGCTAAATGAAAAAAGTGGAAATACTGGTCAGCAATACCAGGTGATTTTAGGCGCCAGATCGGCTATTTTTCTTCCGTTTACCAACCTTGGTCTGATCATTGTCGACGAAGAACACGAAAATTCATACAAACAATTTGATCCGGCGCCGCGCTACAATGCCCGCGATATGGCCATTCTGATGGGAAACATCCACGGAGCGAAAGTGCTTTTGGGTTCGGCAACACCTTCGTACGAAACCTATTTTAATGCCCGCAGCAAAAAATACGGGCTGGTGAGTTTAACCGAACGCTTTCAGGGAATCGAAATGCCCGAACTGATTCCGGCAAACACACGTGAAGCCTACAAACGCAAGCAGATGCGCTCGGTTTTTACACCCGAATTGTATAATGAAATTGACACGGCACTGAAAAACAAGGAACAGATCATCCTTTTCCAGAACCGGCGGGGTTTCGCACCGTATGTTCAGTGCGGCAAATGTGGGTGGATTCCGAAATGCAAATATTGCGATGTCAGTAAAACCTACCATAAAAACCGGGCGAGCCTGATTTGTCATTATTGCGGCCATACCACTTCGGTAGCAATCAAATGCGAAGAATGTGGGTCGGATGAAATTAAGCCTCGCGGATTTGGCACCGAAAAGATTGAAGATGAAATCAGTCAGCTTTTTCCTGAAGCCAGAGTCGCTCGCATGGATTTGGATACTACCCGTGCAAAAAAGGCGTACGATCAGCTGATCTGGCAATTTGAAACCGGCAAAATTGATATTTTGGTTGGTACGCAAATGGTAACCAAAGGACTCGATTTTGATCATGTCCGGGTTGTTGGGGTATTGAATGCCGATAATCTGCTGAATTATCCTGATTTCAGATCCTACGAACGGAGTTTTCAGCTGATCATGCAGGTAAGTGGCCGGGCCGGGCGTAAAAATAACCGGGGCCGGGTGATTGTACAAACCTCGCAACCCGAACATCCGGTGATTCACGATTTAATAGCGAACGATTATTATAAACTGTTCAGCCGGCAAATGGCCGAACGGAAAATGTTCCGGTATCCGCCTTATTACCGGTTAATTAAAATTGTGGTCAAACATCAGAACCGGGAACGGCTCGATCTGGTGGCCGGACACCTGGCAACAGCTTTCAGGCAGGTGTTTAATAAAAATGTATTGGGACCCGAATATCCGGTGGTTGGGCGAATTCAGCTTTGGTTTCAAAAAGAAATTCTCATCAAATTACCGCGTGATGGAAAGATTCAGGAGGCAAAAGCCAAAATTATGGCAATCATCAGTCATGCCAGATTACAACCAAACAGTTCGAACCTGATAATTTATGCCGACGTTGATCCGATGTAAACGGAAATGCATGTAAGATTATCCGGAACGTATTCTTTGCCGTCACATTTATGTGACGGGGAATAAAATTATTTCATCGGAATATGCGCCGGGCGGGTGTGTTTCCAGCGTTTGTGCGACCACAACCAAAATTCGGGTTTCTTCCGGATAATGTCTTCCAGAAATTTTATGTGTGCCCTGGTTATTTCATATTCTGCTGTTTGCGAAGCATCGTCGAACAGTTTGGTAAATTCAATTTCGTAATGTCCGCGGCTGACTTTCTGAATGTCCATGAAAACCACGGCCTGTTTAAAACGCGAAGCAACCTTTTCAGGCCCCGGAAAAACTGGCGTTTCCTGGTTCAGAAAGGTCATCCAGTATTCGGTATCTTTTAGTGCGGTTTGATCGGTGAGGTAATAGGTGGCAACCAATTGTCCGGATTTTTCGAACGCGAGCATGGTCCGTAAAGAAATTCGTGCCGGAATCATCGTCATGCCGAATCGTGAACGCACTTTTTTCATGTAGGCATCAAAGGTTTCATCCTGAATGGGCCTGTAAATTACATTGAGCTGATGTTTCAGTATTTTTGGCATCGAAGCGGTCCATTCCCAATTTCCGTAATGACCCGAGAGTAAAGCGACACTTTTACCCTGATCATACAAATCGTTCAGCACTTCAGGATTTTTATAATGAACACGTTTTTTAAGTGTTTTTTCCGAAAGCTGGAACGACTTCATGGTTTCGAAAACCAGATCGGCAAAATGTCTGTAAAAGCGTATGGCAATCTGTTTAATTTCCGTTTCCGATTTTTCAGGAAACGAATTTTTCAGGTTCAGGAAAACAGTTTTTTTCCGGTAGCCAAGCAGGTAATAACTGATCAGGAAAAAAAGATCGGCCCAAAGGTAGACCAGCCAAAACGGAATGTACCCGATGATCTTCAGGAAAAATATTCCGATTTGTGCCAGCAGTTTTTTCATAAAGGGCGATTTCCTTTTTAACGTTCGTTCAATGTAATGTTTTCAGGTCGTTTATGTTTCCACCGGCGGTGCGACCACAACCAGTATTCGGGTTCGGCCCTGATTATTTCTTCCAGTTTTTCGACATAAGTCATCAGGATATCTTCCTGTTTCATCTCGGCTGGGTTTTCAACCAGTTTGTAATGAAATACTTCGTAGCGGCCACGACCAACCTTGCGGGTGTGGTGCATGATTACCGGCTGGTTTGTTTTTTTCGCAATTTTCATCGGGCCGGCAAAAAATGCGGTTTCCTGATTCAGAAAAGTGGTCCAGAACTGCGAATTGGGTGGGGGAGTCTGGTCGGCAGCCAGCATCAGCGCACCGGTTTTTTCTCCCGTGTTAAACTCCAGGGCTGTCCGCACCGAATGATTGACCTGAATGGATTGCGCACCAAACCGTTCGCGCGTGTCAAGAATGAATCGTTCGAGCGCTTTATTTTTCCTGACCGGGTTATACACCACCAGAAACTGAGCCTTGATAAACCGCTGCATCGATCCGCCCCATTCCCAGTTGTTGTGGTGCATGCCCAGCACGATGATACTTTTTCCCTGCCGGGAATATTCTTCGTAAATATCGAGGTTGTTGACTTTCAGCCGGTCGTCAATCTCTTCTTCGGTCATCCGGTTAAACTTGATTGTTTCGAGTCCCAGATCGCTCAAATGATGATAGAATTTTTTGGTGATTGTTTTAATTTCTTCAGCGCTTTTCTCCGGAAATGATTTTACCAGGTTTTCGTGAACTACTTTTTTTCGGTAACCAACAACGTAATACAACAAAAAGTAAAAGATGTCAGCGAGTCCGTAGATTACCCAGAAAGGCAGTCTGGCAGTGATTTTACACAAAACAACAACAAAGCGGTCCAATAAATTACTCATGAAATTCTAAAAATTGAAAGGCGCAAATTTAGCCCAAAAAGTAATCTGAAACAATTTCTGGTCAGACTTCGGTTTTAAAAAATGGGCCGGGCAATCATAATGCCTGAATTTTTCGATTTTGGCTGAATAAAATCAGTGATTGGTCCATCGGAAATCAGCACTTTCCCCCCGCTAAGCGGTGCATGCAACAAATGAAACTGGTTGTCCTTCCGGATAATTATTCCAACATGATTGATGTCAACACCGTCGATCGTTGAGGTTAAACCGATAATGTCGCCATGTTGCAGGTTTTTAAGCAAATTTTCAGGATTGTTTTTCGGGAAATAATAAAAACCTTTTACCGAAATTTCTTTCTCCTGACTGGCAATTGCCGGAATCAGCTCCGGATATTCTTTCAAAACCGGATAATCCTGCGGATGTGTACTCATGTAATTGATCGTTTTGTCAAGTTTTACACCCTGAAGATTAGGTTCCTCTGTAATTATTTTCTTTTCGGAATTATTCTGAATCCATTCGTTGAAGTAATGCAATCGTGACGGATACTGATTCCGGATCCCATTTCGGTATCTGATTTTCTCCAATTGGGCCACATAACTTTCGAAATCAGTTTTCCCCAGTTTGACAGTTCGTGACAGTGCCAGACAGTTTTCGACAAAAGTGGTGCAATCCAATTCAGTGAGATTGATGATCATCCGCTCATCCAGCCCGTTTTCGAGCGTGGCAGCCACATATTTCGTATCCAGAAACGATAATCCAATTTCAACCATTAATTCCTGAATGGGCAGGTCAGACTTTGACGTAAAAAACCGGAGTTTTTGTTCTGCAATTCGTTTGTCTTCAGGCTTGAAAACACAATCCGGCAAATTTGTTTGCGCATAAACGTTGACCTGATTGAAGCCAAATAAGAAGAAGATCATTAATGTTAATGTCTGAAATTTCATTTTTCAAGATTTAATGTTGAGTGATAAAGTTAGAAAAGATTGTTTATTCCCGGTGATTTTTACCAAAATTTGAAAGTTTTACAGGTTTCGACCAGATTTGAATGGGTGTTATAAAACATGTTTCGTTAATTGAAGCTTATTACAAAGTTATCTGATTGTGCTGAATTTGTTGTTGTTCAGATTGTAAGCTGTTTTGTGTTTGGGCTGAAATGAGAAAGTTATCTGTTGTATCTGCCTGAAATAATGATGAGTTACAGGGGTGTAGCCTTTAAAATTATTATATTTGGGCTCGTTTCAAAACAGTTCAATATTAACAAAACAGTATGCGCAGATTAAGAAATCTTTTCCTTGTGGGTTTGCTTGCAACTTCATTTGTGGTTTCAGCTCAGGATAAAAAGGAAGAAGAGACTGAAAAAGGTTTTCAGTTTACTTCAATTAAGGATATTCCATGTACTTCAGTGAAAGATCAGTACCGTTCAGGTACCTGCTGGTCGTTTTCAGGATTGGGATTTTTGGAAGCTGAAATGCTTCGTTTGGGAAAACCCGAGGTAGACCTTTCTGAAATGTATGTGGTTTACCATTCGTATGACGACAAAGCCTTAAAATATGTTCGTTTACATGGCAGCCTGAGCTTTGGTGCCGGTGGCGCTTTTCATGATGTGACAAACGTAATCAGGGAATATGGAATTGTTCCGGAAGAAGTTTACAAGGGCTTGAATTACGGTGAAGACAAACATGTACATGGAGAACTCGACCGGACTATGCTTGATCAGGTGAAAGCTGTGGTTGAAAATCCGAATAAAAAACTGACCACTGCCTGGCACGATGCGCTGGATGGTACCCTGGATTCGTACCTTGGAAAACTTCCGGAGAAATTTACTTACGAAGGAAAAGAGTACACCCCAAAAAGTTTCGCCAAAGATTTTGTAGGACTGAATATGGATGATTATGTTGAGATTTCGTCATATACACATCACCCGTTTTACAGCAAATTTATCATCGAAGTTCCTGATAACTGGGCCTGGGACGAAGTTTACAATGTTCCTTTAAACGAGTTTGAAGAAATTATTGACAACTCGATCAATAGCGGATACACTGTTGCCTGGGCTGCCGATGTGAGTGAAAAAGGTTTTTCAACATCGAAGGTTGGTGTTGCTGTTGTTCCTGAAGTGGATAAAGCCAACATGACAGATGCCGAGATTGCCAAGTGGGAAAAATTGAATGAAAAAGATAAAAATGAAAAGTTATATAAACTTTCGAAACCAGGACCGGAGAAAGTAATTACCCAGGAATTACGACAGATTGATTTTGATAATTACCAGACTACTGACGATCATGGTATGCTGATCGTAGGATCTGCAAAAGATCAGGATGGAAACCTGTATTATAAAGTAAAAAACTCGTGGGGCGACTATAATGATTACAAAGGTTATTTCTACGCTTCAAAAGCTTACGTAAAATACAAATCCACTTCAATTATGGTTCACAAGGATGCGATTCCAAAAAATATCCGAAAAAAATTAAATCTGTAAAACGATAAACCTCATCAGTCGATGAGGTTTTTTTATTTCAAATCATTTAGTCAGTTTCGGTCCTTTTGTATATTTGGCGCATGAAAAAAATAATTATCATTCTGATTTGTCTGATCCCGCTATTTTCTTATTCCGAAGAAGACTGGAACTGGTGGAATGAAATAAACGGCTGGAAACCGGGAATGCCAAGCTGGAGAACATTTATACACATCACACCAGGTTTTCTGGGTCCCAATGCATTGCCTGTTCCTGACATGAAAAAAGGAGTGGTTGAAGCGGGCTCAAATCTTGAATTTGGTGTCGATCTGCATTTCAAGAATGGCGATCCGACCCAGAACTTGTTTGGTAAATATTACCGGTCGTTTGCCAATGATAAAATTGCGATCGAATTTTATGGAGTTATGCTCGAACATTATGCCATGACCGATTCGGTGCGCGATGAACGTGCTGCACGCGATTTTGACGGGCAAGGAATTGCCATTGGTGATTTGTACTTTTCCACTTTAATTCAAATATCGAAAGGCCGAAAATTCCCGGATACGATGGCGCGCATGGTTGGACGAACAGCTTCGGGTGGTCATCTGGATGCGGCACGGTATTCCGACAGTCCGGGTTATTATTTCGATTTCAGTTTTTCGAAGACCTATTCAGGTAAAAACGAAAAGATGAATTTTGTGCCTTATGCCTCTTTCGGATTTTATTCATGGCAGACCAATGACGATATGAACCTTCAGAATGATGCCTTTATGTACGGTGCCGGGGCCGATTTTAAATGGTCGAAATGGACCGTTTCAAATTCGGTTTCAGGTTATTCAGGATACAAACTGGAGCGCGACCAGCCGATGGTTTACACGTTTGACCTGAACCATAAATTGAAAAATCACACGCTTCGTTTTCAATATCTGCACGGATTGCGCGATTGGACTTACAATACCGTGAAATTCTCTGTGATTATTAACCTGAGAGAATAGTCTTTTATTCCGCTTTTTTTGTTTCCTGATCGTCCTGCCGGTCTTTGAGTCCCAACGTATTTCGAATTCCGCTAAAAAGAGTATTAAACCAGTAATTTATTACAGAACGTTTTTCGTCTCTCCTGAAACTAATTTCCTCGGGAAGTAAATCCTTGCCTCTTGGATTTTTTGATTTCAACATTAAACTGTTAGCCAGAAAACTTACAAACCAGGCCTCTCGAATAGCACCATTTTTCTTTTCCAGAACCGAAATTTTTAAATCATTGTACCCAAAATAGAGTTGACCGTTTGCCTGATTTTTATCTGCAGTGAAATTAAAACTGAACCGGTCGACATGACCTGAACGGATGGAGACCGATGACAATGGCTCCAGAACCGGATTTAATACCGGAATGTTGAATGAGCTGGCACTGCCACTAACCGAAAACTGGTTATCCGGATGGTTCATCATGTAGTTCATGTTCACTTTCAGATCGCAGGAATCCATCATGGTGGCCGAACCTTTAATCGTGAAATCGGGATAGCTGTTCTTGTCCGACCTGATGTTGGTGAATGGAATAATTCCGGCGTAAATTTTCGAAAAAGAGATTTGACCTTCTGCATCTTCGTTCGATCCCTGTTCGGTATATTTTACCCGGGCATTTTGCAGCAAAAGTGAGTCGGTACGAAAAGGTATTTTTACCGATTTTATCATATCCTGAAGCATTTTTGGTCGTCTGTTTTCGTCGAATGGCAGTCGTTTATCGCGGAAAATATTAAGATTTAAGCCGTTCACAGAAACAGATCCGGAAATTAGTTCACGCAGATCGAACCATTGCCGGATGTTGGGATGGTTAATACAAATTGAATCGATACTTCCGAAGTAATAATCGGATTGAAAACCAAGCTGTTTCTGATGGTTTTCTTTATCGTATTTCGGGATTATCCGAATGTTTCGGGCTGAAAAATGGTTGCTGAGCGATGAATAAAACGTTTCGCCAATGCTGTATGTGTAGAGTTTTCCCTCTTTTTTGAGATCAGGAATCCGGAATGAAAAATCACGGGCATGCATAAATCCGTGCGAAGGCTGGTTTTCGATCCTGACATCCGATAGGTTCATGCTTACTTTTTCCTGAAGTTTTTTCTGATCACGGTTAAAAACTGAAATATCAGCATTACGGACCTGTATTGAACCTGAGGCAAAAACATTGGCGAAACTTTCGAAATGTGGATAAAGATTGACTTTGAACGGATTAAATTTCGCGGTGTCTTTGGCATTGTTGAACAGTTGAAATTCAGGTTTGTCGACAATGATCGATTCAAACAGGAATTGATCCGACTGGTAGGCTTTATCCATGTCAAAACCATTCATCGTAAGTGTAGGGATTCTGAGTATGTACTGATCGAGTTTCGGGTTTTTATTTCTTGGTTTAACGAGAAGTTGTTTGGCCTGTATCCGGCGATCCTTTGTTGAAAACGTCAGTTCATCGAAACTAAACAACTGGTTTTTATTTCTTGGATTAAATTTGAACTGCACCATTTGAGCCGTGTAATCCCCTTTTTTGAATTCGGGTTTACCGCTTATCGTGTTTTTTCGGATTAGAACATTTTGAGCCTGCATTTGAAGATCGGACTGAACCAATAAATAAGGTTGGGTACCTAATTCAGAAAAAACTTTTAACGATCCGTTTGTCAGCTTAAATTGCCTGATGGCTAACGATTCGATTTCTTTGGGAAGCAGAAAGGTAAATTCCTTCAAATCTTTGACTTCCTGTTTCCGGTTTTTCTGGTACAGCCTGATTTCGGGTGTGTTAATGTGTAAACTTTCTGCATCGATAATCCGGTCGAAATAAATTTGTTCGATATCAATTCCCTGAATCCGGATTTCAGGAATGACCAGTTGAACATTCCAAAGAACGGAATTAAATCCTTTGCTGTTTGTTTCGGGATAGATGCGGGCATTGGTGGCAAATACTTCCTTTCTCCGGGTCGAGAAACCAACTTCGCTGGCCTTTATGACATGCACATTATCCGAAAGACGAATGATGTGATTGTGCACCGTAAAATCGATGTTTTCAGAGAAAAGTAATTTTTTACGGCTGAACTGATCTTTGTTAATCACCGTATTTTCAAGTCCCAAACTAAAATGATTGTCCAGTGAAATTGTTTTACTCTGCTTGTTGTGATTGATCAGCCGAATCGTTCCATCGGGGATTTGAAGGCGTCCAAAGTGGATGTCGCCCAGGTAATTGGATAACAACTGGAATAAATCTTCAAATTCGGCTTTTGGTTTATCTTGTTTTAGCAGAGCAAAATTTTCGTAATAAATTTGCGGATCAGTAAACGTCACCGTGTCGACCGATAATTTTTTATTAAAAAATGCATCGTGAAAATCGGCATTGGCGAGCGTCAGGTCGGGTATTGTAAATTCATACAGTTCGGATCGGTTGTATTTCCGGAGTAATTCCTGAATGTTGTCTTCGGAAACCGGGAAGAGATGAAGGTTTTGTAAATGGGCTCTGTTGTTTCGGGTTGAAATATCCAGTTTGTCGATCGTCAGGCGGTGCAGATGGTCGACCAGCTGCATGTTGTAATTGCTGAAATTTAATTCAATCTGATTCGCGAAAAACAGGCGGTCAGTTTTTCGGGCACTGATTTCATCGAGTGCAAATCCGTTAAGCAGCAGTTTGATTTTCGATTCAATATTTCCTTTTTGTAATTCTCCTGTTTTGTTTTCAAGCTGAACCTTGCCTTGCAGAACCACAACCTGGTTGGCGTAAATTCCTTTGGCGTAATTGGAAATCAGCTTGTAAATAAAACTCGGACTTTCAGTCTGGTCCTTTTCTCCGGAAATTTCATTTTGGGTAATCCGCACTTCAGGATTAAAAATATTGATGCGTTTGAAGGCAAAACGTTTTTTGTGGTATGCCCGCTTAAAATCAAACTGATCGAGCCTGATGCTGTCGCAGCTTCCGTTGATCGTGTTTTTGTTAATCGTTTTCTTTAACCCGGCAGTGTCTGGAAATAGCTGAATGTCTTTTACTGAAACCACTTTCTTTTCAGTCGAAAGATTAAGAAAACCAGCTTTAATGTAGTGCACATTATCTCCCAGAGTTAATTCATAACTGGTAGCCGAGAAATCGATGTTTTTCGAATAAAATATTCGGCTGGTATCATTTAGTGAACTCGAATTCAGCAGAAAATTTTTAAGCTGGATGTTGATGTTGACTAATTTTTGTTGCTTAATGGTGTCGTTCTGGGAGGCAAATATTTCGAGCTCTGTATTTCTTAACCTGAAACCGCTAATACTGACACTTGGAAATTCGTCCCGGATTAATTCATACAAGTCGAACCGCATAATTGAATCCAATGGTGTTTTGGCGGTTTTTAGCCCTGGCCGGTATTTGATCCTGGCACCTGTCAAATCCATTGAATCAATCAGAATATCGTTATTCCGGTAAAACTCACTGATGTGACTGCTTACAATTTTCGATTCAGGAATATGGATGACATATTGACTTTTTTCCGTGTTTCGTTGGCTGAGTGGTTTAAGTTCCAGATTCTGAACCAGTATTTGTGATTTTTGCAGCGAATAGGTGATTAAATCCGCATGCAGGGTATGAATGCTGTCGGAAAGGTTATTCCGGTAATTGTGCATTTTCAGGTAAATATCGTCGGTTTTAAAAAGTTGACCGGGATTGAATAACAGGATAGAATCAGTATAAAAATTCAGGATTCCGATGGTTATGTTTTCGGCATTGGCCATTTTACGGGTATCACCCAACAGGTTGTAGAAATCGAAACTGGCATGCTCCAGTTCAATTTTATTGATCTTAATTGATTTAAATGATTTGGTTACCAGTGGTTTCAGTTCCTGAAGAAAGCTGCTCATACTGGTTTTGTTTTTTTCTGAATCCAATTCCTGGCCGTGAATGGATAGTTCGGGAGTACTGATCAGTATTTCGCCAATTTCGAGTTTTTTGCTGAACAACAACCTGAGCACTTTAATTCCGCAAAAACGAACCACCGGAGATTTGAACGTATACAATTGTTTTTCTGGGGCACTTGTTGTTTGTAAGTTAAGAACCGAGTCGGTTGGCTGAAAAGTTACATTGCTTATTTCAAATCCCCAGTGGCTGAAATTCAGATCAAGATTGTTAAACTCCAGTTCATACTTTCCCTTTGATTTTTTTTCGACCAGTTCAGATAAATTTTTATTCAGGAACGACTGGGCCTGAAAATAAATAATACCAAGTGCAATGAGAGTAATTGCCAAAAGTGCAGAAAGACTTAGGATGAAGATTTTCAGGATTTTATTATGGTAGAGTTTTAACAATGTTTGTTGCGATTTGGTGTAAAAACTGAAAAATACAGATTTCGGTCCGGAATATTTATTTATGACCTTAATGTTATGAAAAAAGTTGCTTTAATCGAAAATAAACTTGCAATAAATCTGGCACCGGGCTGTGAAAATAAAAAAGCCGGAAACCAACGAAAATGCCTTCAAGTTGGTTACCGGCTACAGTATTTGAGAATTTAATCTTTTAAGAATCCAGCTCGTTAAACGTTTTTTCAATGATATCAAGTGCAGTTGCCAACTGATCTTCGGTAATTATCAGTGGAGGAGTAAAACGGATGATGTGTTCGTGTGTTGGTTTGGCAAGCAATCCGTTATTCTTCAGGGCGATGCAAACATCCCAGGCACTGATTTTTGAATTTTGTTTGATTGCTACTGCATTTAGAAGACCTTTTCCGCGAACAATTTCAATCAGTTTTGAATCAATAGATTTTAATCTTTTCCGGAATATTTTTCCCATTTTCTCCGCATGTTCGGCCAGATTTTCCTCACGAAGAACTTCGAGTGCGGCGATCGCCACTTTGGCTGCCACCGGATTTCCGCCGTAAGTTGATCCATGTTCGCCCGGTTTGATGGTCAGCATGATTTCGTCATCAGCCAAAACGCACGAAACCGGCAGCATTCCTCCTGAAATAGCCTTTCCCAGAATCAGGATATCGGGTCTTACCTTTTCGTGGTCGCAGGCCAGCATTTTGCCGGTTCGGGCCAGGCCGGTCTGAACTTCATCGGCTGCAAAAAGTACATTGTGTTTTTTACACAGATCGAACGCTTTTTTCAGGTAGCCGTCTTCAGGAACATATACTCCGGCTTCTGCCTGAATCGGTTCAACCAGGAATCCTGCAACATTTGGGTCTTCAAGCGCTTTTTCCAGAGCTTTAATGTCGTTATACGGAATGTTGATGAATCCCGGAGTGTACGGACCGTAATCGTTGTAAGAATCCGGATCGGACGACATGGAAATAATGGTGATGGTTCGTCCGTGAAAATTTCCGTTGCAAACAATTATTTTGGCTTCGGTTTTTGGTACGCCTTTTACTTTATAGGCCCATTTCCGGATGAGTTTCAACGCAGTTTCGTCGGCTTCGGCACCAGAGTTCATCGGCAGCATTTTATCGTATCCGAATGTTTTAGACATGTATTCTTCCCATTCGCCCAAAACATTGTTGTAGAATGCCCGTGAAGTCAGGGCCAGCTTTTGAGACTGGTCGATTAAAGCCTTTACAATTTTTGGATGGCAATGACCCTGATTAACTGCAGAATATGCTGAAAGAAAATCGAAATATCTGGTTCCTTCCACATCCCAGACAAAAACACCTTCACCGCGTTCCAAAACTACCGGAATCGGATGATAATTGTGAGCCCCGTATTGAGATTCACGATCCATATAATCCTGAGCATTTAATGACTTCATTTTTTATGTATTAAGTTATTTAGACTACAGATTTAGATATATTTTCTGCAAATAAAAATGATTTTTATCTGTTGTTAAGTATGGTAGATTTTCGGAGAAATATGACAATGTATCAAATTGATACCAGAAGTAATCATATGTTTTTAAATTGAAAAATTATTGGACAAAAAAACTATATTTGTGTCCTTTCAATATCCTTTGAAGAAAGTTGTATGCTTCGATTAAAATCTATATTTACTTCATTTTTTCTGATTTCGTTATTTTCAGTCTGCTTCGGTAATACTACTACTTCAAAAGAAAGTACATCACATTTTAATTTTCTGATAAAAAAAGCCAGCACAATGGTTCGTCTTACGTCGAATCAGGATTCGGTCGATCATTTACTTATTGAAGCCGGCAAAATTGCGTCTGAAACAAACAATTCCTGGCAAAAACTGAATATCATGGTTGTTAATGGGCTGAAGGAGTATTACAGCAACAATTATTCTCAGGCTCTCGAATTATATTATCAGGCCCTTAGTCAGGCGGAGCAGGAAGATTTTACGGATTTGATTGCAAAACTTAACCACAACATCGGAATGTTGTACGATGAAATTGAGGAATATGATGAGGCAATTAAATATTTCAATAACTCGCTTAAAATAAGTTTTTTCTTGAAAGACACCGCCTTAATTGCCAAAACCTATCAGAATATGGCCATTAGTTTTCAAAATAAAAAAGATTTGGAAAGGGCCTTGAAATACAATGATCTGGCTTATCAACTTGCTGAAACCAGGAAAGATACCGCGATGATTATTGATCTTACAAACAACTATGGTACCATTGCCTATAATCAGAAAAAGCTGGACGAAAGTCTTGATTTTTATAAAAAGGCCCTTGACCTGTATGTTCAGGTAAACGATAAAAAAGGGATTGCCTTTTCCTATAACAATATCGGACTGGCCTATCTGGATAAAAAGGAATATCCAAAATCGTATCACTATTTCGAAAAATCGTTAAAACTGGCAAACGAACTTAAAATGTACGATTTTACCGGAGATATTTATGGAAATCTGACTTTCTATTACGAGGAAATGAAAGATTATAAAAATGCCTATTTATCGTACGACAAATACAATTCGGTGCTCGACAGCCTGAGCGGAGATAAAAAATCAAGGATGGTCAAAGAAATTCAGGCTAAATATCAATTGATTAAGAATCAGCGCGATCTGGAGGAATTGAAATTAAAAAATCAATCACAGCTTCAGGCCATTGACAATGCCAAAATCAGGTTGTTCTTTTTAATTTCAGTAACACTTTTTGTAATTCTACTGATGGTGGTTATGATTTACCTGTTGCTGAAGGAAAAAAGACTGGCTGGTGAACTTAAAGAAAAGACTACGGAGTTACATGAGTTAAATATTTCAAAAGATAAATTCTTTTCTATCATCGCGCACGATTTGAAAAATCCGTTTAATATTCTGGTTAGCTACACCAGTATCCTGAAAACGGATATCGACCTTTTTTCGAAAGATGAGCTCAATAAAATTATTGCTGATTTGAATCAGGCTGCGGAGAATGGATATAATTTATTGCAGAATTTGCTGTTGTGGACCCGTTCGCAAACAAACCGGATCCATATTTATAAAACTAAATTCAATCTGACTGAGTGTTTGATAAACATTAAGGGTTTGGTGGAATTGAATTTACAAGCGAAAGACCAGCAATTGCACATCGAAATTGAACCCGATTTTATGGTATATGCCGATAAGGAAATGATTTCGACGGTGTTGAGAAACCTGGTGTTTAATGCGGTTAAATTTTCACCAAAAGGATCAGAAATAAAAGTCATAGTCAGTACCGATAATTTAATGGCCAAAATCGAAGTGGTGGATTATGGTGTAGGAATTTCTGAGGAAGGAATTAAAAATATTTTTATCCTGAATAAGTCGGTTTCTTCGGCCGGAACAGAGGGTGAACCTGGAACCGGGCTTGGTTTAGTGATATGTAAAGAATTTGTTGAGAAAAACAATGGAGAAATCTGGGTCAATAGCCGTGAAGGTGAAGGCTCAGTCTTTTCATTTACGATCCCACTCGAACCAATTACAAGTTAATTAATCTTAACTCACTGGGATTGTTCAAGTTTCAGCATGAGTCGTTTTAACCCAATGACAGATATCTCGACATTGAGGTTGAAGTCTTTTTCACGAAGCATACAGGTTTGTTTTTTCAAATCAACTGATTCAACCAGGTTTGTATTTACCAAACTACTTCGGTCGATCCTGAAAAACATATTTGACGGTAATTCCTTTTCGATCGAACCAATGCTCTGGCAAATTAATTCCAATTTCCCATTGGTTAAAAAAACATTCGAGTAATGACCATCTGCCCGGCAATAAGCTATTTGCTCAGGTTTAAGATAAAGTATTTCTTTAATACCGATTAGTTTTTTCTTTCCTGAACCAGATATCTGGTTGTGCTTGAGATGAACGCGTGAAATTGCTTTATTAAATGAAGCTTTAAGTTCATCAATATCAATTGGTTTTAGCAGATAGTTAACTGGCCCGGTTTTTAATGCCTTCAGGAGATATTCGTTTTCATTATATGCACTGGTGAAAATTATTTCAGGATAATAATCTTCTTCCTGAATATCTTCCAGTAATTCAAATCCATTTTTACCCGGCAGATTTATATCAATCAAAATAATGTCGGGACGATTCTTTTTGATTAACCAGATAGCTTCTTCAGAGTTTGCAGCTATTCCAACGCAACTTAATATTTCAAGCTCACAAAGATCAATTTTTTTAAGAAGTGTTTGCCTCGATTTTAATTCATCTTCAATAATCAGATAACTAATAGAGTTCATAGGTGGAATTATTATAAATTGATCATATACTGTAGTAAAAATAAAAATTTATCGTTATAAAATTAAATATTTGTTGCTTATTTTCAGTAGATTAAAAAAGACTTCCGAAGTATGACTATTAAACTTTTTTTCAGAAATCGTAATTGAAAATTACAGGAATATAAATGGTAAAACGTGTTCCATCCGGATCTCCGATCTGATTTTTAAGGTCGGTTACGCTGAATTGAATCTGATTCTCATTAAAATTGTTGTAAATTTCAATCTGTTCACTGATGATTGATAGTCCCCGTCCACTTCCGGAGGTACCCATCTCTTTTGCTTTCTTTCGTCCGATTCCATTATCTTCAACCGAAAGTACAAGAATGTCATTCTGTTGGGTCGCTGAAATATGGATCATCCCATCATTTTGTTTGTGTCTAAGTCCATGTTTTACTGCATTTTCGACCCAGGTATGAAGCAGCATATTTGGAATTTTAATTTTTTGGTCCACATTGGGATCAATATCTATTTTGTAGCCAAACTTATTTTCGAATCGCATAACTTCAAGTTCCAAATAAATTCTGGCTAATTCCAACTCCTGTTTCAGCGGCAGACAAGGCTGATCGGCAAATTCCATAGTCTGATTTAGAAATCTGGAGAACAGACTTAAATACTTATTCGCCTGTCTGACATCCGAATTAAAAATGAAATGTTCGATATTTGCAAGTGCATTACCCGAAAAATGTGGTATTTGCTTCGAATGTACCAATTGAAGTTGCAACAGATTGAGTTTCCTTTGTTCGGTAAGTTTGTTAATTTTTCGTTTGTTACTGGCCGAAATAAAAGAGTAACTCAGAAAAAAGAACGCCAAAAACAATATGGAAATAATCATCAGGCGAATCCATATTTTTTGATACCAGAAGGCGTAAATTTCTATTGGCTCACTATAGGTAACAGGCGACCAGTTTTGTCCGTCAACCGAACTTTGAACAGCAAGCTTATACTTTCCCGGTTTCAGGTTGGTGTACGAAATCTCATTGCTTTTTGAAGGTCCACTCCAGGTATTGAAATTCTCCAGGTACGTCCGGTAGGTTAACAGCTCACTTTGTCTGTACGTTAAAGCTATAAATTTGAATTTTAAATTTGAATATTTTGCTTTTATGTTCCCGGTTGAATCTGTTTTTATCCAGTTAACATTATCCGATGAATATTCAACAGAAGTTATAATTGGTTTTGTTATTTCTTTTATTTCGTGCTTAAGCAATACCAGCGGATTAAAACGGACCAGATCATACATCGATGAAAACCAGATGTATCCTGCCTGATCAACCAGGTACGAATTTTGCATGACAGTCAGTTCATTCTCTTCGTGAATGCTAATTTCAAATTTATTATCCTGATAATTTATAATACCAAGTTTATTCAGGCCAATACCTACAAGAATTGAATCGTTATAATTGATAAGCAAATCAATTGATCCGTTTAAAATGTTTGGACTTATCTGAATGAGGTTCTTGTAATCGTAATAAAATAGTCCTTTGTCGGTTCCAAACCACAGATTTCCCTTTGAATCTTTCTGCGACGAAATAACATTTGAAATATTCGGAGTTTCAGATGGTGGTAATACCTTGTTTTTATCAAAAATCTGGGTTGAACCCTGACTGCTTCCCAGCCAGAAACGACCATACCTGTCTTTTGTTATACTTTCATATTGTACATTTGAAAAACCGTATGTAGGGCCGAAGTAAGTCATATTGGCATTACTGTCAATTGTCAGCATTCCTTTTGTAGCAGCAGCATAGATGGTGTCCGGTGATTTTGGATCGATATAAAGTTGTTCGGGAGTTGCAGGGAGTGGAATTATTTTTGGCTCGCCGGTTTTCTTGAACCTGATTAGTCCTTTCCATACCGGAAACCAGGCTTCCATTTTTGTTGTTGTAACTGCTCCCATATATGGTGAAAATAGTTCCATTCCACTTATGTGATCTTTCGCATAATTCAGGCTCACTGGTTTCCAAACCGAATCCATTAATTCGACGAATCCAAATCCAAATCTTCCGGCAATTATCCGGTTATTTTCCAGTTGTGCCAAGCTCCAGATCATATCCGATTTGTCCGAATTTAGAAGTTTGATGCGTTCGAAATCCAGCCTGTAAAAATTAAAAATCCCTTCTTCGGTAGCAATCCATAAATTTTTTTCTTTATCAACAATCATTTCCCGGATCAGATTAAAACTGCATCCTAGCGATTTTTTTTCGAAATTGTTGCTTTTGAATAATTCATATTGATCAGTATAATAAACAATTCCTTCGTCATCAGGCAAAACCACAAAGGTTTCCGGAGTTTTTTTTGAAGTTAGATTTTCAGCGAAAATACCGGAAGGAACTTCCCTGATCATCGAATTATTGAAATATATGGTATAGAATTGTGAATCAGTAGTTGAAAAACCCCAGCATATATTTTTCTGATCGGTCGAGAAACTTTTGTATTTGTGTTTGAGCAATCCGTAACGAGTAAGTTTTCCGTCGCGCAGTTGATGAATTGAATTTTTTGTAAAAATATAATCTTCAGATGCATTATCTGAATGAATTATATTGAGCACGGTGTCGTTGTTTAAACTGTTTTCGTTGTTCCAGTTTCCATCATATTTCAAATGATAAATTTTTTCTGAAGTATTTGAATAACAGTTGAATATCCAGAAATCATTATTTTGGTATAATGCTTTCCCAATGCGTAATCCATGAATAGAATCCGGAAATGGAACTGTTTGGACTGACTTTTCAGGTTCAAAAATGCTTATTCCTTTAATATGTTGAAGAAGAAAATGATTGGGCGAAAATTCAATGGCTTCGAATGTTGAACTTGCAAATAGACCATCGGTATCCTTATAATTCCTGAAGTTTTTCCCGTCGAACTGACAAAACCCCCTCCAATGGCTCAACCACAAATACCCTTTTTTGTCCTGGAAAATATGTGTTACCTGGTTACTTTGCAGTCCTTTCTTCGAATCGAACTGACGGTTTAAAAAAGTTTTATTCAGGCGATGTTGATTTGCTCCAAAAATAGAATCAACTGGATTTAATAAAAGAAACATCAGGGCAAAAAATACTTTCATACCACAAGATAGTTGAGTTGGTTCTTCGATTGGTTTTTTTCAGGTTTAATATACTGAAATAACTGATTGAAAATCAAAATTTCTAAAGTTTCAGGAATTATTCCAAAATAAAAATCACAGGTAACAGGTATTTCTCAAACTCAATAAATCATCTGTGATGTTCAGTTTTATGATTGGAGAATTTGATCCGGTATTCTATCAGAAATGTTTGAATATATGGAATCAGATAATCATTGTTCCATCCGTGTTTTTCTTTTGTAAACATGTTTCAAAAATCAGATAAACAGCTAATTGTGTAGTGTATGTTTATTCTGTACTGAGCTGAAATAAAAATAATAAATTATATATTATTTGTCAAAACTTATAAACAAATTAGAATTATTTGGTGGTTTGAATATTGAATTTTGTATCATTTGGTGTAAATTAGTTTAGTTTTTATTAATAGTTATAATTTTAGCCATCGAATAGCAGCTAAAAAACACAACATGTTTTTTTTTATTGATGATGTAAGGAAAGTATGAGTTCCGATTAAATAACCAATCCGGGGTGTTTTCCCAAAATTGAGTCTCATGCAAAAATTTAACACAACAATTACACATGAAATTTCAAAAGAAAATTCTTGTTATTGAAGATGATCAATTTTTAGGTATTACCATTCAAAATATACTTTCCCTGTATCATTACGATGTGTGTTACGCGAATAATGGTGCAACCGGAATTCAAAAAGCCTTTACCTACAACCCCGACTTGATTATTTGTGATATCCATATGGATCCTGTTGATGGCTACCAGGTCTATAAGGTTTTGGAAGAAAGTTCGCTCTTGAATCGTATCCCTTTTGTGTTTCTAACCGGCAGTTCAGAGCTTAAGGATATTCGGTTTGGATTGTCTTTGGGGGCGGATGATTATCTGGTAAAACCTTTTCAGAATTCCGAATTAATTAATACCATTGAAAAAAGAATTCATAAATACTCTGCTATAAAAGAGATTGCAAATAAAGAATTTGTTCGCTTATTTGATCTGTCGCCGAATGGTATCCTGTTGTTCGATGAAAATAAAGTGTTTAATGCAAATCCTGCCTTACTGAAATTTTTAAAACTTGACGAAATTTCGGTATCAGACCTTCAGATACAACATCTTTTTGATTCATCTTCTGTTAAGAAATTAATTAAAATGATGCAGGTTCCTTTTATCGACAGGAATGAAATATTTAATGATAATGTGACGCTAAGATCTGGAAACGAAGATATTGCGATGAGATTAATCGTTTCCGAATTTGAAAAATTTTCAAAGTTTACTGTTTTTATTGGTGTTTTAAGCCCTGCAAAAGACTCTGCTGTTTCTGAAAAAAGTAGTGGATATGCTTTGGAGGTGCAAAATTTACTTAAACGTGAAAATATTAAAATTTCGGAAACCTTAGGAACTGAAATTACCAACATTTTTAAACAAAAACAATCCAATCAGAAACTGGAAAATAACTCCTTTTTTACCAGGCGCGAAAATCAGGTTCTTTATCTGGCCATGGAAGGATTACCAATTAAACTCATTGCCGACCGATTATCAATTTCGGACCGGACTGTGGAAAAATACAGAACCAGTCTGATGGAAAAAACAGGGGCAAACAACATGATTGAGGTTATCGTATTTGCTCTGAAGAATAGCCTGATAGAATTGTAAATAACTGAACTTATTCGGTATACAGATCGTGTGGCAACTTTCAACTGAGAGTTGCTGTTTTTTTTGTTCGCTAAATATGAATTAGATTTATTAACGATTCAAAATTGTGGCCAATTTCAAAGAACAGGATATCGTTGAAGGGTGTATCGAAAAACTTTCGGAGAACTTCGGCACTGACTTTAAATTGCTTTCCTACAAATCGGTAAGTGGTGGCTGCATTAATCACACACTAAAAATCAGTACTTCTGCAGGCGATTTTTTCCTGAAATGGAATGATTCAGGTCCTGAAGATCTGTTTATGCGCGAAGCCGAAGGTTTGAATGAAATGCGACTGGCTGAATCATCAGAAATAATCATTCCAAAAGTTATCTGGAATAAATCATCCGATGTCCAACCAGGTTTATTGCTACTCGAATATTTGCAGGCTCCCGGATCTGTAAAAGGTTTTGACGAACGGTTGGGTAGGGGACTTGCCCGGTTACACCGGAAAACTGCAACTCAATTTGGTTTTCATCATTCAAATTATTGCGGAACAACCCTTCAGGAAAATAAATGGAACAGCAACTGGCCGGTTTTTTTTGCCAACCAGAGAATCTGGAGTCTGGTTCAGAAAATTAAACCGGTGCGTGGATTGCCATCGGATGAAATGAAAATATACGAAAAACTGGTTGCCAGAATTCCTGATTTGCTGGTGCATCCGACAATTCCTTCCTTAATTCATGGTGATTTATGGTCGGGAAATTATATGCACTCAGCCAATGGTCCGGCGTTGATTGATCCGGCCTGTTATTATGCCGACCGGGAGATGGAACTGGGCATGATGTTGCTTTTTGGGGGCTTCAATTCTACAGTTTGGAACGCGTATCTGAACGAATTTCCTTTGCCTCCGGAATGGAAGGAAAGAGTCCGGTTGTACCAGCTTTACCATGTTTTAAATCATTTTCTGCTTTTTGGCGGATCATATGGCAGGGAGGCCTTGCTAATAGCAAAAGAGTACATTTAGGTTTGGCTGCATTTGAAATATCCTGCTTTGATCATTAATTTGCTTGACTTTAATTCTGATTAGGATTAAATTTAAACGTTCAGAATAAATTTCCTTTCTTATTTGTCTTTCAAACGTACTATTCCGATGAAGCCATTTCTTTCACAATCGAAGATTTTATACGAAAAAATCCGATCCAATTTTATCTGGATTGGTGTTTTCGGAATTGCCATGGGCGCATTGGAAGCCATTGTGGTAGTGTATCTCCGGCAAATTTATTACCCGACAGGATTTGAATTTCCTTTGAAATTTATTGATCCAAAGATGGTCATGGTAGAGTGGCTTCGCGAAATTGCAACCATCCTTATGCTGGTTGCTGTCGGAATTATAACCGGTAAAAATCGCCTGGAGAAATTTTCGTATTTCCTATATGCTTTTGCCATTTGGGACATTTTTTATTACCTGTGGCTGTTCATTCTTTTAGGCTGGCCATCCTCATTATTCACCTGGGATATCTTGTTCCTCATTCCGGTTACCTGGATTGGGCCTGTACTTGCCCCGGTAATTTGTTCTTTTACAATGATCTTGCTTTCAGTTGTGTTCATTTTTAATAAATCAGCAAAAAGCGAACTAAAATTGAAATCAGTTGAATGGGGCTTGTTGTTTTCAGGAGTGATTTTGATTTTGTATACATTTATGAGTGATTTTTTGGGAATAATTATTCAGGAAAGTAAAATTACCGGATTTAGTTCATTGTCTGAAAATGAACATTTCATGACAACGATCCAAAATTTTACACCGGAATACTATAACTGGATTGTTTTTTCGATGGGCGAAATACTGATATTAATTGCAGCCATGTTGATTTTTAGACGAGGACAGAAAAAGTATTCAGGAATGGATTTTTGAGTGAATTATCAGAACTTTTCATTTCATCCAAATACATTAATGAACTGAATGTTTAAATGTGTGTTAAACTGGTATTAAAACACCAGGAAAAATAATCGGAATGAAAACATCGAAACTGATCGGATACATCATATTTGGAATCTGCTGCATTTTGTGGGGACTGATTCTGGTCGTTCCGTGGATGGGTTTCACCAAAGGACAAATAGCAGCCATAACGGCCGGATTAGTGATTGCCGGTGAAGTTACTTTTTATTTGAGCATCTTTTTAATCGGTAAAGATTTCCTGGTGAAGTTGAAGAATAAATTCAAATTCAGAAAAAATAAAACTCCGGAACAAAATATGATTCTTCAGGAATCAGAAGATGAAGTTTAGAATGCACCAAATCCCTTCAAATTACCCATTTCTAATATTTCACTCTGCACTTTGCACTTTGCCCCATGCCCCTTGCTCCATGCCCCAAGCCCCTTGCAATTTTCAGCTCCTAAAGTTCCACCAGTTTATTTTTGATGGCATAAACAACCAGTTGAGCGGTGTTCTTGCTTTCGCTTTTTTCGAGAATATTCGCACGGTGTTTATCGACGGTTCGTTTGCTGATGAATAATTTATCAGCAATTTCCTGGTTCGACATTCCCTGGCAAATCAGGATCAGAATCTCCATTTCGCGCTCTGAAAGTTCGGTGTGAAATTCTTTGCTTTTTGATGAAGATTTCAGACTGTTCACCAGATTCTGGAGCAGTTCGGAAGAAAAAAAGGAACCTCCTTCATAAATCACATCCAGTGCAGTTTTAACTTCGCGGATGTCGGAGTTTTTCAGTACAAATCCTTTGACCCCGGCATTGACCATTTTGTAATAATAATCTTCTTCACCATACATCGATAAGGTGATGATTTTCAATTCAGGATACAGTTCATGGGCGATTGTTGAGGCTTCAATTCCGTCCATAACCGGCATGCTGATGTCCATCAGAACCAAATCAGGCAATTCGTTTTGCAGCTGTTCCAGAAACTGTTTGCCATTGGCAGCTTCTGCTACAACCTGGTAATCTTCCATGTTGTTGATCAGAATACGGAGACCATTCCGAAATAAAGTGTGATCATCGACAATGATGACTTTTCGTTTGTTCTGATTAATCTTCATTCATGTTTACTTTTATGGTTACCAGTGTTCCTTTTTTCTGTTCACTGGCAATGTTTATTTCACCTTTTAGCGAATTAATGCGCGAATAGATATTCGAAAAACCCATTCCGCTGGAACTGGGCTGGTCAATTATCTTGCTGACATCAAATCCTTTACCATCGTCTTTGTATACGATCGACAGGAAGTCATTATCCTTGGTCAAAGATATGTCAATCTTTTTAGCATGAGCATGTTTGATCGTATTGTTTATCAATTCACAAATCACCCGGTAAAGCACCACTTCCACGTTGTTGTCGAACCGTTCGTCTTTCAGGTCCGATTCAATTTTTATCCGGATGGTTTTGGTGATATTTATCTTGTTGGCGAAATTATTCAGCGCCCGAATCAGCCCAAAATTATTCAGCACATGTGGACTCAGGTTGTCCGATATTTCTTTCAGACTTTTAATCGCTTCGTTGATCACAATCTCTGTGTTTTCAACAATCTCGCGGGAGGCATCATCGTGTTTCATTTGCGCCAGCGACGAAACCGACATTTTAACGCTCGAAAGCAGCGGCCCCATTCCATCGTGCAGATCCTTGGCAAAACGTTTCCGTTCCTTTTCCTCGGTCTGAATAATTGTATTCAGGAACATTTTTTCGGTGAGCCTGCGCGAATCTTCAACCCGTTTCATGTATTTGAAAATTTTCTGGATCATGAATACTCCAATAGCAAATGCCAGGGAGGTAATAACACCCATCCAGACAAAAATCTCTCGGTAATCCTGTGGCTTTATGTCGCTGATGTATGGAAGAAACTCGACCAGACGCATGATCGCCATCAGGATAAAACCAATGGTGAGCAACATCCATGAAAAATTATATTTGGTTACCCGCGTGAGTTTAATGGCCACTCCAACAGCAAAGAATTGCAGGATGATGGCTATGACAAATAAGATTTTTAGAATCATCATGAAAATTTTGAGTGTATACAAAGGTACATCCAACAACGACCTTTTCAAATCGATTTGAATGATAAATGGATAGGATCCGGATAAATTTCTGCCTACATTTTCGTAGGTTCCAGAGTTTTTTTACTGACCGGAAGGTAGGAAAATATAACCTTGAAACAGGTAAGCTGCTGAACGAGAAGTATTTTTGCTTTGTGGTATAAAGTTTGGCATATCGGAATCATTAAAATATGAACTATGAAAATAATTATTCCGGTTGAAGGCATATCCGGCTCAGAAAGACGGATTGCCGATAGTTTTCATAATACCGAATTTGCCTGCATCTACAACAATTCCAATCAAAACTATGAGTGGATTGAAACAAAGAACATGATCAAAGCCGGCGAATTGGGTGAGGAATTAAAAGCGAAAGAAATTGGCGTGGTGATCAGTAGAAATATGCCCCTGATGGCGCTTGGATTTTTTACGGATAGTGGTTTGAAAGTCTATAAGGCAGAAAATAAAAGCATTGAAGAAAATATTCACTTGTTTTCACATCATCAATTGGTTCAACTTACCAATGCAATCGCAAAAAGTACATCGACTTGTTCAGGTTCATGTGGTTCGTGCAGTACAACCTGTAATTCTTAAAACTCTAACATATGGCACTGGGAAAATCCATCAGTTTTATCAGACAATTTGTTCGTGACAAGGAATTCCGCGACGATTGCAACAAATGTTCGAAAACCGAGATTATGGAGGAGCTTGATTTTACTGAACTTGAATTTGATGATGCTATAAATATGCAACTGGTCAAATGTCAAACATATGAAGAGGCCGATATGATCCAACAAGTCAGACTTTGGTTTTCATTTCTTTAGAAGCTTAAAATTGTAATTATGATATTTCGCGATTTGGAAAAAGTGCGGGTGATGCTCAAGGAAGCAACAGAACTCGATATTTCATATGCATACGACGATCTGGTTTTTCCGGATCACACTGCATTTATCATTCAGTTTGCAGAACAAAATGATACCAGTTTTTACAGTTATTTTCACGAAGATTGTCTTCCTGATGCAAAGTCAGAAATACTGCAAAATCTTGAACAATCGTTTAAAAAACACGGGTGCAAAATGAATTATAAAGGTTCATTTAATCTAAACCAAAAAGGGGAGGAGATTGAAATCGCTTTTAGCTAATTCCACAGCAGTAAGAAACAGATCGGGAAAGGCAGTTATTTGCCGTATTTCTTGATGAATTCATCGAAATCTTCCGTGTCGTCGTTTTCAATATCGTCGATTCCCCATAGAATATTGTCCATCTGTTCGGTTCGAAGCGAATCCCAATTTTCGTTTTTCGATTCTTTAAGCAATAGATTTTTTACTTTTTCAAGGACTTCCGGTTCATTGATTTCCAGAATCATCCTCATTAGATCTAATTTTTCTGCCTGAATGTTCATGAGATTTGTTTTAAAATTATCGAATACTGAAAATGATGTTAGTTTTAACACGGAATATTTAACGATTTCAAATCCGTATGGTTTCAGGATAAAAGAAAATGGATGAAATTTTTATTTAAGATGGAAATGACATGTTTGAGGAGCTGGTTTGTTTTAATACCGAAGTTCATCAGTTTGTTAATCTGAAAATAGATTTCAGGAAAAATTCGTTTTATTTGGTATAAACTCTGTTCTCCTGTTCGGCAACGCGAATAAAGGTGGTGCGCTTGCTCAGTTCTTTCAATTGCGAAGCGCCAACATAAGTGCAGGTACTTCGGATTCCGCCTAAAATATCCTGAACCGTATTTTCAACTTTCCCCCGGTAACGAACTTCAACGGTTTTGCCCTCGCTGGCCCGGTAATCTGCCACTCCGCCGGCATGTTTATCCATGGCCGTCGACGAACTCATGCCATAAAATTGCTTGTATGTTTTTCCTTCTTTTTCAATCGTTTCGCCACCGCTTTCGTCATGTCCGGCAAGCATTCCGCCAAGCATTACAAAATCAGCACCTGCTCCAAAGGCTTTGGCCACATCGCCCGGAGTTGCACATCCGCCATCGCTGATGATCTGTCCTCCCAAACCATGTGCTGCATCGGCACATTCGATGATCGCCGACAGTTGCGGGTAACCAACACCGGTTTTAACGCGTGTGGTACATACCGAACCCGGGCCAATTCCTACTTTGATGATATCAGCACCAGCCAGCAATAATTCTTCAACCATTTCACCGGTAACCACATTTCCGGCTAAAATGATTTTATCCTGATACTTTTTTCGGGTTTGTTTTACAAACGATACAAAATGTTCGGAATAGCCGTTTGCCACATCGATGCAAATAAATTTAAGCTGCGGATTTGTTGCGAAAAGCTGATCGATTTTTTCAAGATCATTTGAACCGGTTCCGGTGCTGACGGCGATAAAATTCTCAATTCCCAGAGGCGCTTTTCCCAGAAAGCTGTTCCATTCCTGAATGCCGTAATGCTTGTGAATAGCAGTGAACATCTTTTTTTCGGCCAAAACCAGAGCCATTTCGAACGTTCCTACCGTGTCCATATTTGCGGCCATAATCGGGATTCCACTCCATTCAGTATTGCTGTGTTTCATCCGGAATGTACGTTCCAGATTTACCTGCGACCTGCTTTTTAAGGTCGATCGTTTGGGACGAAACATCACATCTTTAAATCCCAGTTTAATGTCGTATTCAATTCTCATTTCCAGCTATAATTTGTGTTTGTAAATTCGATACATTTAAATCGTGCAAATAAAGCGATTTCTGTCTGAAATTCGATTTTATAAAATGCTTCTCATTTCCGGACGGCACTTCAGTAAGTTTATTTTTCCGGAGTTGAAGGAATGGAATCGTGTTGAATTCCCGTTGATCTGGCCCATTCCCATCGTGAAATTCCGCCCCAGATCATGTACCGGTTGTACCCAGCCTTCTTTAACTGATTGGCTGTTATTTTTGCCAGTCCGCCAACCGTGCAGTATAGAATCAGGTAATTTTTCTTGGGTATTTCATTTAACCGGTTCATGATGCTTCCCGAAGGAAAATTTCTGGCTGTTGGAATATGCCCGTTAACAAATGCTTTTTCCGGCCGTACATCAATGATCCAGATCGAATCAACCGGATGATCGATGAGTTTCTTCAATTCTTCAGGTTTGATATATTTCTTTAAAGTTTTTCCTTTGGCTCCTGTTTGGCCTACATAAACCGACTGGGCCTGAACTGTTTGAATCAATACAATGATTAAGAAAGTCGTGATGGAAACAAATTTCCGCAGTTGCTTATTTTGGGGATTGATCTTCATAAATGTTTGATTATTTGCTGATTCTTCATTTTGAAAATTGAATGAACACAAACCGGAAAAATGTAAAATTAATTCTTTCTCAATTTTTCAAGCTCAAATTCTGATTCAGGGACAAGTAAAAAGTGATTTCTGAGGGTATCACAGAGATAAGCGGGGCAGAAAGCACAACTTTCAATGTTTTTTGCTGAGGCACATTGCCTGACTTTGCATTGCCGGCAACCTGTAAACAATCGGTCGGAAGTGGTCCTGCATCCGTCACAATCAGTAATTTCTTCCAGGCGAAAGTTCATCCCGTAAAGCAGGGCACATTGTTCAACGACCGATTCGCGCATCGATTTCTGAATGGCTTTATCTGTTTCCAGTGTTGCCAGGCGAATGAGGCAATCCTCGCAGGAAATACCGCAATATGTGGTTATTTTATCCATTTCCGGAATATTTAACGTTTCCGGATTTGAATAGTTACTTTTTAATGTTTGGATCTGAATGTTGAAATTAAGCCAGGTTCTTTTGATCTAAACTTTTTATCAATATTTAGTTATAGAGTGTTACCTGCCATTGTCCCGGTTGATTGATCTGCACTTCAAATACGCAGCGGTAGCTTGCTGTCCGGAGAGAATTGGATGTTACGTACATGACTTTGCAGGTGAATGGAAAACTGATGTTGTCGTATCCCTGGTCACGGCCAATGTTTAACGAAGTTCCTGCATTTCCGGCAAATGATAAATCAGTGATGGAATAATTATCGGTGCCATTTTGCATGAAGGTAAACATGATGCGGTTTCCTTCGCCAACTTTCATAACCGTTGATCTGGCAACATACAGCGACTGAATTATTTGATATGGAGGAGGTGTAATTTTTTTTATAAAGTGACCTTCTTTCCAAACTGCTGAATAGGATGAATCCTTGCCCAGATATTTAAAGGAGAATTTTCCATTTCCATCTTTCATTCCATTCTTAAAATCACCCTCATAGATTTCGCCGTTTGCGTACCGGTAAAGTCCTTTCCCATGCGGCAGTCCATTTTTAAATTTGCCGTCATACAGGTCGGTACCTTCTGCAATTCCTTTTCCGTTGGCCAGGCCTTTTTTGCATTCGCCTGTATATTTCGCGGCGATTTCAGGTTTTAGCACTTTGCAGTTTTGTTCCTGAGAATAAATTAAAGGGATAAATGCCAGCAGAAATGCAAAAGTCGTGGTCAAATGGTTTGCTTTCATGATTTTATTAGTTTAATCTGACGAATGACAATGCAGTAAAAATCCTTCTATTTCACCTGATTATCCAATCTTTTGATAATTTCTTTCAGCAGATTGTTCTGTTCCTCTCTCAACGAAATGAATTTAGTTACCCAGGTATAAATCAAATACAGAATTCCGGCAAGAATTAAAATGTAGAAAAAGATAATCAGAAAAGGAAGTGCAGCAAATAAAGCCATGTTGAAAGTTTTAGTTGGTTTTTATGTTTTAAAGTTATCACATTTTTCTATGTAAAGCAGAATTAGGTGTATATTGTTATTTAATTTTTATTTCGGCTGCTGAGAGTTCATGAGTTTCCAGCATATTTGTAAGTTCGGTTATTTGTAATTCTTTCTTTGAAACTTCCGATTTTAACTCCTGAAGTTTGGTTGAGAGTCCATTGTTATTCTCCAAAATTTCCCGATTTTCCTTTGTGAGTTCGTTGCGGTTATTCATAAGACTGAAACTTTCCTGCTGCAACTGATTGTATTCTAATTTCAGGTTTTCAACTTGTTGGTTTAAGATCCTTATTTCCTGTTTCGATTGATTTTCATATTGTTGAATTGAAAAATAGAATCCTCCGTTTAATAAAAGTACGACGATAGAAACCAGGTACATCAGCCGGTGGAGTTTCTTTTTCTGAATTCTGTTGTAATCGCGTAACTTCGATAATTTGTAAGTTGTGTAGAATAGAATTATTGGGATCAGAATTGCCAGGGTGTAAATAAGCAGGTTAATTTTTGACATAATTGCTATTTTTTAGTTCATTTTTACTGAATAAAAGGTGTAGCCAAATCATTCAAATACTCCGGAAACTGCTGTATGAGTCTGATAATTAACAGTCAGGAAAATTTAAAGATATAAAAATATTTATGAACCACGGAAATTCCGGGGTTTTAAGCAGCTTTTTACTTAACATTCGGGTATTTATCCAAAGTTAAATATGCATTCAGTTCAGGATATATGCTTACTTTTAATTTTTAATTTTTTGATGTGCAAAGCACATCATGACCTCAATGTATATGGTGCAATAAATCTAACCAACGAATGTCACAACTTAAAGTATATAAAGCCTCTGCGGGTTCAGGAAAAACTTTCCGGCTGGCCATCGAATACATGAAACTGGCGCTGACCAGCGATACAAATTACCGGCACATTCTGGCAGTTACTTTTACCAATAAAGCCACTGCCGAAATGAAATCGAGGATTATTGGTGAATTGTACCATCTGGCAAAAGGTAAAGATTCGGTTTACATGGAGGTTCTGGTTCAGGAACTTGGCTGGCAGCCTATGATGGTGGAACGTCAGGCTCAGCTTGTTTTAAAACGAATCCTGCACGATTATTCCCGGTTTTCGATCAGTACAATTGATAGTTTTTTTCAGCGTGTAATCAAGGCATTTAACCGCGAACTGGGAATCAACGCGGCATATAATGTTGAACTCGACGAAAAAAGCATTCTGGAAGAAGCTGCTGACCGCATGATCCAGTCGGTGGAAGATGATCCGAAATTGCTGGAATGGCTCGATGCTTTTGCTTCGGATAAAATTCGTGACGGCAAAGGCTGGAACCTGAAAAAAGATATCCTTAGGTTGGGAAATGAGATCTACAACGAAACATTCAAGTCGCTCAACGAAAGTTTATATCAGAAGTTGAACGATCGCGCATTTCTTCAGGAGTACCGCGGAAAACTCAGCAAAATAATTGTTTTGTACGAAAATAAACTGAAATCGCTCGGACAGGAAGGTTTGAATGTCATGGAGATGGAAGGTCTTTCTGCAGACGATTTTAAATCGAAAGGCAGCGGTCCGGCCGGTGGTTTCCAGAAAATGAAGGATTTAAAATTTACGTTGAATATCACCACCTTAAAATCTGTCGACGAAAGTTCGGCCTGGATAACAGCTTCGGTAAAAGAGCCGAAAAAATCGCAGCTCACCGAATTTGCCGAATCCAAACTAATGCCAAAGATGCAGCAGGCTGTTCGTTTGGTTCAAACCGAAAACCGGAATTATGTTACCGCAAAGCTCATTATTAGCCAGTTGTATACTTTGGGTATTCTGGTCGATTTACGAAAATCGGTCAAGGAATTAAGCCGCGAAAAAGGAATTGTACTGATCTCCGATTCGGGGCATTTGCTGAAAGATGTGATTGCCGACTCGGAAACGCCGTTTGTGTATGAAAAAACCGGTTCAGTCTATTCTCATTTTATGATCGACGAATTTCAGGATACTTCGGGTTTGCAATGGAACAATTTCAGGCCGCTGATCGGAAATTCACTGTCGGAAGATCATCTGGGGATGGTGGTTGGCGATGTCAAACAGGCGATTTACCGCTGGCGAAGTGGCGACTGGCGCCTGCTGGCCGGTAAATTGGGCGAAAGCTTTCCAGCCTTTGGACTTCAGAATGAAGTTTTAAACAGCAACTGGCGCAGTTACGGAAAAGTAATCCGCTTCAACAATACTTTATTCCGGCTGGCTCCTGAACTGCTCCAGCAGCACATCGAAGCTGAGCTTTCGGATGCTGAAATACGGGAAAATCCAGTTCACTTCAGCATTCCTGAAGTGTATGCCGATAGTGTTCAGCAGGTTTCAAATCCGAAAGTTGCCAATCTGGGAAATGTCCGTGTACGGTTTCTCGAATCGAAAAAAGATCAGGCAGATGATAATAAAGATCTGATTTTGACGGAATTGATTGATTTGATTAAAAATCTTCAGGATAAGGGAGTTAAGGCCATTGAGATGGCGATTTTGGTTCGAGATAAAAAACAGGCACGTCTGATTGCTGATCTATTTCTCGAACAAAAAGGCCTTCCGGAGAACGAAGCTTATAATTTTGATATTTTATCCGGAGAATCGCTGTACATCAACAATTCGGAAGTCATCAGCCTGATCATTTCTATTTTGACGTGTTTTTTAAGTCCGGATGATCAGGTTGTCAAAGCACAGTTGAACTATCTGTATTACCGGAAAATTTATCCGCGACTGAAGGAATTGGGGAAAATTCCTGAATTTCCGGTTGAAGATGATCCTGAAAAACGAAAGATTAAAGATGCAGTTTACGAACCGGACCTAAGCAGGCAGTTTGAGGATGTAAATGATCCAGCCAACGAATTGCTTCAGTTTGCAGCCAGTAAAACGTTTCAGGAAATGGTGGCCGGAAAACCAATCCTGGAAATAATTTACAGCCTTTGCGAGAAATTTAACTTGTTTAGTTTGGCCAATGAGCTGGCTTATCTTCAGGCTTTTGTCGATCAGATTTCGGTTTTCGAGCGCAATCACGCGTCGGAATTAACCAGCTTCCTGAGTTGGTGGGATGAAAATGGGTACCGGTTTACGATCCCGGTTTCCGACAGCATCGACGCGATTAATGTGCTGACCATTCACAAGTCGAAAGGACTTGAATTTACCCATGTTTTTGTGCCGTTCTTCGATTGGTCGATGCATCCGCAAACCTCTCCGGAAATGGCGCCGCTGTTGTGGTGCAAGCCTGATGTTGAGCCTTTTAATGAGATGGAGCTTGTGCCAATCCGGTATAAATCGGATGTTGGGAATTCAATCTTTTACAAAGAATTTTTTACCGAAAAGTTCAATACCTATGTCGATAACCTGAATCTGATGTATGTGGTTTTTACGCGTGCCAAAGCCGGATTATACGTGTGGGCGAGCTTTTCAGCCAAACTCACCACAGTTGGCGATTTGCTTAAAATGGTTGTCGATAAGCAAGGCAGTTTGGGGGCATGTGGTTTAAACGAAGATGAATCGGTGCAGTTTAGCTCTGTTTACGATCCCGAAAAGTTAGTGCTTGAAATAGGTGAATTTTCGCTTTCGCAAGAGAAGAAAAAGGAAAATAATATTCTGAAAGATGTTCGGTTGACTTCCTTCGAATTTGCTGATTTCCGGCAGTTCCTGAATATCCGGAAACGTGGTGAGAATTTTTTTACCCACGAAAGCAAACAGCATCTTGGAATTAACAAGGGAAAGCTGATTCACGAAATTCTTTCGCTGGTTGAAACTTCAGGAGATATTGTAAAAGCTGTTAAACGCATTGAAACCGAGGGTAAAATTGGTTCGGGTGAGGCACACAAAATGATTGAAGAATTGACTGAACTTGTTCGCGATCCGGAAGTTAAACCCTGGTTCGATGGCACTTTCAGGGTGGTAAACGAACGTAATATTCTTACCGGAGCCAAAGGAATCAAACGTCCCGACCGGATTATGATCGGAAAAGATGAAGTTGTGGTGGTCGATTATAAATCAGGCGATGTGGTATCGGATAAGTATAACTCACAGGTAAAAACATACATGCGCGAGCTGAAAAATTGTGGTTATCAGAATGTTTCGGGCTATATTTGGTACACCAAAATCAACAAGAGGGTAGCAGTATAACAAATTTTGATTGGCCTTCCGACGTTTAAGCGATCGGATCATCTAAAAAACACCGCTTCCCGATTGGTAATTAGGACACTTTTCTCGTTTATGAAAACACTGATCGTCATATGGGGAATCCTTATGTTTTTTACCAATCTGGTGAATGCCGGTGATCAGGTAAATCCTTGTCATTATTCTACCGAAGGAACCGATTTCTGGTTTGGAATGATGCAGAACAGAAGCAAATTAACCAACCATTATCTTGAAGTTACTGTTACTTCGCGGACTGGTTCTGAATTTACCCTGACCTACGGACCAAATGAAATTTTAATCGGAGAATATACCGTAGATGCCAATTCGTCTATCCCGGTTTCAATCGATTTTAATATACTTGAATCGCTTGGTTCAGAAACTATTGAAGAAAAGGGTATTCATTTGGTTTCGACCAATCCGGTAAATGTTTATGCCTTGAATTACAGAACCCAATCGGCCGATGTGGCGCTGATTTATCCTACAGAATCGTTGGGAAACGAATATTTTGCCATGTGTTACACCCCGCACATCAACGGCACAAATGAAACAAACAGCGAATTTTTGGTGGTTGCCACCGAAGATAATACACAGGTTCAGATCACTCCTTCTGTTGCGACCGAATTGGGAAAACCGGCGAAGGTTCCATATAAAGTACTACTGAATAAAGGTCAGTCATACCAGGTTCAATCGATGAATAAACAGGTCTTCGGACAGGGTGATCTCACCGGGAGCAGGATTGTAGCCGACAAACCTGTCGCTTTTTTTTCAGGGGCAAAAGCAACCTCTGTTCCTGAAACCGGCAATTCGTACGATCACTTATTCGAGCAAATTCCTCCGACAATTACCTGGGGAAGGGAGTTTTATGTCGTTCCTCTGCAATCAAAAACAAAGGATAATTACCGGATTCTGGCGGCAGAAGATGGCACGAATGTTAGAATTGAAGGGTTAAACCAAACCATATTCCTGAATAGGGGAGAGTGGAAAGAATTTGAAATGACCAGCAGCCAGGCCAGCCGGATAATCGCGACAAAAAAGATACTGGTTTCGCAGTACTGCCGGACTCAGGGTGCTGATGGCGGCTCCGGGGTGGGCGACCCGTTCATGATCATTTTAAGTCCGGTGGTACAAATGATCAACGATGTGACCTTTGATGCTTATGAATCGAATCTGATCAGGAATATTTTTTTCGTCAATGTGATTGCAAAAAGTACGGAAATAGAGCATATTCTGATGGATGGATCCGGAATAAGTTCCGAATTCACCTATTTCCCGGATGGAAAATACGCCTATGCTCAGATAGCTACAAGCAGCGGTCCGCACCGGCTTCAGAATACTAACGAAAAGGAAGGGTTTCTGGCTTTTATTTATGGCTTTGGAAACAGCGGAAGCACCGAATCGTATGGTTATGCGGTTGGATTTAATCTGGATATTCAACTCGATCTGGGATTAAATTATGTGTCGAATGATACTTTGATTTTATGTCAGGGAACAGCTATCCGGCTGGAAGCCGGAACATACTTTGAAAAATATCAGTGGAATACCGGTGATACAACTTCTTACATCGATGCTTTTGAAGAAGGGGAATATACTGTCACTGCCACTACCGGGAGGGGGTGTCAGTTGTCGGATACGATTTACATCAAATTAAATGCTCCTGAAATAAAACTACGAAACGATACCAGCTGGTGTGGGCCGGGGAATGTTCTTCTTGATGCCGGGGGAGGGTTCGAAAAATATATGTGGCAGGACGGGTCTGACAAACAGACATTTTCAGCAAATCAGACCGGCGATTATATTGTAACCGGAACAAATGTATTCGGTTGTCTGGCCAGTGATACGGTTCATGTTGATGTTTTTCAGGTGCCGGAAGTCCGGATTATTGGTGATTCGTTGCTTTGCGGAATAATGAATTCGAACCTGAATGTCGAGATCGGCCAGGCAGATTCGTTGTTGTGGAATTATTCAGGAGCTGCAAAATGGACTTCAATTCCATCAGGAATTACCTTCAGTCATGCAAAACCCGATGCCGTTGAACTTCGGGCGGATCATTTTGGGAAATACCTGATAAATTACGAACTGACTACAATAAATGGTTGTACTGCGACTGCGAACTTTCAGGTTGGTTTTCATGATATTCCTGAATCATTTTTTACTGTCGAGACTCCGGAATCGACAGTAAAGTGCAGTTCGTACGAACGAATCGTAAAATATACCGGCAAAAATAATTCTTCAGCACACTTTTACTGGGATTTTGGTGGATTGATGGTTTTGGACACTTTGGCTCCAAACCGGTTTAAAGTTTCAATTGGTGCCAACAACCGTTCCAGAACACTTAAACTGGTGGTCGAAGAAAACGGGTGTTTAAGTCCTGAAACATCTGTCACGATAGGAGTTGATCCTAAATTCAGTTATTGGGCCGATCAGGTTCAGGGATGCGATTCGCTTTGTGTGAGTTTTTTCAGTCAGATTGATATTCAGGATTCGGTTTCTTACCACTGGACCTTTGGGGATGGCGCCGTTTCAAAACTTCAGAATCCGGTTCATTGTTACCGCGATACCGGCAGGTATGATGTTTCGCTTCTGGTTGTCAATCTGATTGATGGTTGCCGGAACGGTTCTGTCGAGCCGGAGATGATCAAAATCTATCCAACTCCGAAACCAGTTGTAAATGCTTTTCCTGAACTATGTTACGGAGATACTGCTGTGTTTGAATACCAGGGGGCAAAGGAGATATCCAATTGTACCTGGCTTGTGTCTGGCAATGAGTTGATTTCCGATGAAAACACCCGTGCCACTTATCTGTTGAAAGATGAAATTTCGCAGATTGGCTTTCTGGTTGAAGAAAACAAGTGTGTGAGCGATACCTTAAAAATTGAAATTAAAAGAAAACCTCATTTTGATTTTGAGGCTCCTGAAACCGGTATTTGTCAGCCGTTTCCTGTGGAGTTAACTGCAATTCCGAAGGATGCCAATTTGCAGTTTAGCTGGACTTTGGATTCATTAAATCAGAATCTGGGTGAAACAATCAGCCATTTATTTCAGTATTCCGGAAATTATTCTGTTACACTCGAAGCTTTTTCAAATCTGACCGGGTGTTCATCTATTTTAACCAAAGAACAGTACATTCGGGTGCATCCATTGCCCGGGCCGGCATTCAGTCAGAATTACAAGATAGCAACGCTGGACCATCCGGAAATTACTTTTTCGAACGAATCGTACAGTGCCGTAAGTTATGTCTGGGATTTTGGCGATGGTTTTACCAGCGAAGAAATCAGTCCGAAACATACTTTCTCTGAAGTCGGTGAATATTCAGTTTTGCTGAAAGCATTTTCTGAATTTGGTTGTGTGGATACCATTTCGACACGGATTAAGATTGTGCCGTTCTCGTTTTATGTTCCGAATGCATTCAGGCCCGACAGTGATATTCCGGAGAATAAAGTATTTATTCCCATTCGAGAAGGTGTCGATCCGGAGAATTATTCGTTCGAAGTGTTTAACCGTCTGGGCTCAGTGGTCTTTGAAACCAAAAATCCGGAGAATGGCTGGAGCGGCCAGTCATCAAATGGGAAAATGGCCGAATCCGGAATTTATGTGTGGTTGGTTAAATTTTCGGATGTTCAGGGATATCCGCATTCGCAAAAAGGTACAGTGATGCTCGTACGGTGATTTTTTATCAGTTTATAGTACGGTCATGACATGTCCTGACCATTTACCTAACTCTTGGAATTACCTGATATCCCATTGTCCGGGAATCTCATAAAACGGGAAAATGCTTTTAATGCCCGGATCTCTCAGAAGGAACGAAATTGAAATTTCGATTGCGCCATGTGAACGCAGGCCCTGACCTTTCAGGTTCGAATCGTAAGTAATGGCTGTTTTGAATTGTTTCCCGATGAATCCGGCCATAAATATTAAATCATTCGATTTGGCAGTGCTCAGCCGGTTCCAGATGCCCAGCGAAAAACCCATCCGGTTGGCATAAATTCCGTAGGTCATGTTGTGTTCGTTTTGCTGCGACTGAATAATAACGTTTGGATTCAGTTTGCAGAATTTTCGCCAGTGTCCGGAGAGAAAAAATGGCAGGTTCACCTCGAAATGCATGGTGTATTTCCGTGGGATTTTGTGGTTGTATCCTGAATAAAAAGACTGGACCGGTTCGGCAAGGTGGTCGGCTGCCAGTCCCCAGAAATATTGATTGTTAAAAAGGAGAATCCCTGCACCAAAATCAGGAAAAAGCTGGTTGTTATTGTCCGGAACTGTTTCAGCAGTGGGTAAATTGTTCCCATAAACCGGGTCTAATCCGTCGGCAAAAACAAGCTTGTTAAAATTCAGGTAATTGTATTGTGCTCCTGCCGAAATGCTGCCATACATGGTCCAGTCGCGATTAATCCGGATCTCTTTTGAATAGGCAATTTTAAAGCTGGATTCGGTGTACAAACCATTCCCTTGTAAGTCGTTGTAAACTAGAAGCGCAACTCCACTGGATATTATAGGTAAATACGTGTCGAACGATGCAAAATAGGTCGTGTAAGCACGGTCGAGACCAGGCCATTGATTCCGGTATTGTATGCCTGCACGCGGAACTTTCATTGTTCCGGCGTAAGCTGGATTCAAGTACACCGGATTCATAAAAAACTGAGAGAAATACGGATCCTGGGCATTCGAGCTTAAACCGGTTGCTGCAATCAGACAGATTGAGAAAAGTAGTTTTTCGTAAAAGGTTGCTGGTGATTGCATTTCAGGATTAGCCGTTCAGTAATAGATCAAATGTATGAAAAAATAAGTTGAACGTTTTGATCAGTAATAAAAATGATAAATTAATCCCGGAGGATTATTCCTGAAAAAAAAATGACGGGACTCCTGATATTTTTTGGTCAAGACCTTTTAAAAAGCTTATTTTGCACAAAAAAATGTAAACATGATACAACGGATTCAAACTTTATATTTACTGGTATCAGCAATTCTTATTGCTTTATTATTTGCGCTTCCCTTTGCCGAAATTGCCAAAGATGGCGTGGTTTACCTGTTTAATTTCAAAGGAATTTTGCTGGATGGCGTTTTGAAAGAGAATGGTATTGCTATTTCAATATTAATCGGGATAATCCTTGCACTTCACGGTTTTGCGATGCTCAGTTTTAAGAACCGGGTCAGACAGTTAAGGGTGATCATTTTTTCGATTTTGCTGTTAATCGGCTTGTTCGGTCTCTTTTTCTTCTTTACTTATTATTCGTTTAGCGGAGCTGAAATCAGTTTTAAAATCAGCATGGTTTTCCCGATAATTGCAATTATTCTGGATTATCTGGCTATTCGTGCCATTGGGAAAGATGAAGCTTTGATTCGTTCGATTGACCGGATCAGATAAACTAAATTCGAAATCATAAAAAACAAAAGATCCATTCTTTGCGAGTGGATCTTTTGTTTTTTATGATTTGTCAACTTTCTGAAAGTGAATTGATTTATTCTTTCAACCGGTTGGATGACTCACGTACAATCATTTCCATTGGTAAAACAATTTGGTGATAGGTTTTTTCCCGGTTCTCAATTTTTTTGATGATTAAATCGGCTGCTTTTTGTCCCATTTCAAAACCCGGTTGGGCAATGGTTGAAATAGATGGTGAAACAACTTGCGAGAATGGTTCATTACTGAATCCAACAATTCCAAAATCTTCCGGAATGCGAACTCCCAGATCCCGTAAATAAATCATGGTACTTAGTGCAGTGGTGTCATTTCCGCAGAAAATGGCATCAGGGGGGTGGGGCAGGCCCATGAGTTGTTTGATGGCCGGAACTCCGTCGCTGCTGGTCAGTGATGAAGTCAGGATCAGCGATTCGTCAACCGGGATGTTGTTTTTAGCCAAAGCTTCCAGATATCCTTTCTTCCGGAGTTTATAGGTCACCAGGTTTTGTGGCCCACCCAAATGTGCAATGCGTTTATATCCCTGATCGATCAAATGCTGTGTCACTTTAAAACCACCATTGAAATCATCAACGACAATCTTGTCGGTTTCAATTTCGGGCACGGTGCGGTCGAAAAAAACCAGCGGAATGTGCTTTTTACTGAAAAGTTTCAGGTGATCAAAAGTGTCGGTTTGCATGGCAATCGAAATAATCAGTCCGTCAACCCGGTTTGCAAACATCGACTGCACAATACTGATTTCTTTGGCAGCCAAATCGTTGGATTGCGAAATAACCACATTGTAACCAGCTTTAAACGCAACATCTTCAACGCCGCTGATGACCGATGAAAAGAAATGCCGGTTGATCAGGGGAACCACAATTCCGATGGTGTTCGATTTTTTATTCCGGAGGTTGGATGCCAGGGTATTTGGTCGGTAACCCAATTCATTGGCTACCGCTTTTATTTTTTCCTTGGTTTTCATGCTAATTCGCGGATTGTCATTTAACGCGCGCGAAACAGTTGAGGCCGAAATTTTCAATTCCCGGGCAATGTCATGGATCGTAGGTTCAGAACTCTTATTCATATCTATACTGTAATTCTTACAAAGATGGGAATAATTTTTTTTTCACCGATCAAAAATAAATAAAATATGCAATCGATTGCGCATTTCGCGAATAACTGTTATATTTGCCTAGCATTTAAACTAAATCTGTTATGATTAATTCTTTTTAGATGTTTTAACTTGTTGAAATATAAATACTAATGTAAATTAATATATCATGTCAATTATTTTTGAAGAACGTTTTGCTGCACATTACAAGGATGTGAAAAAGTACGACACCGCTCAGTTACGCGAACATTTCCTGATCGAAAAAGTGATGGAAGACGACAAAATCCGTCTGGTTTATTCGCATTACGACCGGTTTATCTCGGGTGGGGCAGTCCCTGTAAATGGACCGCTTGAACTTTCAGCAATTGAACCGTTAAAGGCTCCATATTTTTGTGATCGCCGCGAACTGGGGATCATTAACGTAGGCGCCAAAGGAATCGTAGTTGTCGACGGAACAGAATATTCACTGGATTTTAAGGAAGCTTTGTATATTGGAAAAGGTGCAAAAAATATCACATTCAGGTCGGTAAGTTCGGCTGAACCAGCTCGTTTTTACCTGAATTCAACCCCGGCACACGAAGAACTTCCGATTCGATACATTACTTTGAAAGATGCCAATGTGTTGCAAATGGGTTCACAGGAAACTTCAAATGAGCGTCAGATTAATCAGTTGCTGGTAAGTAAAGTGGTTGAAACCTGTCAGCTTCAGATGGGAATGACAGAATTGCGTCCGGGAAGTGTTTGGAATACCATGCCGGCACACACGCATAGCCGCAGAATGGAAGTGTACTTCTATTTTAATATTCCTGAAAATCAGGCTGTCTGTCATTTTATGGGACAACCACAGGAAACCCGTCACATCTGGATGGCCAACGAACAGGCTGTAATTTCACCAAACTGGTCGATCCATTCGGCAGCCGGAACCAGCAATTATATTTTTATCTGGGGAATGGCTGGCGAAAATATGGATTACACCGATATGGATGTGGTTCAGCCAAGTCAGTTAAGATAATCTCCATCAATGTTAGTTGATTTTGTTTATTGGTATGGTGCCGTAGGCACTTGATATGGGTAGAGTATTAAAATATTCCAATATATTTCGTCCCGTCTGGGACGATACTTTTAAATTCAATCAACTTTCTACGCATATTCAATCCCTCATGAGATTAAGAAAATGAATTTTAACAGTCACATCAGGTTTGTTTGTCTCATTGGCAAAATATAACTTTTGAATTTAGACTTAAAATATAGATCATTTAGATAAAACCTATTTATTATGAATCGTCGTAATGCTTTTAAATATCTTTCGTTCATCGGTTTGGCCCCGTTTGCCAATCGTGTTTCTGCGGTTAATGTTTCCGGAAACAAGCAGCTTCCGGATCGAAAATACTGGCTGGATGTGCTCCTGAAAATTGCAGATCCGCTATTGGATTCGCTTAGTAAAGGCGAACTACGGAAGAATATGCCGGTCGAATGTAAACCGGGAAAAGAAGCAGACCGTCGTAATGTCACCTATCTGGAAGCTTTTGGTCGTTTGATGGCAGGGATGTCGCCCTGGCTTGAGTTGGGCGAAGATGATTCTGCAGAAGGACAGATCAGGAAAAAATACATTGGTCTGGCACAGAAAAGTATGAAGAAGGCCGTTGATCCAGAATCGTCTGATTTTATGAATTTCAACGATGGCGGACAACCATTGGTTGATGCAGCTTTTCTGGCTCATGCAATTCTAAGGGCTCCGAATGTGCTGTGGAAACAATTGGATGAGGCCACTCAAAAACAAATTGTCGCTGCCATGAAAAGCAGCCGGGTGATTACTCCCGGATACAGTAACTGGCTTTTGTTCAGTGCTATGGTTGAAGCTTTTTTGCTTTTTGCCGGCGAACAGCACGATGAACTGAGAATGGATCTGGCCATCAGGAAACACATGGAATGGTACAAGGGCGACGGAATGTATGGTGATGGTCCCGATTTTCACTGGGATTATTACAACAGTTATGTGATTCAGCCCATGCTTGCCGACGTGTTAAAGGAATTGGTTAAACATGGTGAAAAATATAAACAGACCTATAAAACGGTAATCATTCGGGCAAAAAGGTATGCAGTCATTCAGGAAAAGCTCATTTCTCCTGAAGGAACATTTCCTGCAATTGGCCGGTCGTTGCCATACCGGTTTGGCGCTTTTCAACTATTAGCCCAAATGTCACTTCAGCAACTTCTGCCTGAAGAGTTGAATCCGGCACAGGTTCGCTCTGCCTTATCTGTAGTAATTCAGAAAATGATTGAAGCTCCCGGAGTGTTCGATTCGAATGGCTGGCTGCAGATTGGTTTCTACGGTCATCAGCCCGATATCGCTGAAAGTTACATTTCAACAGGAAGCCTGTATCTCTGTTCGGTTGGACTGTTGCCACTCGGACTTCCGGCAAGTGACCCGTTCTGGACCGGGGCGCATCAGGACTGGACTTCCAGAAAAATATGGAGTGGTCAGAATTTTCAGGCCGACCACGCCATTCACGAATAGAAAATATTAATCCAAAATAAAATCTCTTAAGATGAACGAACTATTTGACTTAAATGGAAAAGTTGCACTGATTACCGGGGGAACTCATGGCATCGGAATGGCCATCGGTAAAGTGCTCGGACAAGCTGGAGCAAAAATCTGTGTGAACGATCTGAGCGAAGAAAAACTTCAGGCTTGTAAAGCTGAATATAAAGCTGCCGGCATTGATGTTTTTACTGTTGTATTTAATGTAACCGACGAAGCTGATGTCGATAAAGGAATTTCGATCATCGAAAAAGAAGTCGGAACAGTGGATATTCTGGTAAACAATGCCGGAATCATCAAACGCATTCCGATTCTGGATATGCCGGTTGCCGATTTTAAACAGGTGATTGATGTAGATCTGGTAGCCCCTTTGATTGTTGGTAAACGTGTTGCACCTGCGATGATCGCAAAACGAAGCGGTAAAATCATCAACATGTGTTCGATGATGAGCGTTTACGGTCGGAATTCGGTTTCAGCCTATGCTGCAGCAAAAGGTGGCTTGAAACTTTTAACAGCAAACATGTGCTGCGAATGGGCAAAATATAATGTTCAGATCAATGGAATTGGTCCGGGTTACATTGCAACTTCGCAAACCGCCGATATCCGTTTGAACGGGCATCCGTTTAATGACCTGATCATGACCCGTACACCTGCAGGCCGCTGGGGAGAACCTGAAGATGTTGGTAATGCTGCTCTTTTCCTCGCGTCAAAAGCCAGCAATTTTGTGAACGGACATGTCTTGTATGTTGATGGCGGAATCCTGGCCAACTTTGGATATGTTAAAGGAGAAAACGATTTGCCGGAATGAAAGGAATCTATTTGATAAGTATCGCATTACTGATTGGCCTAACCAGCTGTTCAAAAAAGAACACCCTGATCCTGACCAATCCGCTTTCAGTTGACCGGCCCGATGAAACAATTGTGCTGAAACGTGCCGATCTTGAGGCTAAAATTGGTGTTGTTCCTGAAGGTTTCGCCCCGGTTGTAAAGCTGAACGGTGAGACTATACCTTCGCAGGCAGATGATATGAATGCAGATGGCCAATGGGATGAACTGGCTTTTATCCTGAACTTTAATGCTTCAGAAACGATCAGTCTGAATGTTGAGAATGTACCGGTTGCCGAATATCCCGGTTTTGAAAAACGGACGAATGTGCGTCTTGGAATCCGTCAGCCTGATGATTCATACCTGGAAGTTGACGATTATATGGCACCGTCCTGTAAAGACAGTTTTAAAATAATTGCTCAAGGTGAAAGTGTAAGCTGGGAAAACGATAAAATGGGTTTCCGTAATTATTTCGATTGCCGCAATGTGAAAGATCTTTACGGTAAGCTTAAACCGGGTATGATCATCGATAAAATTCATACTCCTGAAATTCCGGATTACCATGTTCTTTCAGACTGGGGAATGGATATTCTGCACTGCGGAAGTTCTACCGGATCGGGTGGTTTGGCTGTGCTGGAGGCTGATTCGCTCTACCGGCTTGGCTCTACCGATGGTTATGAATATAAAAAAGTAACCGAAGGGCCGGTTCGTTCAGTTTTCGATTTGATTTATACCGGATGGAAGGTCGCAGATCAGAATCTGACTGCTGTTGAACGCATTTCAATTTATCCGGGTAAATATTGGTTTCAGTCGGATGTGACCGTTTCCGGATTTTCAGGAGAAAAACAAATCGTGACCGGAATCGTGACCAGTTTGTTGAAAAATGAACCAGTCGATTTTAATGCAAATGCGGATTACCGCTCAATTGCCACCCTGGATAAACAGTCGCTAAATAATGATGAACTTGGAATGGCAGTACTTTTGAAGAAGGAAGAAATCACCAAAGTTGCCCGGACAACGGATATTGATTTCTTTAAACTGGGCTATAAAACAGTTGAAGAAAAACAATTCAGCCAGGTTATTTCAATGACTTATTATGTTGCCCAAAAGATTCAAGCTGATGTTCCGGCAAGACATTACTTTTTTGCAGTATGGGGACTTGAAAATGAGAAATGGAATAATGTGGATAATTTCAAGACCTATCTTTCTTCGGAAGCTGATTTATTAAGCAATCCGATAACTTTAAAATAAGGTCTGGAATTAAGTTATTTTTGCTAAAAATTGATTCTGTAAATATTAACAGGATAGTTCTAAATACATAATTAACTTCAGGGATAAAAGTCAGGAATATAAAGTCTGATTTTTTTTTTTTTTCTTTTTTTCAGAAAAAATAAAAATATCGGATTTAAAAGTATTTTAATTTTACGAGATTATATTCTATATTTTTTAATTTTTAGTATTAGAGTTCAGTATGTTAGTCAGTTGTGAGTGTGTGATGTTTTTGTGAATTGACAAAAAAGATCGATAAAAATCTACTAGTCTGAAAAAAATATTCTTTAACACATTTTAACATTCGACAGTTTATACATATTTAGCCTACTTTAGTAACGTTAATTTAATCACGCAAAAACTAAATTAACGCATGCATACACAAACAAGATCGAAAAAACTGGCTGTTTTTGAATCAGGCTATTTACATTTAAACCCTTCACAATGTAATTAGTCTGAAATTTCATGCAATTCCCAGGGCCGTTCGGCTATAATCTTATGTTTTAATGTTTGCATTTTGTGGTGTGAACTCCGGAGGGAGTTTAAAATAAACAAGTATTAACCCTGATTATTCACATAAACTAAATGCCTATGTAGATCGCTTAAATTAAGGAAATCATAAGTCAGGATTTCGACTTTTCTTTAATCAAGTTATTTCTAATCACGTAATTATCACAAATTTAACATTAAAATTTATGAAAAAAAGTAAATTAAAAGGTATCTGGCGAATGGCAGCAATGCTGTTTTTTTCCTGCTTATTAGCTCTTACCTCTTTCGCGCAACAAAAGACTTTATCTGGCTCCGTTGTAGGTGAAGATGGAGTTCCGATTCCTGGAGTAACAGTTGTTGTTCAGGGAACCACTACCGGTACAATTACCGATATGGATGGAAAATTCTCATTTTCTGCTCCTGCCGATGCTAAGATCCTGACTGTTTCATACATTGGTATGAAAACACAGGATTTGACCATTGGTAATCAAACCAATTTCAAAGTAACTTTAATGCCCGATGTTATCGGTGTTGACGAAGTTGTTGTCGTAGGTTATGGTACCCAACAGAAAAAATCTGTAACGGGTGCGGTTTCAACAGTAAATCAGGAAGACATTAAAGCAATTCCTGCTGCGAATGCAGCTTCACGTTTGCAGGGTCGTGTTGCGGGGGTTACTGTTGTAAACGATAATTCTCCCGGTGGTGATGCTACCGTTCGTGTTCGTGGTTTCGGTACAATTAATAACAACTCTCCATTATACATTATTGATGGTGTACCTACGGAAGGTGGATTAAGCCGAATGAACCCGAATGATATTGAATCGATGACAGTTTTGAAAGATGCTTCATCTTCAGCAATTTATGGTGCACGTGCAGCGAATGGTGTAATCATTATTACAACGAACCGCGGTAAAAAAGGTGCAGCAAAATTAACCTTTGATGCCCGTTATGGAGTACAGCGTACTACTAACCAGTTAGATCTTTTAAATGCAAAACAATACGGTGAATTAGTTTGGCAGGAATATCAGAATGATAAAATGTTAAATCCTACTTCTCAGCCACTTGCTCCTTGGCATGGCCAATACATTTATGATGCTGCCGGAAATGTTACTATCCCGGATTATATTTTACCAAAGGCTGCCATGGAAGGAGATCCACGAACCAATCCTTCATTGTATGATTCAAGAGATGATGACGGTTCTCCATTTAACCTGATTACCAAAGCAAATAAACAAGGTACAAACTGGTATGACGAAATTTTTGATCCTGCTCCAATTCAGGAATATAATGCTGCGATTAGCGGAGGAACTGACAATAGCAATTATGCCTTCAGTTTAGGCTATTTGGATCAGCAAGGTGTTGTTATCCATTCCGGATTTAAACGTTATACCATGCATGCCAATTCGGATGCTAAATTAACCGACTGGCTTTCTTTAGGTCAATCTATGGGATTGGCATATACCAACACATCTGGTGGTGTTGGTGATAATAACAGTGAAGGTAACGTGGTATCACAAGCTTACCGCATGCAGCCAATCGTTCCAGTTTACGACATCATGGGAAATTTCGCCGGAACAAAAGGTGAAAACCTTGGTAATGGTGCCAACCCTGTTGCAATTGCTACCCGCAACAAAGACAACTGGAGAACTGACCTTCGGGTACTTGGAAATGCCTATGTGAAAATTGATTTCACAAAAGATCTTTCTTTCAAATCGTTATTGGGAGTTGACTTGACCAATACCCGTTCAAAAACTTTCACCATTCGTGATATCGAGTTCTTCGAAGCAAAATCGACCAACCGTTTGGATGAAAACAGTAACTATTCGATGCAATGGAACTGGGCAAATACCTTGAATTATAAAAAAGTATTGAATGGCGTTCATGCAATTGATGTATTGGTCGGTTCTGAATCGATTGATAACATTTATGAAGAATTTACTGCTGGTAGAGCAACTTATTTCTCTGAAGACCTTGACTACCGCTACCTGAACGTAGGTACTGCCAGTTTGGCAAATTCCGGATATGCTACCGCATGGAGAAGCTTCTCTTATTTTGGAAGAGCAAATTATGCCTATCAGGGAAAATATTTATTCGAAGGTGTTATCCGTCGTGATGCTTCCTCACGTTTTGCCGCTGCTACCCGTTGGGGTACTTTCCCTGCAGCTTCTTTTGGCTGGAGAATGTCTGAAGAAAGTTTCATGGCAGGTTCAAAAACCTGGTTGGATGATATGAAACTTCGCTTAGGATGGGGTCAGAATGGTAACGACCGTGTTAATAATTATAACTACTGGGGAACTTTAACCACAGGTTTAAGTCAGTCATATTATCCAATGACCGGAGACGACACTGCATTGAGTTCAGGTTTTTATACCAATAAATTGGGCAATGTTAATGCAAAATGGGAAACTACAACCACACTCAACCTTGGATTGGACATGACCATGCTGAATAATAAACTGGAAGCAAACATTGATGTCTACAACCGTAAAACATCAGACATGCTTTATGCAGTTCAGCTTCCTCATGTTTATGGAAATGCTGCCCGTCCGTCAGTTAACATTGGTGAAATGGAAAATAAGGGTATTGACCTGATGTTGACTTATCATGGTGAAATTAATAAAGATTTCAAATACACCGTAAAGGCCAATGCTTCGCATTACAAAAACAACGTGATCAAATTGAATGACAATGAAAAAGAAGTGTTGTGGGGCGAAACGCAACGTGGTAACATCTATACCATTTCAAAAGCTGGCTCACCTATTTCATCCTTCTACGGATATGAAGTACTGGGTTACTTTAGCGATTGGGCTGATGCCAACAGTTATCCTGCTTTTGGAAATTACAATGCTCCCGGACGTTTCAAATATAAAGATCAGTTAACTGTTGATACCAATGGTGACGGTGTTGCTGATAAAGCTGACGGTGTAATTAATGCTGATGACCGCGTGATTATTGGAAGTCCACACCCGGATTTAACTTATGGTTTAAACATCGACCTGGAATATAAAAACTTTGATATGACCATGTTCTTCCAGGGTTCATATGGAAACGACCTGATCAACTACGTAAGTCGTTGGACAGATTATTATCAATTTGTAGGTAACCGTAGTCCTCAACGTTTATATGAATCATGGACTCCTGAAAGAGCTGCAAGCGGTGCAAAAATCACTTTACCAATTGCTGAAACTCACGATACCAACAGCCAGTTGCCAAACAGCAGCTTCGTCGAAAGCGGATCATATTTCAGAATGAAAAATCTTCAGATTGGTTACACACTTCCTAGCGATCTCGTTTCCAGAATGAAAATCAGTAATTTAAGAGTGTATGTACAGGCAAGTAACCTATTTACTATCACTCCTTACAGCGGATTAGATCCGGAAATTCGTAGCACCAATGACCGTCACAATGGTTTGGATCAGGGTATTTATCCGACTTCACAGACTATCATGGTTGGTCTTAACCTGTCTTTATAATTTTGTTCCAACATTTAATCCAATTTAAGATGAAAAAAATAATCATATTCAGCTTGGTGGTATTAACTGGTTTCATGTTTTCATGCTCTGAAGAGTGGCTGGATACTAAACCGAAAGCTGCCAATTCAATTAATACATTTTATAGCGATAATGGGGTAAATGCCTTGTTAACTGGTGCTTATTCTATGCTTGACGGCCATTATAACAATGGTTGGGCATTTAACCAATGGGGTGGATCGGTAACTAACTGGGTTTGGGGTTCGGTTGCCTCCGATGATGCATACAAAGGTTCTGAACCTTCGGATCAGCAGACAATCAATGATATCGAACAGTTTGCCTGTACTCCTACCAATGAATACGTCGATTCAAAATGGCGTTTTATGTACGAAGGAGTTTCGCGTTGTAACGAAATCCTGAAAGTTACAAGTGCTGTTACCGATGCTCAGGTTAGCGCTGAAAAGAAAGCCTGGTATGAAGCTCAGACAAAAGTTCTGCGTGCACATTTCTATTTCGAATTAACACGCGTATTTGGAAAAGTTCCTTTTGTTGACGAAAATACTGAAGCTCCTGAGACAGTGCCAAACGATCATTTGGTTTTTGCTGAAATTGAAGCTGACTTAAAAGCTGCAATTCCAAACCTTAAAAACCGCGAAACAGAAAAAGCCAGAATTACGGTATGGGCTGCCAAAGCTTATCTGGCAAAAGTTTATTTATTCCAGAAAAAATATGCTGAAGCAAAACCTTTGTTGCAGGATATTATTGACAATGGTGGTTACACGCTGATGCCTAATTATCAGGATAATTACATGATTGCAACTCAGAACAATTCAGAATCTATTCTTGAAGTGCAATATGCAACCAATGATGGTACTGACGGTTCGTTAAACGGTGGATGGGGTGATGCTTTAAATTTCCCTTCTTCAGGTCCTTCAACCTGTTGCGGTTTCTTCCAGGCTACACGTAACTTCGCCAACGCATTTAAAGTTGTTGAAGCTACCGGTTTGCCGGATTTCGCCAATTGGAATGCAGCTGGTCAGGAAGTTGGTGGTGTTGAATATGCCGGAGCACTTGATCCACGTATCGACCATAGCATAGGCCGTCCTGGAATTCCATTCCTTGATTGGGGTATTCAGCCAACGAACAATTCATGGGTTCGTGATCCAAGTAACGGTGGACCATTCCTGTTCAAAAAGAGCTTGTACAAAAAATCTGAAAAATCAAAAGCGACTCAAACAGGTTGGGCAACTGGAGTTAACGCCAATAACTTCCGTTTTATCCGTTTGGCTCACGTAATTTTATGGCGTGCCGAATGTGCTGCTGAAGAAGGAAATACCGCTGATGCATTAAAATATGTAAATATGATTCGTGCAAGAGCAAAAGCCAGTACAGTGGTTACTTTCGATGATGGTACTCCTGCTGCTAAATATAAAGTTGAACCTTATACTTCTTTTGCCAGTGCTGCTGAAGCAAAAACAGCTATCAGACTGGAAGAAAGACTGGAATTCGGTATGGAAGGTGGCCGTTTCTTCGACTTGGTACGTTGGGGTATCGCTGCTGAAACCATGAACAATTATTTAACTACTGAAGCTCCTCGTCAGTCTTATTTGAGCGGTAAATCTTTCAAAGCTGGTACAAGCGAAATCTGGCCGGTACCGCAAAACCAGATTGACTTATCAAAAGTTAATGGTGTTTCCTCTTTAACTCAAAATCCTGGATACTAGTTATCTGATTTAATATTCTAAGGCGGCTGCTTCATTCTGATATGGAGCAGCCGCTTTTTTTATTTATATTTAGTGCGAATAATCGATTTGACTTCCATGGCACTTAATTATATCTGGATTTTCTTCTTCGTAATTGCTTTTGTGATTGGTTTGGCAAAACTCATTTTCCTGGGTGATGTCACTGTTTTTCCAAACATGATGAATTCGACGTTCGATATGGCTAAAACCGGTTTCGAAATTTCGATTGGATTGACAGGCGTGCTGACTTTGTGGATGGGAATCATGAAAATTGGCGAGCGTGGGGGAGTAGTCCGGATTTTCTCCCGGTTGGTCGGTCCATTTTTTAATAAGTTATTTCCTTCGCTGGGGAAAGATCATCCGGCCTATGGTTCCATTATCATGAACATTACGGCGAATATGCTGAACCTGGATAATGCCGCCACCCCAATGGGTTTAAAAGCCATGAAGGAAATGCAGGAGTCTAATCCGAATCCGGATACTGCTTCTGATGCTCAGATCATGTTTCTGGTTTTAAATGCTTCCGGATTGACCATTATTCCAATCAGCATTATGGTTTACCGGGCACAACTTGGTGCAGTTAATCCTTCCGATATTTTTATCCCAATCTTACTGGCTACATTTTTTTCGACACTTGCAGGATTAATGTCTGTTGCCTGGCATCAGAGAATCAATCTTCTGGACAAAACAATTTTGTTGTATCTCGGTGGACTGACCGCCTTCATTGCTTCAATTATCTGGTTCTTCTCCGGATTGGATAAAGATCAGATTCAAACCATATCAAGTGTCGCCAGTAATCTCATAATTTTTTCAGTCATCATTGTTTTTATTCTTTTGGCTCTGCGGAATAAAATAAATGTTTACGATGCTTTTATTGAAGGTGCTAAAGATGGTTTTGGCACTGCGATCATGATTATTCCTTACCTCATTGCCATACTGGTTGCCATTGGTGTTTTCCGGACTTCCGGAGCGTTGGAATGGTTTATCTCCGGAATTAGCTGGTTTTTTCAGCAGATGGGCATCAATACCGATTTTATTCCGGCTCTGCCTACAGCGCTGATGAAACCTTTAAGTGGCAGCGGAGCACGCGGAATGATGGTCGATGCCATGAAAAATTATGGTGCAGACTCATTTGTTGGACGGGTCGCCTGTACCATTCAGGGCTCAGCTGATACAACTTTTTATATTCTGGCGGTATATTTCGGATCTGTTGGAATAAAAAATACCCGCTATGCGCTAACATGCGGGTTAATTGCTGATTTTGTTGGTATTGTAGCTTCTATCTTTATGGCATATCTGTTTTTCCATTGATTCAGGTAAAAAGCAAAAGTAGAAAGTCAAATGCTTAACTGTCTGAAAGAGTTTTACCTATTGCCTTACACTTTTGCCTTGAATTAATCCATGGCATCGTAAACAATTACCTTTTCCCACAAATGCTGGCAATCTTCAATAAATTTGAGGTGAATGGGATGTGTCTGATAGGTTGTCTGATCTTCTGTACTTTTAAAAAAAGCCATGTACGAATAGGTAAATGAGTCATCGACCACATCACGGGGAGATTCTACCGGTTTCCCAATGTGTGAAGATTGAATTTGTGGAACGGTGATTAATCCTTCTAATCCTTTTTCAAACCGGGCACAGGCTTCAGGATTATTGGGTTCTTTCAGCCAGAAAAATACATGGTGGACAAATATTTTCTTCAGGGACGTTTCGCTGGCATTTGCCTGTTCCGAAACCGTCATAAAACTTGTGGCGGCCATTCCGGCAGCTATTTTACGTACAAAATTGCGTCTGTCTTCCATCTTAGAATGTTTTTACGACTTGCCGTAATTGAACAAGCCGGGTTAATAGTCCTTCGAGTAAATCGATTTGCAACATATTTGCCCCATCAGATTTGGCGTTTGCCGGATCAGGATGAGTTTCAATAAAAATACCATCAACACCAACTGCAATCCCTGCACGGGCAATGGTTTCGATCAGTTGTGGCTGACCTCCGGTAACACCGCTTGCCTGATTGGGCTGTTGTAATGAATGAGTAATATCCAGAATGACCGGACAGTTGTTTTGTTGCATTTCCGGAATTCCACGGTAATCCACAATCAGGTCGTGGTAACCAAATGTTGAGCCACGTTCAGTAAGAAATACACTGTTATTACCGCTTTCACGAACTTTTGTTACAGCAAATTTCATCGCCCCGGCCGAAAGAAACTGACCTTTCTTAATGTTGACTGCTTTTCCGGTTTCGGCAGCAGCAATTAAAATATCGGTTTGGCGGCAAAGAAACGCCGGAATTTGCAGCATGTCCACATATTCGGCTGCCATGGCGGCCTCCTGTGCCGAATGAATGTCGGTAACAGTTGGAATGTCAAAGGTTTCATTGACTTTCCGGAGTATTTTAAGCGCTTTTTCATCGCCAATCCCGGCAAATGAATCAAGTCTTGATCGGTTTGCTTTTCGGTACGAACCTTTAAAAATGTATGGAATCTGAAGTTTATTTGAGATGCCAACAATCCGTTCGGCAATTTCCATCGCCATTTTCTCGCTTTCGATTGCGCATGGACCTGCCAGTAACAGGAAATTCGAGTTTTCGTATTTTAGTTTCGGTATCATTTGAATCGTGTTTTTGGCGAAGATAATTCATTTTTGCCCATTTTCGGTTACTTCGGCAGAATAGAACACCGCAAATTGATTCTGATTTTTTAGTGAGTCCAAATTTGTTGAAACTGTTATTCAGGAAAAAAAATAAACCGGAAGACTGAAAATTGACGTTTATATTTCCGGTTTAATGATTTGAATTTTGGTGCCGGTAAGGAAAAGATCTTTTAAAAATCGTGGCTCCAACCGAGACCTAAAATGTTGATCTTTGCATCTTTCTGATCTTTTGCTTCCAGATACAAATTCTCAATAGGCGTTATGCGGTTGTTCTGAAGACGGTAAAACAAGGTGACTTCGTTGTTCTTGTTGATTTTATAAGATATTCCCCCTGTGTACCTTATTTTATCAATTCCTTTAAAACCTCCTGAAATACTGTCTCTGGTTGACTGTAAAACCGACTGATCATGGAAAAATTCAGCTGTAACAAAAGGCACAAGTTTAATCCCCTTGATGTTGTAATCAACTTTTGCCCGGTACCTGAATTCAGAAGCATCATTATTGGCATACAATCCCTTGGTGTAACGAATCCGAAATTGAAATCCGAACCGGTCGATGTCAAATCCTGATTTAATGTCGAAAGCAAGCCGGTTTGATGAATTGTCGGAATACACATATTCATAACCTGGAATTTTATTCCCGTTTTCGTCGCGTTTTCTTTTGTATTTAGCTTTGTATTCTTCCTCAAACCGGTAGTATCCTTCGAGAGTAAGATATTTGTGCAATTTGTACGAAAGTCCACCTTCCAGAATGTACGAATCCATCTTGAATCCACTGGTCGAATCCACGTTAAATCCGTCCTGAAGCCTTAATTCAGGAGCAAACTGAAATTTCAAATTATCGGTAATTTTTTTGCTGAATTCCAGCTCAATCCAGGTATTTGGGAGGTTTTGTGAAAATCCTGATGTGGTAGAAATGCAGACAAACACGAATACAATGAATATCCGTTTCATTTTATTCCTTGTTTTTTTTGCCATATATGTCATAAAAGATATGAATGTATGCGATGTCTCGCAGGTAGTCAATTTTGTCAACCTCAAAATGTTTGATTTCAATACCGGTTCTGGTTTTCAGATCAGCAAGCAGAATATCTTTCCGGTCTTCGTGCACGTTTTCGATCTTTTCGTAGATAATCCTTTGCGAAATTTCCTGACGAAGGTTCAGGATTTTTTCAAGGATAAATAAACCAATAACAATCAGAAGGTTAGTTGTAATTAATTCAGCATAACTAACTTTTTTATTAGCCAGTGCATTTATTACTGAAACGGCGATAACCACAAACAGATAGGTCATTTCCTTGATTGGAATTGCGTCGGTACGGTATCTGATGATTCCGAATACAGCAAAAAGACCGAGCGCAAAGCCTAATTCGATTTTTACACTTACCAGCAGAAAACAGAGTAGAAAGATGACCATGCTGACAGCAATGTAGCTGAAATAGAAGTCTTTGCGTTTGCTTGTTTTTGCATAGAGACCAACAACAATACCAATAATTACCAGCAGGTTTAATGAAAAACGGACCAGTAAGGTGAGGTAATCTTCGGTGTTGATTAATTTAATTCCGAAAAATTTCAATTCTTCGGATGAAGGAGCAATCTGTAATAGGATGTTTAATAGTTGCATGTTTAGTAGTTTATAAATACTCTTTTTTTATTTTGAGCAAGGTTGGTTTGAAATTATTTTTTTTGATGTTTTCTTCGAGAATCGAGCGGCCAATGCAATATTTGCTAAATCCTTGTTTCTTAATTTTATTTTCTCTTAACACCTGAATAATTCTGGCAGGTTTGTTGGCTTTACTTTGTTTAACTTCAATAATGACCAGATTATCGAGTGTGACCTCATTCTCGTGGTTCCTGAAATTTGGTGAAATATCGATGGTAACCCGTTCAGTAAATTCCTTATTAACCATAGTAATCCGGTTAAACTTGCTGAAAATCTTGGGATATAACTGGGCTCCCTGGTAGGGAGATGTTTCCTGAAGAAAATTTAATTCATTCGGGAGGAAATTTTCCTGAAAATCATTGCGGACAATGCGTTTTTTAATTGTCCGTCCTTTGTTGGTTTTGTTCTTTATCTCCAGAAAATAATCTTTTGTTTGAACATATTGACGGATTCTGATTTTAAACCTAAATCCTTTCCCATTCTGGTGATTTAAAAACATTTGATTATCAAAGGTATCGAAATACGTGTTGAGATATTCAAAAACAGTTTCTCCATTAATTTCAAGAATTGAATATTCTGATCTCAGATCTTCAAGAATTGAGGGTAAAACTGAACGGTGAAGACAGAATTTATGATCAGTCCGGTTCATAAGTTTTACCTGATCCAAATCAGATAATGATAATTTGTTAAATGATTGAAGTGTTGGTTTTATTGTGTTCATAGGTTCACCTTAGCATTGCGAAACTAATCTTTTTTTGGAACTCTTTTGTGACACATATGTAATAAAAATGAAATATATCTATAATCCCATGCCAGTATTTTGAAAAATTAATATCTATTTTTTATATCCGTCATAGAACTTAGTGACCCTACTTAACCGAATCATTTTTTTTTTTGTCAGGAAATTTCGCTTGTTCGAAAAATCTGGTTTCCCGGATCTATTTTAATAAGTCAATTCAAAAAAAGCATTATTTTTCATACCGTTTTCCCCAAAGGCTTCTGAGTCGTTCCAGAATCTTTAATTCAAGCGGATTGTTTTGTGGAGAATACAGGCGTTTGTTTTTTATTTCTTTTGGAAGAAAATCCTGTTCAGCAAAATTGCCTTTAAATGAGTGGGCATATTTATAATCCTTACCATATCCAAGTTCTTTCATCAGTTTGGTAGGTGCATTCCGGATGTGAAGCGGAACAGGCAGGTCACCGGTTGCTTTTACCAGTGCCAGCGCTTCATCGATGGCCGAATATGCAGAATTGCTTTTTGCCGAAGTGGCCAGATAAATGGCACATTGTGAGAGAATAATCCGGGCTTCGGGATATCCGATTTTATGAACTGCATCGAAGGTGCTTTGGGCGATGAGCAGGGCGTTTGGATTGGCCAGACCTATATCTTCAGAAGCCAGTATCAGCATTCGCCTGGCAATGAATTTTACATCTTCTCCACCTTCAATCATCCGGGCCAACCAATAAACTGTTGCATCCGGATCGCTGCCTCGCATACTTTTGATAAATGCGGAAATAATGTCGTAATGCATTTCTCCATTTTTATCATAAATGGCCATGTTGTTCTGAAGCCGGTCGATCACCAGATCGTTTGTGATGGATATGGTATCGTTCTCATCTGAATTAACAACCAGTTCAAGAACATTTAAAAGTTTACGGGCATCGCCACCCGAGAAGCGTAAAAGTGCTTCATCTTCTTCAATACGGATATCTTTCCGTTTCAGGTCAGCGTCTTTGGTCAGGGCCAGATCAACGATTTTCAGCAAATCGGTTTTGTCCAGATGTTTCAGCACATAAACCTGGCAGCGGGATAATAAAGGTGAAATAACCTCGAACGATGGATTTTCAGTAGTCGCGCCAATCAAGGTAACGATTCCCTGTTCAACAGCTCCCAGCAACGAGTCTTGCTGCGATTTACTGAAACGGTGTATCTCATCGATAAAAAGTATGGGATTCGGTTGATTAAAAAACTGGTTGCGCTGTGCTTTTTCAATCACATCACGAATGTCTTTTACTCCTGAATTGATTGCACTAAGTGTGTAAAAAGGCCGGTTTAGCGTATTGGCAATAATTTTTGCAAGGGTGGTTTTCCCAACACCGGGAGGCCCCCACAATATGAAGGAAGATATTTTTCCTGATTCAATCATTTTTCGCAAAACCGCACCTTTCCCAGTGAGGTGTTCCTGCCCGATGTAGTCTTCTAAAGTAGCCGGGCGTAAACGTTCAGCAAGAGGTTGGTTTGCTAATGGCATATTTCAATAGATATAAATTTTTCCTGAATACAGGTTAATTACAGTATCGTTTGATGATGTTATAAGCGTCTTGTATACCTAATTCACCGGCTTTACTCAGATCCATAGCGCCACCCTCAATGTCATCGAGGTAGATTTTTGTCAGGCCACGGTTAAAGTATGCTTCGGCAAAATCTTTTTCGATGCCAATGGCGCTATTCAGGTCTTCCAGCGCACCACGGTAATCCTTCAGTTTACATTTCACATAGGCTTCATTATAATAGGCAAAGGCAAATTTAGGATTCAGTTTTAAACAGGTTTGGTAATCGGCCAGAACATTGGCATAATCGACCACTGTTTCAATAATTGCCGGTGTATTTTGCTTGCCATTCGATTTAATCTGTACAGATAAAACATCCGTATTCTGCTTGATCTGTTCGATCAGATTTGTTGTTTCGAATAAACAATTTGCCCGCGAAAAGTAGGCCAGCATATTATTTTTGTTCAGATCAATTGCTTTGTTGATGTCGGCTAAGGATTTGGTGAAGTCATCAGACAGATAGTAGAAAATACCCCTGTTCAGGTAATTGATGCTTTCGGAATTGTTCGTTTTTACTTTCTCGTTAAAGAACAGAATCTGGTTGTTGAAATATTCAAAAAGGTTATCTGTCGGCTTATTTGAGAGAGTGACAATTGGGTTGTAATTGTTGAAATTATTGATGGTTTCGAGTTCTGGATTGTAATATTGGGTACGTTCAAAATCTGATGAATTCTTGTCATACGACGATAATATGAAAATAGGCTGAAGATCGATAATGATGTTTTTATTCTGAATTCTTCCATCATCGACAATCTCTTCTTTGGGAGTTGGCAGATTTCGTGCATCGGCAAGTGCTAGTTTATATCTTCTGCGGTCGCGTTCTTCCTTGGTTTCAGTCTTCGGCTCATCTTTGGCTTTATCATCAACTTTTGCCTGGGTATTCTGATTTTGTGTAGCTTGTTTCTGATTCTGTGGAACCTGATTGGCCTGAGTCTGAGTTTGGTTAGCTGAATTGTTTTGCTGCCCGGATTGCTGGGCTTGTTTTTTAGCCTGGGCCAAAGCACTGTAATCAACATCTTTATCATTGAAGGCAAACTTCGGATCTAATTTGGCCGCAATACCAAAATCTTCCTCGTATCCTGGAAGTTTAAGTCTTTCCTTTGCAATACCACGGTTCATGTAAGCATTTGCCATGGTCGGATCGATTTGCAAAGCAATGTTGTAATCCATGATCGCTCCTTTAAAATCTTCCAGTTTTTGCTTTACAATTCCGCGGTTATTAAAGGCATAGCCATTCTTTGGATCAAGTTTGATGCATTGATCAAAATCACGAAGTGCTGATGCATAATCGTCGAGTTCGAACCGGGCTAAGCCACGCAGCAAATAAGCATTCGCAAAATGTGGCCTGATTAATATAGCCTGATTCAGGTCTTTAATTGCACCCCGGACATCGTTTTTCATTAATTTGGCATTGCTCCGGTTGATGTAGCTGTTCGTGAATTTGGGATTTAGTTCCAGGGCTTTGTCATAGTCAGTTATCGCACCATCAATATCTTTCATCGATATTTTTGCAATTCCACGATTGTTGTAAATATTCGAATTGCTTGGATCAAGCTCAATTGCCCGATTGTAGTCCTTTATCGAGTTCTCAAAATCATTCAGTTGAAGGTAGGCCAGTCCCCGGTTCATATAGGCTTCAGGATAATAAGGCTTAATATCGATAGCCTTATCATAATCTAAAATGGCTCCTCTGTAATCGTCCAGCTGATGTTTGGCCACACCTCTGAAATACCAGGGTTCAGGCAAATGAGGTTTAAACCGGATGACAATGTTGAAATTTTCAATTGCACCCACATAATTTCCGATCTGAATACGGGTTTCACCAACGCGAATAAAATGATCGATGTTTAACTGGCCCGAAACCAGGTTCGAAATAAATATCAGTAGAATGAAAGTCAGTTTTCTCACGAAGAAGATTTAATTTAATTGGATTTACGCTATTTTATTCGTGCCGGCAAGCATTCTGAAACTCAGAATATGAAAAAATAAACCTTAAAATACCTGTTTTCAAGCGGGCGCAATTTAAACACAGCAAAATTAATATTTTAGCTGAAACGACTTTCATTTCAATTTTTTAATTATTTTTTCGAATGATTAACATCCGTTTTGTACAACAGACAGTTGACGTTTATTAGCTTGTTCTTACCTGAAAAAGATTTCAGTTAATATTAAATCCTGAATTTTAAAGTTATGGAAAACAGATGTTGGTGGGCACAGAAAAATGAGATATTGGGAAAATATCATGACGAAGAATGGGGGAAGGCTTTGCACGATGACCAGAAATTATTTGAGTTTTTGATCCTGGAAGGCATGCAGGCAGGACTTAGCTGGTTAACTATTTTGCGAAAAAGAGATGCATTCCGAATAGCTTATGAGAATTTCGATGTTGAAAAAGTAGCCGGTTTTGGACAGGAAAAAATTGACGGTTTGATGTCGAATACAGATATTATCCGGAATAAATTAAAAATAGAAGCCAGTATTAATAATGCAAAACGGTTTCTGGAAGTGACCAGTGAATTTGGCAGTTTCGATCGGTATATCTGGTCGTTTGTAAATTACAAACCGATTGTAAATCATTGGAATGATGTTTCAGAGATACCTGTCAAAACAGAATTGTCGGATAAATTGAGCAGTGACCTGAAACGACGGGGATTTAAGTTTGTCGGATCAACGGTTGTCTATTCCCACATGCAGGCAACTGGAATGATCAATGATCATCTGGTTCACTGTTTTTGTCACCCAAATCAGAAATAGCTCTTTGATAAATCGATTTTTTTTACGAATTGTATAAAAAGAAAAAAGGACAGATTCTCTAATCTATCCTTTTCCTAAACCTAACTAAACTAACTAAACCAATAAAACTAATCAAACCTAACTTATGAAATGTGATAACGTTGCAAAGATAGGGCGGCAGGAGTTGAATCGTGTTAATAGAATATTAATAGTTGTGTTATAAAACATTAATTCTTTAGTCTTTATGTTTCCTGAAAATTAAGTATTGTTGGCCTTTCGTTGTTTAATGGTCTGTTGGTGAGTACTTAGTGTTTTTTTGGGTAGGTATTGTAATTATTGACTTTATTTCAGCATCGAAGGAAAAATTCTCCGGAAAATGAATTCAAATTTTAGGTTTTATAATCACCGAAACTTTTAAAATCAATTCAGGAAAGACTAAATTTTTATCCGGTTTTTAATTTGTACTTTTGACAAGAACCATGTATTAGTAAATTTAAATTTTTCATACCATGAAAAAATCCTTATTCCTGCTGATTTTGGCAGGTTTTGCATTTTGTTCATTCATCCAGGCAAATGAACCAACAAAACAATTGGATCCGGTAATTGAATCAAAAATTACCGATCTGCTTTCGAAAATGACCCTTGATGAAAAAATGGGTCAGTTAAATCAGTATACCAGCAAATGGGAGATGACCGGACCTGCACCAGAGGGAACCAGCGAGCAACAAATGCTAGAGATGATCAAAAGTGGTTTGGTCGGCTCGATGCTCAATGTAACCGGTGCTGATGCTACCCGGAAAACACAAAAACTTGCCGTTGAAAACAGCCGGTTAAAAATCCCGATGATTTTTGGTTACGATGTTATTCACGGTTATCAAACCATGTTTCCGATCCCTTTGGCCGAAGCAGCCAGCTGGGAGCCTGAACTTGCCGGTAAATCGGCACGGATAGCTGCTGTTGAAACTTCAGCTTCGGGTATCCAATGGACTTTTGCGCCCATGGTTGATGTTGCCCGTGATGCCCGTTGGGGAAGAAATATGGAAGGATCGGGTGAAGATCCATATTTAGGTTCCTTGTTTGCAGCTGCCCGCGTGAAAGGATTTCAGGGCAATGATTTAAAGGCTGACAATACCATTGCTGCCTGTGTAAAACACTTTGCTGCTTATGGATTTATTGAGGCCGGACGCGAATACAATACTGTGGACATTAGCGAAAGTACACTCCGGAATGTGGTGTTGCCACCTTTTAAAGCTGCGGCCGATGCCGGTGCATTGACTTTTATGAATGCGTTCAATGAAATTGGCGGTGTACCTTCAACTGCAAATTCACATTTACTTCGGGATATCCTGAAAGGTGAATGGGGTTTCGATGGTTTTGTTGTTTCAGATTGGAATTCAATCGGTGAATTGCTCATTCATGGAGTTGCTGCTGATAAAAAAGAAGCCGCAAAACTGGCCATTACTGCCGGTGCTGATATGGACATGGAAGGGAAATGCTATGTTCCAAATCTGAAAACTTTAGTCGAAGACGGAACTGTTGATGTAAAACTGATCGATGATGCGGTTCGCCGGGTTCTGCGTGTAAAATATCGTCTCGGACTTTTTGATGATCCGTATAAATACAGCGACGAAAACCGTGAAAAAACACTGGTTTATTCGAAAGAAAATATCGCAGCTTCCCGCGAAGCAGCTAAAAGGAGTATTGTCTTGCTGAAAAACGACAAGAATTTGTTGCCATTGAAAAAATCAGGTCAAAAGATTGCGTTGATTGGTGAATTGGCTGCTGATAAAGATGTTCCGCTTGGTAGCTGGCGCGCAAAAGCGATTGCAGGTTCTGCCGTTTCGCTGCTCGAAGGAATGAAATCGGCTGTTTCAAAAGCTTCTGATTTAACCTTTGAAAAAGGTCCGGTTTACGTTTCAGGAAAAAGCCTGTTCACCGTGCAGCTCGAATTTAATACTACGGATAAAACAGGTATTGCCGAAGCGGTAAATGTGGCCCAAAACGCTGATGTTGTGGTGCTGGCCCTGGGCGAGAATTGTTTCCAGACCGGCGAAGGACGCAGTCAGACCGAGATTAAATTAAAAGGACTTCAGCAGGAATTGCTTGAAGCGGTTTGTGCAGTGAATAAAAATGTAGTGGTGGTCCTAATGAATGGCCGGCCTCTCGATATCAGCTGGATGGCTGAAAATGTTCCGTCAATTGTTGAAGCCTGGCATTTAGGTTCTCAGGCCGGAAATGCAATTGCCGACGTTCTTTTTGGCGATTATAATCCTGCAGGTAAACTTCCGGTTTCATTTCCTCGAAATTTAGGACAAGTGCCAATTTATTACAATCATAAAAGTACCGGTCGTCCCTGGGATGGCGAAGGAAATGTATTCTGGTCGCATTATACCGATGTTCCAAACGACGCTTTGTTCCCATTCGGTTATGGCTTAAGTTATACCACATTTGCATATTCTGACTTAAAACTGAATTCAGAATCAATTTCCAAAGGTGAAAAACTTCAGGTTTCAGTTACCGTTAAAAATACCGGAAGAGTTACCGGGGAGGAAGTGGTGCAGCTGTACATCCGAGATTTGGTCGGAAGTATTACCCGTCCGGTTAAGGAATTGAAAGGATTCGAAAAAATTTCATTAAAAGCTGGTGAATCCAAAGTTGTGTATTTCACTTTAAGTGAAGAAGATCTGGCTTTTTGGGGTGCTGATAACAAATTTAAGGCTGAACCCGGCGATTTTACCTTATGGGTTGGAACAAATTCTGTCGAAGGTTTGGAAGCCAAATTTAAACTGAAATAGCGGTTTTAACAAAAGTTGTTTCTTTACTTCTTCTGTAATATTCTAAAATAACAGGCTGAAAGGTCATTCCGGGAGTTATCTCAGAATGACCTTTTTTATAATCAAATTTTAAGCATTCGAGCAGTTTTATTCAGGTAAAAAGCGCAACTAATTGAGCTGTAAATTCGTCTTCTAAATTAAATCAACTATCATGAAAACAGTTGTTTTTAGTCTGCTTATTGCGATTTTTTGTTTGCCAGTAATAAACAGTTGTACTGTTGAGCCGGATCCTAAGGCAGAAATGAACCTTACGGCAACATTACTCGGGAATCCACAATGTAAAGGCATCAGGTCAGCAGATTTTGCTGATGGAACTCCGAATACTCAAAGCTGTGTTGAATTTTCTTACAATCAAGCGCTTAAAATTTTAACCTTAAAACACATTAATGCCGGATTTAATTGTTGTCCGGATTCCTTGTCATGCACGGTTACATTCCGAAACGATACCATTTTTATTCAGGAGTATGAAAAAAATATGGGCTGCAAATGCAATTGTTTGTATGATCTTGATATGGAAATTGAAGGTGTGGAACCGGGAAAATATCTGTTAAAACTGATCGAACCCTACGCCATGGAACAGCAGCAGCTTTGTTTTGAGGTAGATCTGAAGAATCAGAACCAGGGATCATATTGTGTAAGCCGTTTGATTTATCCCTGGGGGCAATAATAAACAACGGAAAAGATTGAGAACTAATTTTTGGCTCTTACTTGACTGGTAACATGTCGATTTTCGAAACCGTAAAAGCTGGTACAATTGATTATTTTATTTTGAATTAGTAGAATCCTAAAATTTAAATTATGGAAACTTCGTCAAATTCGAAAACAAATTGTTGCCCCGAATTTAATCCGGTTCCGTGGGACGATCAGATTTTTGAGTGGAACAATAAACAGTTTGTCAAAAACAAAGTCTTCACTCTTTTTTATATGCCGGTTAATTTTGGCAAAGTCATGAAAAGGCTTGATGCACAGTTTCAGAAAGCGGATGAATCAATCTTTAACAAACTGTGTTTGTCCGATCATACTTCACGCTGGAACATGGATCTTTATCTTGAAGTTGATAAGGAAATACCTGGTGCTGAACACATAAATTTAAGTGGTAAATACTTTAGTAAAGTGTACGAAGGTCCATTTAAGGATACCGGAAAATGGTGCAAAGACTATGAAAATATTGCTAAATCAAAAGGGTACTCAATTCTGAAATGGTACATGTGGTACACCACCTGCCCCAAATGTGCCAAAATATATGGAAAGAATTATGTCGTGGTGATTTGTCAGGTTAAAGATTAAGTCAGGAACCGATCTTTTTCGAAAAAGATCGGTTCCTGAATGTTTTATTTCAACACCGCATCCCATAAAACTTCGACCGGATGCAGTACTTTTCTGCCGGTTCCATCTTCAATATGATGCCGGCATGAAGTTCCGGGAGCAGCAATGATTTCTTCCATACCGGAATTGCGAACAGCTGGAAATAACTGCAATTCACCAATCTGCATACTTAATTCAAAGTGCTCTTTTTCGTAGCCAAACGAACCGGCCATGCCGCAGCAGCCACTTTTTATTTCCTGAACAGTATAATTGGCGGGCAATTCGAGCATTGTGCGGGTAGGCTGGGTAGAAGCGACCGCTTTTTGCTGGCAATGTCCATGCAGTTTTATACTTTTTGTATCCTTGCTAAATTGGTTGCTCCGGATTTGTCCTTTCTCCATTTCACGAACAATAAATTCTTCCAGCATCAGCGAGTTTCCAGCCAGTTTCCGGGCTTTTTCCTGAAGTGATTTGTCAACCAATTCCGGATATTCATCGCGGAAAGCCAGAATTGCCGAAGGTTCAATGCCAATCAAAGGAGTTTCTTCATTAATAAATGCAGAGAGCCTTTGCACGTTACTGCCTGCAATCTGCTTTGCTTTCCGGACCATTCCTTTCGAAAGATAAGTGCGTCCACTTTCCAGATGTTTTGGAATTACCACTTCGTAGCCCAGTTTGTTCAGGAGCAAAATGGCTTTGATTCCGATGTGACTGTCATTGAAATTTGTGAATTCATCAGCAAATAAGTACACTTTCTTCAATTGTTTTCCGGAGAATAATTTCTGCTTTTTTGCCCATGACCGAAGCGATGTATCGGATAATTGAGGGATTTTACGTTCAGGAGCAAAACCAATCATTTTGGTAAATTTCTTATTTCCTGTAATTGTGTTCGTAACTGGTCTGAAAAACATCCCCAATTTATTTATTCGAGGCAGATAAGCAATCAACTTCGAACGTATTGGAAAGCCATGCAAATCATAATATTGCTGCAAAAACTCGGCTTTAAACTTAGCCATATCGATGTTCGACGGGCATTCCGATTTACAAGCCTTGCACGACAGGCAAAGGTCCAGTACCTGAAGTACTTCCGCAGAGTCGAATGTATTTGCTTTTTGCGGACGGGTAAGGTATTCGCGCAGCACGTTGGCTCGTGCACGGGTTGTTTTGTCTTCATCGCGGGTGGCCATATACGAGGGACACATGCTTCCACCAGATAGAATGCTTTTGCGGCAATCACCCGATCCGTTGCACATTTCGATAGAATGCAGTAAATCGCCGTGTTCGTACTGAAATAGCGTATTTGCTTTAAATGTTGGTTGTCCCATCAACAGGCGCATATCTTTGGTGATGGGTGGAGTATCAACAATCTTTCCCGGATTCAGGATGTTTTGCGGATCCCAGGTGTATTTTAGTTTTCGAATCAGTTCATAATTATGCAGGCCAAGCATCAATGGAATAAATTCGCCGCGCAGTCTTCCGTCGCCATGTTCGCCGCTAAGCGAACCACGGTATTTCTTTACCAGATTGGCAACTTTCTGTGCCAGTGAATAATAAATTTCGACATCTTTCGGATCTTTCAGATTTAAAAGGGGCCGAAGGTGTAATTCTCCGGTTGCAATATGTCCGTAATACACACAATTTAAATTGTATTGACCAATAATCTGGTTGAATTCGCGAATGTATTCCGGTAAATAATCCGGAGCAACGGCAGTATCTTCAACAACAGTTACACTGCGTTTGTCTCCCGGAATATTCGAAAGCAAACCCAATCCTGCCTTCCGGAGTTCCCATACTTTTTTAATGCTTTCCTTATCGGTAAAAAGAGGGAAGTGGTACCCATATCCTTCTTTCCGAAGGTCTTCTTCCAGAATTCTGGCTTTTTCCTGAATTTCAGACTCCGTATCTGCAGAGAATTCAATGGTCAGGATCGCTTTCGGATTTCCCTGAATAAAAAAACGGTTCTTTCGTTGTTCGATATTTTCCTGAGTACAATTCAGAATAATTTCATCGGTCAGTTCAATGGCATCCGGCTTATGGCGAAGGGCCACAATATTTCCATAAAGTGAATCTTCCAAAGTCGCAAAATGCGCACAAATTAATCCCTGAAATTTTGGTGGGAGTGGTATCAGGTTAAGTCTGATCTTTGTGACAAAAACCAGGGTTCCTTCAGATCCGGCCAGAAGTTTACAGAAATTGAACGATTTGCCATTCTGTATAAACGGATCAGTTTCAAGTAACATATCCAGGGCATATCCGTTATTCCGGCGGCTGACTTTTGGATCAGGAAATTCTTTACGTATTTCCTGCTGGTTATGCACATTGGCAAGTGTTTCCTGGATGTTCCGGTATATTTTGGTTTCAAGCAACGCTTCATTGCCTTTGCATTTAGCATCAAATTCTTCGGTTGTCAGTGCTTTAAACAGAACATCTGAACCATCCGACAAAATCCCTTCAACTTCCAGAATATGTTCGCGGGTACTGCCATAAATCAATGAATGAAGTCCGCAGGAATTATTTCCCATCATACCGCCAATACAGCAACGATTTGATGTGGAGGTTTCAGGTGCAAATTGTAATTCATGTTTGGCTAAAAATAAATTCAATTCAGCCAGAATTACGCCAGGTTCAACTTCTACCCAGCGTTCCGAAACATTTAATTCGCCAATTTTATTCAGGTATTTCGAAATATCCACAACGATTCCCGGACCAACAACCTGTCCGGCCAGCGATGTTCCACCGGCACGTGGAATAACTGAAGTCCCTGTTTGACGCGCAGTTTCGATTATTTTTCGAATATCCTCACTGTTTTTTGGCCGGGCAACTGCTGCCGGGATTTCACGGTACGATGAAGCATCGGTAGCATAAATAACTTTTTGAACCTGATCGGTGTATATATCGCCATCGAGCGATTGCTTCAGGGAATAGAAAGTATCAGTAGGTTTCACATCAGTATAAATTGGTGGTTGTTCTAAAATCAAAAATTAAGATCCTGAAAAATGTATTTGTATTCATAAAATAGGAATACAAATGTTTCATTAAACAAAGCTTGTTGATGTATTATTGATATAACGAATTTCAAAATTAGCTAAATTATAACATCTTCAAAGCTTATGCAATCGATTGTCTTTTAATAAATAAGATGGAAGAACCGTTTTGATCCGATCTTAATCTGTCGTATTAAACGTATAATTTTTTCATAATTGAGAATAACGGCGGCATATTTTAAGTACTTTTGTATCGAATTTTTTACCATAAAGTTTAAACTTTTAATCAGCGATGGAAATCTTAAAACGGGTCTATCAAAACGCTCAGAAATATCAAAAAAGGATTGTATTACCTGAAGGAGCGGAACCAAGAACAATACGTGCAACAGAAATTATACTTACCCAGAACCTGGCTCAGATCATTCTTTTGGGAGAATCGGAAGAAATTAACCAGATAGCCAAAGAGTTGGGGGTAAACATCGATGGAGTGACCATCGTAAATCCAAAGACTGATACGAGACGGGAAAAGTATGCCGATTTGATGGTTGAGATCCGTAAATCAAAAGGCCTTACCAAAGAAGAAGCGCTTGATTTGCTGAATGATCCATTGTATTTCGCGCCATTAATGATTAAAAATGGTGACGCCGACGGTGAACTGGCAGGTGCTATAAACGCAACCGGCGACGTACTTCGTCCTGCATTTCAGTACATTAAAACCTTGCCGGGTGTAAGTGTTGTTTCCGGAGCATTTTTAATGTTTGTGAACGACCCGCATTTTGGGCACGATGGAATCCTGGTTTTCGCCGATTGTGCGGTTATGCCCGATCCGGATGAACGTCAGCTGGCCGAAATTGCCGTAACCACTGCAAAAACTGCGAAAGCTATTGTTGGCATGGATCCGCGTGTGGCCATGTTGAGTTTCTCGACGATGGGAAGTGCGCAACATCCGCTGGTTGATAAAATGGTGAATGCCACAAGAATTGCCCGTGAAATGGATCCTGAATTGAAAATTGATGGTGAATTACAACTGGATGCTGCATTAATTCTTGAAGTTGGACGGTTAAAAGCGCCTAACAGCGAGGTTGCCGGTCGTGCAAATATTCTGGTATTCCCGGGATTGGAATCAGCAAACATTGGATATAAATTGGTTCAGCGTCTTGGAAAAGCTGAAGCAGTTGGTCCGGTTTTGCAGGGAATGGCTGCTCCGATCAACGATCTTTCGCGGGGATGTTCAGTTAGTGATATCGTTAATATGGTTGCAATTACTGCCAATCAGGCAGCTGCACTTTTTGAATAAATAACTCAATAGATAAAATCATGCCGAGTGAAGTGATTTATGAACCAATAGAAGAATTTGGTTTAAGCAAAAAAAATGTAAGCAGAACACTTTTTTCGAAAATTGGGGTCATCGGATGCGGTCTGGTTGGTCAGAATATTGCCCGCGTAGCCAGTTTCTACGGAATTGAAGTTGTTTTTATAGAAGTTTCAGAAGAAAAAATTCGTGAAGCCTATAAAAACATCGAAAAAGTTTTGGATGAGCGTATTGAACATTGGGGGATAACTCAGGGCGAAAAACGTGCAATTCTTTCGAGGATAAAAGGTTCGATGGATTATAAAGATCTGGTTGGATGTGATTTCGTGATTGAAGCCATTCGTGCCGTGGATCGTGGAGGAAAGATTAAGGAAAGAAAGGAAATTATGCACAGGATCGAGGAAGTGGTTGATCCTGAATGTATCATAGCCACTCATTCTACAACCATAGTAATTACTGAACTTTCATCTGATCTGGTGCATCGTGACCGTTGTGTAAGTTTACATTTCTTTGTCAACTCACAGGAAGCCAGAATCGTTGAAGTCGTTCGAGGATTATATACGACTGACGAATCTTATCAGAAAGTTTGCAAATTCGTAACTCTGATCAACCGTAAAATCGTTCCTGTTCAGGAATCTGCCGGTTTGGTCAGTGTCCGTATTTTTGTGGTATTACTGAATGAAGCCTGCGAAATCCTGATGGAAGGTATCTCTAACATTGAAGACATTGATCAGACGATGAAAGTCGGTTTTGGAATGCGTCTTGGACCATTTGAAGTTGCTGATAAAATGGGGCTGGATAAAATCCTTCGCTGGATGGATAATATTTACAATGAATTCGGAGATATTAGATACAAACCAAATCCCTATTTAAGGAAACTCGTACGGGCAAAACATCTGGGACTTGAATCGGGCGAAGGATTTTATAAATATGATGAAAATGGAAAAATCATTGTTCAGGCAAGTCCGCGATGCTAATTTTCATTAATCAAATAAATAATAATAAAATAGGATGAAGATTCTAATATTAAATTGCGGAAGCAGTTCCATAAAATATCAGCTTTTCTCCATGACTAACCGGCAGGTTATTGCAAAAGGCGGAGTTGAAAAACTTGGTATGAAAGGAAGTTTCCTCAAACATGTTCGTCAGGATGGTCAGGTTGTGGTTTTTGATGGTGAAATTTTAGATCATAAAATTGGGGTTGAATATATTTTAGGGGTACTTACCAGTGATAAACACGGCTGTTTAAAATCGCTTGAAGAATTGGATGCAGTAGGCCATCGTGTTGTTCATGGCGGTGAACGGTTCAATAAAAGTGTGCTTCTTACCGAGGATGTACTGGAAGAAGTAACCAAATGTATTGATATTGCACCACTTCATAATCCGCCAAACCTGAAAGGTATCCGGGCGATGGAAGAATTAATTCCGGGAATTCCGCAGGTTGGTGTTTTCGATACGGCATTTCATCAAACCATGGAACCCAGAGCATACATGTATGGAATACCTTATGTGCTTTATCAGAAATACGGCATACGGCGTTATGGATTTCACGGAACCAGTCACCGGTATGTTTCGAAACGGGCTTGTGATCTTTTGGGTGTTGATTACAATACCCAGCGAATCATTTCATGCCACCTTGGAAATGGTGCATCCGTTGCTGCCATTAAAAACGGAAAATCGGTCGATACATCGATGGGATTCACTCCAATCGAAGGATTGGTGATGGGTACACGCAGTGGTGATCTGGACTTTGGCGTGGTGCAGTACATTATGGAAAAAGAAGAAATTGGTATCAAAACGGCAAACACACTATTTAATAAACACGCCGGAATGTTGGGTATTACCGGAATATCTTCGGATATGCGTGAAATTGAGGATGCCAAGGATAATGGAAATGAAAGAGCAGCTTTAGCACTGGATATTTACAATTATAAAGTTAAAAAATACATTGGTTCGTACATCGCAGCAATGGGCGGTTTGGATATTCTGATTATGACCGGAGGAATTGGTGAAAATGCTGATACCACCCGCGAGGGAGTTTGCGGTGATCTGGATTTTCTGGGAATTTCTCTCGACTACGAAAAAAACCGGGGTTTCCGCAGCGAAGGTGTAATCAGCACTCCGGATTCGAAAGTAAAAATAATTGTCGTACCTACCGATGAAGAATTAATGATAGCACTCGATACCGAAACCATTGTACTGGAATCAAAAAAATCGTAAGCAAATTTAAATCCCATCCGCATAAATTGTAAGCGAATTACATTTCTTGTAAATGTTTTGAAATGTCCGGTGTTAAATAACATCGGACATTTTGTTTTTAAGGTGGTTTAATAACATTTCTGTACTTGATCTTTGTTATGTATTATTCGATCCTGAATTGGTAATTTTACAACCGTAAAAAAATATATGAATGAAACTGGAACGATTAGCCGATTTGTTTGAATACACCAAAACCCTCGATAAGAAGATTTTGGTTGCAGTTAACGCGATCGATGTACATAGTCTGGAGGCAATATCCGAAGCAGTAAAAACTGGTTTGGTATCGGCGATTGTTTGTGGCGATCGGTTTGAAATCAGGAAACAATGTGAGTTGCATCAATTGGATTCGGAAATTTTTCAGATTATTCATGCTGAATCGGAAGATGAAGCCGCCACACTGGCAGTTGAACAGGTGAAAAATACTCCCGGCAGTATCCTGATGAAAGGACTTATCAACAGCGATAAATTCATGAAAGCTATTCTGAACAAGGAAGCCGGACTGTTTCAAAAAGGAAATGTGTTGAGCCACGTTTCTGTAATCGACAATCCGAATTATCACAAACTATTGATAGTTAGCGATGTGGCGATAATTCCATATCCAACGATTCCGCAGAAAATTGCCATGACCAATTACCTGAAACAGATGGCGCATGATCTGGGAATCACTCAGCCGAAAATAGCCCTGATTGCACCAACCGAGCAGGTTTTACCTTCACTGGTTTCATGCACCGATGCGGCTGAAATCATGAAAGAAGCCGAATCCGGAATGTTCGAACCGGCTATCGTGTTTGGACCAATCGCGCTTGATGTGGCCATTGATTTGGAATCGGCACAAATAAAAAATATCACTTCCAAAGTCGCCGGAGATGCAGATTGTCTGCTTTTCCCGAATATTGATGCCGGCAATGTTTTCTATAAAATGAATACGAAGCTCTGTGGTGCCGAACAGGCTGCTGTCGTGATGGGTGCAAATGTGCCGGTCGTTTTATCTTCCAGGGGCGACAGTATTCAAACAAAACTGAACTCAATTGCGCTTGCCGCGTTGTTAAGTAAATAAACAAGATCCATGAGCGATATTCGAATACTGGCCATTAATCCGGGTTCTACTTCAACCAAGTTTGCCGTGTATTTTGATGAAGTTTGCATGCTAAAAAAAACGCTGCGACATTCCATAGAAGATTTATCACTCTATGACAACATCATCGATCAGTTTGAATTCAGGAAAGGATTAATCATCGATGCACTGGTAGATGAAGGTTTCGAAGTTGATAAAATAAAATACATCATTGGTCGTGGTGGTTTGACTTATGCGCTTAAATCGGGTGTTTATGTGGTTAATAACCGAATGTTGGAACATGCCAGGGCGGGTATTTATGGTCAGCATGCCAGTAATTTAGGGCCACTGATTGCAGATTTTATCGCTTTGCAAATTCCGGGAGCCAGGGCATTTATTGCCGATCCGGTGGTTACCGACGAAATGAATGAGATTGCACGATATTCGGGTCATCCTGCTTTTGAACGACGATCGATATTTCATGCCCTGAATCAAAAAGCAACCGCGCGCGTTCATGCCCGGAAAATCGGTCGCAATTACGAAGAACTTAATCTGATTGTTGCACATTTGGGTGGCGGAATCTCAGTTGGTGCTCATCAAATAGGCCGGGTGATTGATGTCAACAATGCACTCGACGGCGAAGGTCCGTTTAGTCCGGAACGAAGTGGTACTTTACCTGTAGGTCAGGTTATTGATCTATGTTTTAGTCAGAAATACGAAAAAGATGAGATTCGGCGAATGGTTATCGGTGAAGGCGGATTCGTTGCTTATCTGGGTACCAACGACGCTCAGGAGGTTGAAAACCGCGCCAAAGCAGGAGATGAACTGGCTGTGAAAATTCAGGATGCACTGGGTTACCAGGTTGCAAAAGCGATAGGTGAAATGGCAGCTGTGCTTAACGGAAAAGTCGATGGGATTTTACTGACCGGAGGCTTGGCCTTTAATTCGTATTTAACCGGTTACATTGCATCAAAAGTTGAATTCATTGCAAAAGTATTTGTATATCCGGGCGAAGATGAGCTGGAAGCACTGGCGATGAATGCTTATCGGGTTGCTTCCGGAGAGATTGAACCCCTGGAATACCCCAATTAAAATCACTTTTTAATAATTTGTTGAAGCAATTTATTCCGAATTGGCAGTGATGGGCACAAAGATTTTTATCTTTATCAATTAAACCATCATTTGCTGTCTTATGAAAAAATTTATACTGGTTTTCCTTATTTCTTTTCTGATATCTTCGGCTACTTCCGCACAAAATCAAAATGCCATTACCGAAGAGTCACAGGTGCCTGATTACCAACTTCCTGATGTTTTAACGCGGCTTAAAGGCGGAAAAGTCAAGTCGGCGAAAGTGTGGTATAAAAAACAGCGGCCCGAATTGCTGAACTTTTTTACTGAAGAAGTATATGGTAAAGTTCCTGGTGATCTGGCGATTTCAGAAATAAAAATTTGGAAAACTTCCGATCATGCTCTGAATGATCAGGCCATCCGGAGACAACTTTCTCTCTTCTTCAGGAAAGATAAACGCACGCTTGAAGTGAATGTACTCATGTATTTGCCCAAAACCAACCATAAAGTCCCGGTTTTTCTGGCATATAATTTCTCCGGAAATCACACTGTTGTCAACGATCCCAACATCAGGTTAACTGAATCGTGGGTGTCAAATAACCCATCCATTGGAATTATCAATAACCGGGTAACGGAGCAATCCCGTGGAGCTTCATCCGATCGCTGGCCGGTTGAAGAAATTATCAAAGCGGGATACGGATTGGTAACACTATATTATGGTGATATCGATCCGGATAAAAATGATTTTTCGGATGGCATACATCCGTTCTTCTATAAGGAAAATCAAGTACGTCCTAAATTTGAGGAGTGGGGTTCAATTGCTGCCTGGGCCTGGGGTTTATCGCGGGTAGAAGATTACCTGGAAACAGATTCTTTGGTGGATTCTAAAAAAGTTGCCATTCTCGGACATTCACGACTTGGGAAAACGGCTTTGTGGGCTGGAGCAACCGATCAGCGGTTTGCGATGGTTATTTCCAATGAATCGGGATGTGGCGGAGCGGCCTTATCGCGCCGGAAATTTGGCGAAACAATCCAACGGATCAATACCTCGTTTCCACATTGGTTTGCCGATAATTTCACCAAATACAACGACAATGAAGATCTTCTTCCGGTTGATCAGCACATGTTGCTTGCCCTGATTGCACCTCGACCCTTGTATGTTGCAAGCGCCGAAGACGATAAATGGTCTGATCCCAGAGGAGAGTTTCTTTCTGCAAAATATGCCTCTCCTGTTTATGAGTTGCTTGGTTTAGAGGGGCTTCCTGTTAAAGAAATGCCTGAAATAAACCACCCGGTTTCGGGTACCATTGGCTACCATATCCGCTCCGGAAAACATGAGTTGACCAGCTATGACTGGGATCAATACATTCATTTTGCAAACAGGTATTTAAAGTAACATGCTTTTTTCAGGATTGAACAGGATACATGCTAACTTAATTCCGGTTTCCTTTGTTTTATTGAACGAAAAACCTATTCTGAAATGATGAGCAATAAACATTTTTTAGCCTTTGATATTGGTGCCTCCAGCGGTCGTGCAATCCTTGGAACCTTAATCCATAATAAACTTGAGTTAACCGAAATACATCGGTTTGCCAACCAGATGCAACTCATAAACGGACATTATTTCTGGAATATTTTTAGCTTGTTTAATGAGCTGAAAACCGGATTGAAAAAATGTGTGAAGGAGTTCGGCATTCAGCCTGAATCGATTGGTATTGATACCTGGGGCGTTGATTTTGTCCACCTCACCAAAGAAGGTTTAATCCTTTCTCTTCCTTATGCATACCGGGATTCGCGTACCAATACTTCGATGGAAGATTTATTTCAGGTAATTCCCAAAGAAGAGGTTTATGCCGAAACGGGCATCCAGTTCATGCAATTCAATAGTTTGTTTCAGTTGTTTTCGATGGTGAAAGATCAGTCTTCATTACTTGAAATAACCGATTCGATCCTGTTTATGCCCGATGCCCTGAATTTTTTGTTTTCAGGAGTAAAGAAAACCGAATTTTCGATTGCCAGCACCAGCCAGATGATCATTCCGGGAACCTGTGAATGGAACGAAAAATTAATTGCAAAAGCGGGAATCCCGACCAATATTCTTCAGGAAATTATTTTGCCAGGAACTGTTCTGGGTGATATTCAGGATGATATTGCATCGGATACAACCAGCCATAAAATCCCAGTCGTTGCTGTGGCAGCACACGATACCGGTTCTGCAATTGTAGCAATTCCGAGTACCGAAAAGAACTTTGTTTACCTGAATTCAGGAACCTGGTCGATAATGGGAATTGAAATTGACAAACCAATTATTTCGGAACAAAC
>JBASYJ010000079.1:0-19681 GCA_049277435.1 Prolixibacteraceae bacterium
TTTTATGGCTTGATTTTCTCCCACAATCCCAATAACTTTTCCCGATAAATGGCCTTTATCTGTTCTTCATTGTCGGCAATGGGTTTAACCGGAATCAGGTCAAAAACTTCAGCGGGTTTCATTCCGGAGTGATACAGGGTGTTAAGTGCGGCACTAACGGTTTCGTAAACGGTTTCGCGGCTTTCGGTTTCGGTAAGTCCCATATTCAATCCAATACTTTCCAGTTCTTTCCACTGAAACCAGAAATAGGTTGGCAACATAGCCGAAAGGATTGCATAGGCTTCCAATTTGTCTTCCGTTGTTTCGAACGTGTGTCCAAGCAGATTCAACATTTCAAGAATATACCATTTCTGAATTTCAGAAATTCCGGAGCCAAATGCCACCGGATTGTAGCCATGATTGATAACCGAGGACGCATTGGGCACCAACCGAACAACCTGGTGAACAGGCTTTAAAACCGAAGCGATTTTAGCAATGGTGATTTTAGGGGCAAGAGAGATGAAAATTGTTTTTTCACTTACTGCACCGGTAATTTTTTCAAGGGTTTCCATAATTACCGGAGGATGCAATGCCAGAAAAACAATGTCTTTTTTAGCTGCATCCGAGGCATAATCCAGGACTTCAATGAATGGAAAATCCTGTTTTAAGTTCAGGAGAGTTTCAGGATTGGAATCGAAAACCGAGATGGAATCGAAAATGGCTTTTTTATTGACAAAAGCCTGCAGAAAAATCCGGGTTATTCTGCCACCTCCAATAAAACCGAGCTCTTTTGTTTTCATGATGATTGATTTTTATGTACTTAAATTTAATCATTACATGAGGTAATTAAAAAGGTATCCGACACAAATTATCCCCAGGGTTACAATTCCCACAAACGCTGCAATCAACTCCCATTTCAGTACTTTTTTCAGGATAATGATCTCCGGAAGTGACAGTGCGATGACAGACATCATAAAAGCCAGAGCAGTTCCGAGCGACACTCCTTTTTCAATCAGCACACTTACAATCGGGATAATTCCGGCAGCGTTCGAATACATCGGAACGCCAATCAAAATTGCAAGCGGCACGCCGTACCAGTTTTGTTTACCCAATAGGGAACCCAGAAATTCTTCCGGAACATATCCATGAGCACCGGCACCAACAGCAATTCCGATGATGATGTAAATCCAGATTTTTCCAACAATTTCCTTTACGGAATCGAATGCATATTTGATACGTGCAGTAAAATTCAACTTCCCGTTTTCACCAGTCTCCTGATTTGTTTTGACCTGAAAAACCCATTCAGCAACATACCTTTCGAGTTTCAGCCAGCCAATAATCCATCCTGAAAGTATGGCGATAAATAAACCGGTGACGATGTAAATCATCATGACTTTCCACCCAAACAGACCCAGTAGCAAAACCACAGCAACTTCGTTGATCATGGGGGCGGCAATCAGGAATGAAAACGTGACTCCCAGCGGTACACCGGCTTCGACAAATCCCAGAAACAGCGGAATGGCAGAACAGGAACAGAACGGGGTGACAATTCCCAGCAATGCTGCGAGAATATTTCCGGTAAAAAGCGATTTGCCTTCCAGAATTTTTCGGGTTTTTTCGGTGGTGAAATAACTACGCAAAATGCCAACTCCAAAAATGATCAGGACCAGAAGTAAAATTACTTTGGGTACTTCAAAAATAAAAAACCGGACCGTTTCTGTTAGGTGCAATCCTTTGGTCATTCCAGCCAGATCGTCGACAACGAAATTGGTCAGGTTTTGGAGGTTGAGGTAGAGAATAATCCAAACTGGCAGCAGCAGGGCAGGGAATAAAATGCCATTGGTTTGCCTGTTCAGTTCAAGTATTTTTTGTTTCATTCTAATTTTATTCAGTTTGTCGTTTGCTAAACGATAAGTTCAAATTTTTAGATAAAAAAGATGTTCAGATAGTAAATCCCTACTGTGATAAATAACACGGCAATAATTCTGCGGAACCAGAATTCGAAAGCTTTTAGCTTGTTGTAAAATCCACCGATTGAACCTAGAGAATATGCGATGAGCCAGGCAAAAATGATTACCGGAATGCCGGTTCCAAAGGCAAAAATCAGAGGGAGGTAAAGTCCTGAAGCGCTGCTGATAGTTATAGGGATCAGCATTCCGAAATACAGAACACCGCTGTACGGACAAAATGCCAGCGCGAACACCATCCCAAGCAAAAGAACATCCCAGAAACCTGTGTTGCTGCGGTTTTCCATTTTTTCAGTCAACCAGCTAATTCCCGGAATCTTCAGTGTAAAAATGTCAAGCATAAACAATCCGATAATAATCAGTAAAGGACCGAGTAATTTTTCGCCCCATTCCTGAAAAAAGCCTGAAAGTTCGAACTGACCGGCTCCAAAATAGAACAGGATTCCGATGGCAGTATAGCTAAAAGCGCGTCCAAGTGTGTAAATCAGTCCGTTGATGAAAACTTTCCGCCGGTTCTCCAGATCCTTACTGATGTATCCAATTGCCGTGATATTCGTTGCCAAAGGACATGGACTGATGGCTGTCATTAAACCTAATAAAAAGGCCGACAACAGTGGAAACTGTGAGTTTTCAAAAAGACTTTGAAGGAAGTTCATCTTTTAATTCGATAATTTGTCAATTCGATAATTCGACAATGAAATGCTAATTCAGATTTTTGTTTTTTTTAATTTGCGAATTGGCAAATTGCATCATTGACCAATCATTACATTTTTTCAATCGTTTCCTTAATCTTCTTTTTTAGTTTATCCGGATTGGTTCGGGCATTCATAAAGGCGAAATTGGTCAGATTTTCTGCTTTGTCACCTTTCAGAATGAGTAATGTTTGTCCGGCGATTTTGTGCTTTTTAATCAATGGATTGGTTTTGTCCTCTTCGCGGTTGATTGATTTTAAGACGATCTGATCACCATAAAACTGTTTCAATGCTTCTTTCGTAACCGCTTCAACCGCTTCGCAGGTAACACAGCGGTTAGTAGCATGAAAATAGTAAACCTCAACCGGTAAGATATTTTGCGGTGTTTGGGCAGTTAAGTTGTTAAATGTCGAAACAAGAAATAAAATCGTGGCTAAAAATCTAATCGTTTTCATTGGTTTTGATTTAAATGGTTTTTTAATTTTCCCTATTCCATCCGGTCACCATGTTTCTAATTTATTTTCCGATCAATTCTTTAATCTCAGAAACAGACGGAACACGGCCTTTGACCAGAACTTTCCCGTCGACAACAAGGGCCGGAGTTGTCATTACACCTAATTTCATGATTTCCAGAAAATCCTCCACTTTAGTGACAGTAGCATCAATTCCGGATTCTTCAACTGCTTGTATGGTTGCCTTTTCGAGCGATTTGCACTTGGCGCAACCAGTTCCCAATACTTTAATTTCCATGTTGTTATTTTTTTAGATTCCATCTATTTCTGTTCGTAGTTCGCAAAACAACGAACAATACAGGTAAATTTTTTATATTTTAAGGATGCGTTTAAATCCTTCCTGAGCTTCTGCCCAATTTTCCTTGTTAATGCAGTATTTAATCCGGGGCGCTTCAATTTCACCCTGAATCAGACCTGCTTCTTTAAGCTCCTTGAGGTGTTGTGACAGAGTTGATTTCACGATTGGTAAATCTTCAGTTAAATCGCCACTGTAGCAGCACGATTGTTTAGAAAGCAATTCCAGAATGTAAATCCGGATCGGATGTCCCATCGCTTTGGCATAACGGGCCAGTTTCTTTTGCTCTTCAGTAATAATTTCGTTTTCGCTCATTGCTGTTCGTTAAATTACGAACAAAGGAAAACCATTTTTTTGAATTTGCCAATCATTTCCTGAAAAGAATTTAGTAACGAAATATTCTGTTGTATTTGATTATTTTTGGAGTACTCAACTAACCGAAACCTAAAAATTATGAACCGTAAAGAATCAAATTCCCGACGAAATTTTCTTAAAAAAACTGGTGGCGCTGCCATTGGAATTGCTGGAATAACTGCTGTTGCCGGAAATGTACCTCTTAAATTCAACGATCAGAAACAATCAGGAAAGCTCTTCGTTTTTGAAATTTCAGGAGTAAAAGACCGGATTGAACGGGTGAAGATTGCTACCCTGGGCATGCAGCGGTACGATTGGGAACAGGGAACTGTTGCCCAGGCTTTCCTGGAAATGGGTGAATTGGATTTGGCGGTTTCGTTTGCGCGTGGAGCTATTCTTCGTCAGGAAAAGGGCCGGTTTTCGGTACTCAAAGGCAATGGTCCAATAAACGATTGTGCGAGTGTGGGTGAAGTGGTACTTTTTGCAGGTAAACACACCGGCGATCCGATTTTTAGGAAAGGAGCCGACGAAATGCTGGAGGTGATCAAAACCACCGGTCATAAATCTTCCGACGGAATTATTTACCACACCCAGGAACCACAAAAGGGAATCTGGTCGGATGCTACCTATATGTTGCCACCGTTTCTGGCCGCTGCAGGTGAATTTCAGGAAGCAATGAAACAGATTATTGGTTACCGGAAATATCTGTATAACGAAACGGATCAGCTGTACTCGCACATGTGGGATGACGAAAAAAAACGTCTGAACCGTGCTGATTTTTGGGGAGTTGGAAATGGCTGGTCGGCAGCAGGAATGACCCGGGTGCTTAAAATGTTACCCGATTCTATGGAAGCAGAAAAGAAAATGCTGGTCGGATATATTCGCGATGTGATTGACGGTTGCCTGAAATACCTTCGCCCGGATGGAATGTTTCACGACGTGGTGAATAAACCTGAAACCTTTGTTGAGGTGAATTTAAGCCAGATGTTGTGCTATTCGATTTTTAGGGGAGTTGCTGCCGGTTATTTGGATTCTGCCTATTTGAAAGCGGCCGAAATCATGAGAAAAGCAGCCAATGATAAAGTCGATAAACTGGGCTATGTAAATGATGTGTGCGGAGTTCCGAGTTTCGACCGTCCTTATTTTGCTCCTGAAGGGCAGGCTTTTTATTTGCTGATGGAAACCGCTGCAGCTGATCTGGCGAAAGTTAAAAAGTAAGTGAAAAAGAGATATTTAATTAAACAGGCCTTTCTGATTATACAATAGAAAGGCCTGTTTTTGTTTTGGTTGTGAATTGATTGATTATTTGATTGATTAGGTCAGGATATGTCCTGACCGCACTATACTTTGATTTTAATGATTGATGAATCATGAAACGGGACATGTTCTACCTGTACAATGCACGAATTTAAAAATTCGGTGATTTCAAGAGCCCGACATTTACTGACCTTACTATTCATGGATTTTAATTTTTTGTGATTTCAAGTGCCTGACCAGTATAATCAACCACTGCATCGGCTTTTCTATTTAAATCGAAAGCCACCGGTTTTTCTTTGCTTATCCAAACGATGTTGAATTTTCTGGATTCAAGCATTCCATCGAATTTACCGTTGGTTTTTCCGATGGTAAGTTTGCCCGAATTTTCGTCGTAATTGAATTGAATGGTGGCAAAATTTCCTTTTTCGTAATTGTAGTTCACGCCTTCGTCTTCGTACAAAGTGAATTCAGCGTCTTTCCCTGTGTAAATGTACAGGGTGATTTCATCTGCCTGTTTCTGGCCGGTGTATTGAATTTCAGGACCAAATGGTACAATAGAACCTTCTTTTACAAACAGGGGAAGTTGCTCGTATGGTGCATCTACGATAAGTTTTTGTCCGCCGTCAATGTGTTTTCCGGAGTAAAAATTATACCAGCCGTTTGCTGCAGGGAAATAAATTTCACGGTTTCGGGCTTTATACTGATAAACCGGCGCAACCATCAGCGAAGGACCAAACATGTACTGGTCACCAATGGAATTTACCTGGGTGTCGCCATTGAAATCCATGACCAAAGCTCGCATGATGGTGTAATCTTCAAAATGTGTTTTTCCGGCCAGCGAATAAATATATGGCATCAGGCGATAGCGTAATTTATCGGAATAAACCATGCTTTTATAGGCCGAATGATTTTCAGGAGCCATGTTGTAAACTTCGCGGTAAGGGAACTGTCCATGGCTGCGGAAAAGCGGACAAAATGAGCCAAACTGATACCATCGGGCATTTAATTCGCGCCATTCTTCCAGATCTTCCGATCCTTCCTTGGCACGCGTGTAGCGGTTTTCGACACAGAAACCGCCGATGTCCATGGTCCAGTATGGAATTCCTGAAATAGCAAAATTCAGCCCGGCCGAAATCTGGGCTTTCATATCTTCCCAGCGGGTACCAATGTCGCCACTCCATGTTGCGGTTGAATAACGCTGCAATCCGGCAAATCCTGACCGTGTGAGCAGGAAAACGCGTTTGTCGGGATTAACGCCTCGCTGGCCATCATAAATGGCTTCAGCATTCATTAAAGCGTATGCATTAAAGTATTTGGTCGAAGGTCCGAGTGCGGTTGGAGTCATCAGTTCTTTGCGATATTCGATACTGGCATTCGACAAAATATCCGGTTCCGAGGCGTCCATCCACCAGGCATCGAATCCCTTGGTGTAAAGTTTATCCTGAATTTGTTTCCAGAATAGTTTGCGGGCATCCGGATTGTATGCATCGTAAAACGAACCGATGTAACCTTTACCGATCCAGTCACGGACACTGTCTTTTGTGGCTCGCTGGTACATCCAGCCTTTGCTGTCGAAATCCTTGTAATTTTGGGTGGTATGGTAAAATTTGGGCCACACCGAAATCATAATTTTAGCATTCAGCTCATGAACTTTATCTACCATTCCTGCCGGATCGGGGAAATGGGCTGTGTCAAAATCGTGCGAACCCCACGACTCGGTTGGCCAGTAACTCCAGTCGAGTACGATGTTATCGAGCGGAATATTTCGTTTGCGGTATTCTTTCACCACATTGATGAGTTCGTCAGCAGATTTGTAACGTTCGCGGCTTTGCCAGTACCCCATGGCCCATTTTGGCATAATCTGAGCTTTACCGGTCACCTGGCGGTAACCACTGATCACTTCATCCAGGTTGTTTCCCCGGATGAAATAATAGTCGATCTGATCGCCCATTTCAGAAGAAAGTGAGAGTGCATTCTGATCAGCTTTAGGTCGGGGACTCAGCGCTTTTAGACCAATGTAGGAGGTTCCTCCATCTGGTTTCCATTCCAGACGAATCGAATATTTTTTGCCTTGTTCCAGATTTTGTGTGAATTTAAAGGTGTTCGGATTCCAGGCAGTTCGCCAGCGTTCGGGAACAACCAGTTCGTCGTTGATGTAAACCTTGGTGTACCCGGCATAATACAACTTGAAATGATATTCACCGGTTTCTTTTGGCTCAATCTGGCCTTTCCAGACAATTGTTGAATTATTAAATATAAAACCTTCCGGGAATTTCTTGATGGTAGTCAGGTTTTCGTAATCGATGGCGGCTTCTTTTCGTTCGGTAAAAACCTGGTTGGTATCCGAATTGGTGTAGTAAAAAGCAGACAACCCACCTTCTTCTCCTTTTGAATCAGTTAGTTTGAATAAATCCATTTCAGAATAATCACGTGGATCACCAAATTTGGTAACCGAATAATTGTCCCATAACAAGCCATAGTTTTTATTTGAAACAACAAATGGCACCGAAACTTTGGTGTTATACTGATAAAGGATTTCATTGCGTCCTTTGTAATTAAATTCGTCGGACTGGTGTTGTCCGAGTCCGAAAAATGCTTCATCATCAGGTGATTCAAAAGTCTGCGAAAACGAATAACCATTGGTTCCTTCAACTGTGATGGGCGAAAATGTTTTACCACTGTTGGCGCGTTCCTGAAGGATTTTTATGCCGTTTTCGTCGTAGAATACCACTTCGCCCGACTGAATCGAAACTTTGGCCATAATTCTGGCCGTTGAAAGGACCAGACTGTCGTTCTGTTCCATTACCTCGAATGGAGTAGTTTCGGGTGCCTGATCAATAACACAAAGACTTTTCGAGTTGGATATTTCGTTAGCTGGGCTAGCTGTAACGCGGATAATCCGGTCATTCAGAACTTTCAGACTAACAGTTTTTGCTCCGTTTTCAGTTTTAGATTTGGGATGAAGAATGACTCCTTCCGGAGTCTTTTCCCATACTTTTTGAGAACAGGCTGCCAGACTAAATAAAAGTATTGCCAAATAAATTGTTCGTTTCATAGTTTAGGTTTTATTTAATTTCTGCGATTTTTACAGATATTGTAGATGTTACAATTAGAATGTAAAAATATATTTTTCCTAAATGATTTACTATTAGTTTGTAAATAAACTATAAATTAAGAATTGTGATAGATATCAATTGTCACGGTCTGATTGTATTAATTCTATTTTTCTGAAAATGAATGTTTTTTGACTAAATGACCGATTTTTGTTTGTGCGTTTTTACTTCATTTTGAGTGTTGGAATTAAATAAAATATGACTAAATATAAACAAACAAACAATAATCATTAATTAAATAAAAACGGCTCTTCGTACCCAATCTCTCTCACGTAAAAAAAGTATCAGCATCCTCTTTTCAGAGGCTACGTTTTGTAAATAGACGGTTAAAACCCATTTCATACGTAGTCCCTGAAAAGATTTTTGATGACCAAAAAATCATTCTTGAAATGAAATCAACTTTCAGTGTAGGGTATAGTTTATTGGAATTCACCTGAATCAATCCATTCATTTTTTAACAACGACCACCAGTCGGTTGCCAGTCCTTTCAATACATAATCATAGGGAAGCCATCCATATCCTGAATTTCCCCAGCCTGTGCCCCAAGAATTGCGGATCAGGAGCGCGCCGGTTGTTTCTTTTGCTTTTGGATTCGAATTCAGGATTTTCATTCCGTCGTCGTAGCCAACAGCAACAACAGCATGTCCACCGGCAATTTTTTCACCTGGCGTGGGAAAGGGGATTTTCCCTGTGGCTGATGCCTGGACGTACGAATTGTATACGGTAAATCCGAACATCGAAGGCAAACCTACCGACAGGTTGGTTTTGATGCGGTTTAAAAGTGTGGATGCTGAAGTTCCGGGAGGATCGAGCCGGTAATAGTTTATTGCCTGGTAGTTTTGGGCAAACGCATAACAAAATGCCGGCGGTTCCTTTTCGAAATCGGAAATCAGATAGGGCCAGTATTCTTCAGGCGGAACACCAAACAGAACCATCGCTCCCATTGTTGTGCGGAGAAATGCACCTGTATCGCCCGTCCAGTGCAATAAATTGCGGGTAACCTTGTATAAAAACAGTCTTGAGGCATCCGTGTGTTTCCCAAATGCCCTCCGTTCGAAATATTCAACCATTCCCACTCCGGCATTGGCCGTGCAGGAACCTAAGGAACCCTGATTTTCAATGGGTGAACACCATGGACGTAAATCGACAAAAACCGGCAGGACATTTTTGTTCTTTTTTAAAATGCCTGTTTTTGTGAGTAGAGTTTTAACAGTTTCCTGTTCCATGGTATAATCCCTGAAATCCGGATAGTCGGGTAGCCATCCTAATCCTAATTTTTGATTCGATTCACTCATGTCATAAATGTTTAAAGGATTTGATACAATAAACTGTTGAATTCAGGCCTGGACCTGTTTTACATGTCTTCGGAATAGGGTGTAATAGAAATATTACTGACAAAAACACCTCCTTTCAATAAACCGGAAAAATTTAAACATATGCAGGTTAACCAATAAAAATTTATACTGAAGTATCTTTTTAAGGTTGCCTGTCAGCCTTCGTTTTTAATTATCAGCAGAATCGGATTTGGTGCTTCATCAAAGTTTTCATTCGATTTATTTTGATAGTTTTGTTTTCCTGAAAAATTAAACCAAAAATTAACCCATGAAAAAATATTTTATCTTCCTGATTTTCCTGCTTCTTTCCGGAGTGTCATTAAATGCCCAGGAACAGCAACGTCCGGGGCAGCAGCCGGCTCCTGAAACCGGAGAAAAGTTTAAACTTGGCATGGCTGGTTATACTTTCCTGAAATTCGATCTGGATAAAACACTTGCGACCCTCAAACGTGCTGATGTCCATTATCTCTGTATCAAAGATTTCCATTTGCCATTTAAAAGTACCGACGAAGAAATTGCCGTATTTCATGCCAAATTGAAAGAAAGTGGAGTAACCGGCTATGCTGTTGGACCAATTTACATGAAAACTGAACAGGAAATCGACAATGCCTTTGAATATGCAAAACGTGTTGGCGTGAAACTGATTGTGGGAGTTCCGAACTACGAACTTCTTCCTTATGTCGATAAAAAAATAAAGGAATACGGATTTAATTTTGCCATTCACCTTCATGGTCCCGATATCGCTGTTTATCCAGATGCTGAAGATGTGTGGAATCACGTAAAAGATCTTGATCCCCGCCTGGGGATGTGTCTGGATATTGGTCACGATACCCGGAACGGAAAAGACCCGGTGGCTGATTTGAAAAAATACCAGTCCCGGGTATTCGATATTCATTTGAAGGATGTGACCGGAAAAACAAAACTTGGATATTCACTTGAGGTTGGACGTGGAGTAATTGATTTTCCGGCTTTGGTAAAGATGCTCCGGAAAGTTGGATATTCAGGAGTGATAAGTCTCGAACATGAAAAAGACATGGTAGATCCGTTCATGGGAATCGCTGAATCGATTGGATATTTCAGGGGAGTGGTTGCCGCCACAAGAAAATAATCCTCCTGCTAATTCAAAAAATAAAGCCATGATACTTCCCGTTTCATGGCTCTTGTTTTAAATTGTTCATTAATTCTAATACTGAATTAAATTATTTTCAAGCGAATTTATCTCTGTTCCATTAAACTTAAGCATCTGGTTTTTGTTTGGATTAATCGGTTCATCGAATAATGAAAGTTTATTTATCCTGAAGAAGAATTTACTTCCCAACCGGGGTTTCGAAGTAAATTCAAGTTCCCCGCCGAGCAATTTTACCAGCCCCTTGCTAATGGCCAGGCCAAGTCCGAATCCTTTATTGCCGACAATGTGTTTTGTTCCCTTAAAGAAAGGTTTAAAAATCATTTTCTGATTTATTTCTTCTATTCCGGTTCCTGAGTCTTCCACGAAAAATTCAAAAGCTCCTTCATTTACGATGTAACCAAACCGAATAAATCCTTCGTTGGTGTAAAAAAATGCATTATTCAATAATCTCTGAAAAATATGAGTGAACCTGACCGCATCAGAATAAATCTCAACATCCGAATCTTCGGCACCTTTTATTAATCTGAAATCGATCTGGTTTTTGTTTAACCTATGTTCAGAGTGCTGATAATCAAGATAAATAACGTCCAAAAGACTATTCAGATTAAACTTTTTGGATTGAAGTTGGAATTGATTTTGCTGAATTCTGGAAATGTCCATGATGTCGTTAATCAGTTTCAGAAGATCCTGACCGTTTTTCGAAAGATGTCGGGCAAAAATTCGTTTGTCTTCTTCGCCAAAATTTTCATCGAGTAAAAGTTCGCTAAATCCGAGAATCCCATTTAACGGAGTTCTGATTTCATGTGACATATTTGATAAAAAAGCAGATTTGAGCAGGTCAGATTCTTCAGCTTTAATTTTTGCCTGTTCCAGATCTGTTTCGATTTTATTTTTTTTTGAAATTTCGCTCTTGATAAGTAAATACAGCAGAAAGGCGGTAAAACTTACAAAAAACCATCCTTTGTAGGTTTGAAAATGAGAAAGAACATCTGATGAACCTGCCATTTGTTCCAGGATTTTATCCGAGAAAAGAATCCAGAGAAAACCGGCAGTAAAATAAATAAGCGTTATTTTTATTGCAATTTTGTGTTTCATCAGATTGTTTTTTATTGCAAACATTATTTGTTCTGAAATGTTCATCGGACTCTGGATTAATTTGCTGATATATAGATTGTAAACAGAGGTTTTGCTCTGCTGAAAATCGTTGATGGCGTGGGCAAAGAACATGTTTTTAAGTTAAGTTAAGTTAAGTATGGTATGAAAATAATCATAAGTTCAAAGAAAAAAAACAGTGTAAAATCCGGTGCAATTTCGAATTCCGGCGAAGTTTCGGTTTATGAAGTTCTCCGTGTTATTCGTAGAGTTGCACTTTTTCTGGAAGAGCATTACATCCGGCTGACAAAGTCACTGGATTTTTATTACGTGCAGGCTGAATTAAATTTTCAGGAATTTAAAGCAAAAATTGATGAACTAATTGAATTAAATTCAGCATCCGATGGAAATATAAAGATCGAAAGAATTAGCACTCAAAATGAGATTACCTGGGAATTCAGTTTTTCTGAGCACAGTTATCCCAGTCCGGATGACTATGAAAATGGCGTAAAAACCGAACTTTATTTCGCTGAACGTGAAAATCCGAATGCCAAGGTTTTGGTTGGAAATCTGAGAGAGAGGGTAAATAATTACATCAAATCGCACGAATTGTTTGAAGTTTTACTGGTCAATCATCGGGGTGAAATCACTGAAGGAAGCCGGTCGAATGTGTTCTTTATGAAGGAAAATGTTTTTTATACTGCTCCTGAATCGGAAGTGCTGATTGGAATTACCCGTCAAAAAGTAATAGAATGCCTTGCTGAACTGAATTTTCAGGTAAAAGAAATTGCGGTTGCTGCCAATGAAATAGAAAATTACGATGCCGTTTTTCTTACCGGTACTTCGCCTAAAGTTTTGCCGGTCCGATCAATTGGGCAGACAGAATTCAATACTCGCCTCCCAATCATCAAAGATCTGATGAATCATTACAACAAGATGATTGACAGCTATATTGATATGCATCGGCAGTAATAAATATGAATGCAGAATTTTCGCATCAAGAAAAGTTCTGCATTCATATAATCAGTTTCCGGAATTTAAGTCAGGATTTACAGTTTGATTGTCTTCCTCTTCCAACCATTCGGTCATGTTCGCGCGGAGTGTGATTTTGCGGTGTTTACTGTCGGTGCGGAATTCAATTTTTTCTTCGTCCGAATAATTGGTTCTGAAATAAACATTGTAAGCGGCAGGGTAGGGCGCCAATAAACGCTGTTTTTTCCCCGGAGGCAGCACAATGCCCATAATGTCGCAATATCCGGTTTCTTTCCAGACAATGTCGGTAACCATGTTCACAAACAAGGTGTCCGACGATTCGTTCTCAACAGTTATCCGTTTAAAAGCCCGCTCACTCTGGCTCATTTCATATTCAGTATCCAGTGTACCTGAAATGAACAGGTTTACGAAACTGAGAATAATATCTCCTGCATTCACGCCGGTCCGGTGTTTTTTCATGTCGTGCTGACGGCCAATGCTGGTTGGGTCGGTAAGATACCGTGTACTTGTACAACTACATATAAATAACGCGATGATTATTCCTGAAACGAAAAACGATTTTAATTTCATCAGATCTGACTGTAATCTGTTGGTGTAAGAAATTTTTTGCGCACTTTACTTACTGTGTCGGCATAAATGGCTTTGCCCGACATGGTTTTCCATTCTGCACTATCCACAAATTTTTTCCAGTTGATATCACGTTCGTCCATATCTTTAAACCAGAGCATGTACATCAGTGCAGGAGTGTATTTTCCTGAAAGCATTTTACTGAAAAAAACAGGGTGCAATCCTACCTGATCGAACAAGGGTAATTCTTCGTCATTGAACATGGTGATTTTCCGGCGGGCGGCATCTTCGTTGTAACTTTCGTAGGTCCGGAGTTCCAATAATCCCCTGTTTTTATCCGGAGTGCGAAGTTTGGGAATGCTGGCAAAAGCTTCGGTTAACGAAGTTTCATAACGTTCGAAAACAGGTTTGGATGCCGGTATTTCGAAATATGATTTGGCTGCATCGAGATAAGCCGCGTTGCTAACCAGTTCTTCCTGAAGTTTAAAATAAACAGCCTGTGATGGAAATGCGAAAAGTGTATAAAGTTTTGGTGGATCTTCCTTGTCGAATTCTTCGAATGCGCCCAGTTTGATCCCCAGTTTGCTGAAAAGCGGCATCAGTGCTTCGGTGAAATAGGATTTTAATATCCCTTTGGAGCCTCCGCCTGTCAATTGATAAACTCTGAATTCGTAAAATTCTTTTTCCGTGGCCGGCATTTGAACCGATGCCATTGTACTTCCTGAAGCAGCTACTGCAGCAATTGCAGCTGTGCTTTTTAAAAAGTTTCTTCGTTTCATGGTTGGTTAAGATTAATTTTTCATAAAAATAAACATTTTTGGAATTAGTATTCCGGTTTGCCGAAAGATAGTTGAATCCTGATTTTACTTAGATTTTTTTTGTGGCAAAAATTATATTGGTGGCTATGAAAAAGAAAACCCCGAAGTAACTGGTACTCCGGGGTTTTTCTGGAAGGTCGTAATAAAATCAGCATGTGATGTGCATCTCTTTCACCTTTTCTCTTTTCAATACATCTCGCTTCTTCTTTCAGACCATATTGGGATTGGTTTTTATTCAGCAGGTGAATAATCCTGAGCGGCCATTCTCTTGTAGCCGTTGTATCTCCATTTTGCATTTTCTTCCGATGCTTTGAACAGTTCGTCAGCAACTTCAGGGAATGCTTTTTTTAGTGAGGTGTAGCGCGCTTCACCATTCAGGAAGGCCTGGAATTTAGTCCAGTCAGGTGCATTCGAATCCAAAACCATTGGATTTTTGCCTTCTTCTTCCAATTGTGGGTTGAAACGGTACAAACTCCAGTATCCACATTCGACTGCCAGTTTTTCCTCGTTCTGAGTGCGGCCCATTGATTGTTTCAAACCGTGGCTGATACAAGGAGAATAAGCAATGATCAGTGATGGTCCCGGATAAGCCTCTGCTTCGCGGATGGTTTTCAGGTACTGTGCCTGGTTCGCACCCATGGCCACCTGAGCTACATACACATAACCGTACGACATAGCCATTACGCCAAGGTCTTTTTTCCGGATACGTTTTCCTGAAGCGGCAAATTTAGCCACAGCACCAACCGGAGTCGATTTCGATGCCTGTCCGCCGGTGTTTGAATACACTTCGGTATCCATCACCAAAACGTTCACATCTTTACCTGAAGCCAAAACATGGTCCAGACCACCGTAACCGATGTCGTAAGCCCAACCGTCACCACCGAAAATCCACTGTGATTTTTTAACCAGATATTGTTTTAAACCAATAATGTCTTTGGCATAATCAGCAGTGTTTCCTGCCAGAACTTCCAGCACTTTGTCTGAAACTTCCTGAGTTTTTTCAGCATTTTGTTTGTTTTCGATCCATGCAGTGAAAGCTTCTTTTTCAGCATCCGTTGCACCGTTTGCCAATACACCGTTCATGATTGCCTCAATGCGGTCGCGTTGAGCGGCAACACCTTCAGCCATACCAAAACCGTATTCAGCATTGTCTTCGAACAATGAATTTGCCCAGGCAATACCTTTGTCGCTTTCCTTGTGTTTGCAATATGGAGTCGAAGGAGCCGATCCACCATAAATTGAAGAACAACCAGTTGCATTTGAAACCATCATGCGTTCGCCGAAAAGCTGCGAAATCAGTTTGATGTATGGAGTTTCACCACAACCTGCACAAGCTCCTGAGAACTCGAACAATGGCTGAGCAAACTGTGAATTTTTAACCGATTTATTTTTTTCAACTACTTTTTCCTTGTAAGATACTTTAGTATCGAAATGGTTCCAAAGGTTAATTTCAGCTTCCTGTGTACCCAGAGGTTTCATTTCAAGAGCTTTGGTTTTCGATGGACAAACATCGGCACAGTTACCACAACCGGTACAATCAAGTACACTCACCTGGATTTTGAAGTTCAAGCCCGGGAACTGTTTGTTTGGTACTGCCTGGATGGTTTTTGTTCCTTCAGGAAGTTTAGCCATTTCGTCTTCGTTAATCAGGAACGGACGGATCGCAGCGTGAGGACAAACGTATGCACACTGGTTACACTGAATACAGTTTTCAGCCTGCCATTCAGGAACATTTACAGCGATACCGCGTTTTTCGAAAGCAGCGGTTCCAGCCATGAAAGTACCATCTTCAGCACCAAGGAAAGTGCTTACCGGAAGGTCGTCACCTTTCTGTGCATTGATCACATCAACAATGTTGGTGATGTATTCAGGACGAACACTGTTGTCAACTTCAGTTTTAACTACCAGGTTTTTCCATTCAGCTGGCACATCAACTTTCACTACGTTATTTGCTCCGGCTTCAACCGCTGCGTAGTTCATGTTGATAACCTTTTCTCCCATTTTGCCATACGATTTTACGATGGCTTTTTTCATTTCGTAAACTGCTGTTTCGAATGGAATTACTTCAGTAATTTTAAAGAAAGCCGATTGCATGATGGTATTGGTGCGGTTACCCAAACCAATATCTTCACCCAGTTGGGTGCCGTTGATGATATAGAATTTGATCTCGTTTTCAGCAAGGTATTTTTTCATGCTGTCAGGCAATCTGTCTTTGGTTTCTTCCGCACTCCAGATCGAGTTCAGAAGGAACGAACCTCCTTTTTTCAGACCTTTTAATACATCATATAAATGCACATAGGCCGGAACGTGACAAGCCACGAAGTCGGGTGAGTTTACCAAATAGGTTGAACGGATTGGCACATCGCCGAAACGAAGGTGTGAAGAAGTGAATCCTCCTGATTTTTTTGAATCGTAGGCGAAGTAAGCCTGGCAATATTTATCGGTGGCTTCCCCAATGATTTTGATTGAGTTTTTGTTGGCACCAACTGTTCCGTCAGATCCCAAACCGTAGAATTTTGCTTCGTAAGTTCCTTTCGGGGCCACATTTACTTCTGGTTTCAACGGAAGTGATTTGAAGGTCACATCATCAACAATACCAATTGTAAACTGATTTTTAGGTTCATTCAGTTCAAGGTTTTCGTAAACTGAAAGAATCTGAGCAGGAGTGGTGTCTTTTGAACCCAAACCGAAACGTCCACCTACAATCAAAGGAGCATTTTCTTTTCCGTAGAATAATTCGCGAACATCAAGATACATTGGTTCACCGTTTGCACCAGGTTCTTTGCTGCGGTCGAGTACTGCAATGCGTTTTACCGATTTTGGCAATACGTTCATGAAATATTTTGCAGAGAAAGGACGATACAGGTGAACACTCATCAAACCTACTTTTTTGCCCTGAGCAGCAAGGTAGTCAACAGTTTCGCGGATAGTTTCGGTTACCGAACCCATCGCGATGATGATGTTTTCAGCATCTTCTGCACCGTAGTATGTAAATGGGTGGTATTCGCGGCCAGTGATTTTTTTGATGTCCTGCATGTAGGCTTCAACGATATCAGGCACTGCGTCATAGAAACGGTTTGATGCTTCTTTTGCCTGGAAGAAAATATCAGGATTCTGAGCAGTACCGCGTGTTACAGGATGTTCAGGATTGATAGCCCGGTCGCGGAATTCCTGGATCAGATCCATGTCGATCAACGGAAGCATATCTTCTTTGCTGATCACTTCGATTTTTTGAATTTCGTGTGAAGTACGGAATCCATCGAAGAAGGCCATAAAAGGAACACGTGATTTTAAAGTTGCCAAATGTGCAACTCCAGCCAAATCCATTTCTTCCTGAACTGAACCGGCAGCCAACATGGCGAATCCGGTTTGACGGGCTGAATACACGTCACTGTGGTCGCCAAAAATTGATAAAGCATGACCTGCCAATGCACGGGCACTGATATGGAAAACAGTTGGCAATAATTCGCCGGCAATTTTATACATGTTGGGAATCATCAGCAACAAACCCTGTGATGCCGTATAAGTTGATGTTAATGCACCTGATTGTAACGCTCCGTGCACAGCACCGGCAGCTCCACCTTCACTCTGCATTTCAGCCAGGCGAACCGGACGACCAAAAATATTGGTTTTCCCGTTTGCTGCCCATTCGTCAACGTATTCGGCCATAGTTGAAGAAGGTGTAATCGGGTAGATACAAGCTACCTCACTGAACATGTAACTGATATGCGCAGCAGCATAGTTTCCGTCACAAGTAATGAACTTTTTTTGTTTTGCCATTGTAAAAATTTTTAGTTCGGATTCTTTATTTTTTTGTTTACTCTTTCTTTTTTAATATAAAAAGCCAAATAACCACAGCGGAATAATGTTTTCATTTCCGGTTTCAATCATATCTGCTGCCGCGAAATATCCTTCCTCTTCCGGTTTTGTGTATTTCCCGCCAACGCTGAAATGCAGTTGACCATCAACTTTGAAATCGGCTTTTTCAGAACTTTTAATCTGATGTGTATAACCAACCTGATTATAAAAAAATGTTTGACGAAGTATTTTATTGGTTATGTTTTCCTCGTCGATAGCATACATCAGATTGGTATTGTGTAAATATACCAGGTCCGGTTTTTTTATATCATCCTCGTTACCATTCGAAAAGAGCATGTTGATAATCCTCGCGTTTTTCATGTAACGCAGGTAATTCATGATTGTAGCCCTCGACGTTTGAACATCGGAACTGATTTTACTGACATTTGGCGAAAAAGGCGACTGGCTGGCAATGATTTGTAACAGCTTCCGAAGTTTTGGAAGGTATTGTAAATCAATTTGATTGAGGTAAGTAACATCAATTTCCAAAGCCAGGTTGATGTGTTTTAGTAATGTTTCACTGTAGAAAACCTTGTTGTCGAGGAAATAGGGGTAATATCCGTTTTTCAGGTAATCGTTAAAAAAAGCCAGGGGTTTTACTTCCTGAATAATTTGCTGGGCAATAGTTGTATGGTTTCTTAATATCTCCTGAAGTGAATACCGTTTGAAATTCATATTCGTCTGATAGTTCAGGTATTCGCGGAATGAAAGACCTTCAAGATGGTATATTTTTGCAATATTTTTAAGCGGATTGTTTCCTTCCAGAACGCGAAGTACAGGTGAAGCAGAGAAAATTATCTGCAATTCGGGGAAGTTGTCGTAACAGCTGCGTAATTCAGAATCCCACTCCGGATATTTATGAATCTGATCCAGAATCAGGGTTTTCCCGCCGGTTTTATAAAACTCATCGGCAAAGGATACAATCTTGCGTTTGGTGAAATAAAAGTTATTCAGGTTGACATACAAACAGCTTTTGTCGTTCAGGTATCTTTCTTTCACGATATCGATCAGAAAGGTTGTTTTTCCAACACCGCGAAATCCTTTAATTCCAATAATCCGGTTGCTCCAGTCTATTTCATCCATAAGTTCCCTTCGGATGGTTTCGGTGGATTGCTCCTGTAAAGTATTGTGAATGTTAACCAGGCTTTGCATTTTCAGAACTTTATTCAGCAAAACTACGCTTTTGAAATTATAAATTGCAATCTGGAGATGTCAAAATTGACTTGAAAATGTAATTTAGATTTGTTAAAAATAAGAAGTCCTTGCAATCTTCATTTTGTAATTATAGTAAATAATCCGGTCGGAACAGCCCAATGCGAGCCCAAAACGGATTCACTGTGATGTTAAATTGCTGAATTATCAAATTGTCTATTTTTGTGCTGTAAAATTTATCCTGATGGACAGACAAAAGCCCGAATTATTAGCTCCGGTTGGAAATGTAGAATCTTTGTATGCGTCGCTCAATGCAGGAGCAGATGCTATTTTTATGGGACTTCAGGAATTTAATGCACGCGGCCGGGCCAATAATTTTACAAAACCCATGCTTCAGCTTGCCGTTCGAAAAGCACATGAGAAGAACGTAAAAGTTTACATCACTTTAAATGTGCTGATAAAAAATAAAGAGCTTGATCAGCTGATTGATGTTTTATCTTTTCTGGCAGCAGTAAAAGTTGACGGAATCATTATTCAGGATTGGGGAACTTATTACATTGCCCGCAAAT
>JBASYJ010000080.1:0-8238 GCA_049277435.1 Prolixibacteraceae bacterium
ATTAAAAAAATAACTATGAATTCAAGCAAACAAATTTACCTGATTTTATTGTTGCTATTCTTCGGAATTGTCTCAATTGCATCTCCCTCTCAAAAGCAAAAACTTTTCCTTTCCGGAACAGACAATACCCACACCAAAACCTGGGATTTTTTCTGTACCTCCGGAAGAAACAGCGGAGTCTGGACGAAAATTGAAGTTCCATCGCACTGGGAACAGCAGGGATTTGGCGAATACGATTACGGACGCGACTACCGCACTTACGGCAAGAGGTTCAAATTTGCCGATGAGAAAGGAATGTACAAATATTCGTTTCAGGTACCGGCCGACTGGAAAAACCGGAAAGTGTATATTGTTTTTGAAGGTTCGATGACCGACACCGAAGTGAAAGTTAACGGAAAATCGGCCGGTGAAATTCATCAGGGCGCGTTTTACCAGTTCAGGTACGACATCAGCGATAAACTGAAATTCGGACAGGATAATCTGCTTGAAGCCACAGTCAGCAAAATGTCGGCCGACCGGTCGGTGAACAGTGCGGAACGTTTTGCCGATTACTGGATTTTTGGAGGCATCTTCCGGCCTGTTTACCTGGAATCTTTTCCGGAGGAACATCTTGAACGTGTTGCCATTGATGCCAAATCCGACGGTTCGTTTGCCATGGATGTTTTTCCAAAAAATCTGAAAGGAAAACGATCGGTTACTGCTGAGATATTCGATGCAAAAAATAAGCTTGTTGTCACCTGTAATACACCTGCAAATCCGGGGGATTCGCTGCTTACTTTAAGCTGTAAAATTGCCAGTCCGGAACTTTGGACCGCCGAGACCCCAAATCGTTATTCCGTTCGTGTTTCGGTGAAAGATGGTAAAAACGAAGTATACAGCACTACCGAAAAATTTGGTTTCCGGACCATCGAAATCCGACCCGGTGACGGAATTTACCTGAACGATACCAAAATAAAAATGAAGGGGATCAACCGGCATGCTTTCTGGCCCGAAACCGGTCGCTGCCTGAATGATCAGATTAATCTGGATGATGTGAAACTGATCAAATCCATGAACATGAATGCGGTTCGCTGTTCACATTATCCACCCGATCGGGTATTTCTGGATTACTGCGATTCGCTGGGCTTGTATGTGCTCGACGAACTGGCTGGCTGGCAAAATGCATACGCCACTGTTCCGGGCGAAAAACTGGTAAAAGAAATGGTGATCCGTGATCTGAACCATCCGTCCATTATTTTCTGGAGCAATGGAAATGAAGGTGGAACCAACAAGGACCTGGACGATGATTATGCGATTTACGACAAATCTGCCCGTCCGGTAATTCATGCGCATCACAAGCCCGGTAACGATTTCAACGGGATCGACTGCAACCACTACGAAACGTATTACAGCTCAATAAAAATATTTGCTGAAGGTAAAATCTACATGCCAACCGAATTCCTGCATGCTCAGGACGATGGCGGTGGTGGCGCTGCTTTGGGCGATTTCTGGGAATTGTTCTGGAACACACCCAATGCAGGTGGCGGATTCCTGTGGGCGCTGGTTGACGAAGGAATTGTACGTACCGATCTGGATGGTTTTATCGATGTCAACCGGGTCAATGCACCTGACGGTGTTGTGGGGCCTCACCGCGAAAAGGAAGGCAGTTTTTATGCCATCCGCGAAATTTATTGTCCGGTTAAAATTAAGCTGGCCAAACTTCCGGATCAGTTTGACGGATCGATTCCACTCGAAAACCGGTATCATTTTACCAACCTGAAAGATTGCCGTTTCGAATGGCAACTGGTCAGTTTTAGTTCAGTAACCGATCGTCAGGCTGAACACAAGGTGTTAAAAAGTGGTTCAGTTTCCGGTCCCGGGGTAAAACCTCTTGAATTTGGAACGTTGAAATTGGACCTTCCGGCTGATTATAAAAAGTACGATGCGCTTTACCTGAATGTTTTTGATCCTTCCGGAGAAGAAATTTACCGTTACAGCTGGAAAATGAACGGAAATCAAACCGCAGTGAATCAGCTGGTGAAAATGGATGTCAGTGATCAGGAACGGATGCAACGTGAAAAACTGAAAGCTACCGGAACCGAAGAAGATAATATTCTGCCGATTGAACAGCAAAAGGCTGATTTAACCGAAGAAAAAGGAATTACCGAACTATCAGAAACGGATAGTTTGTATACCCTGAAAGCCTCAGGAATTGCAGTGACATTTAGTAAAACCAGCGGTAAAATCACAAAAATTACCAACGATCTGGGATTGCCCGTTCCGTTCGGAAACGGACCGGTTTTGGTAAGTGGATCGGCAAGACTTGAAAGCATAAAACCAATTAAAGGTGACCGGAGTTATTCGCTCGAAATGGACTATTCCGGAGACCTGAAAAAAATAGTGTGGACCATGTTTAGCAGTGGCTGGCTGGCCTGCGACTACGAATACCAGGTTTCCGGCGAGCAATATTTTACCGGGATCAGTTTCGATTTTCCGGAGTCGGATGTGATTGGCGCCAAATGGTTGGGCAAAGGTCCGTCGCATGTTTGGAAAAACCGCCTGCAGGGTGGGGTGCTCGATGTGTATCAGCGCATGTACAACAGCAAACTGCCGGCAGACAATACCTGGGGCCTGCCTCAGTTTAAGGGCTATTATCCTGAAGTTTCGTGGATGGAATTCAATACGGTCGATGGCAAATTTACAGTTGTGGCTCAGGAAGACGATCTGTTTGTTCGCCTGTTTAATTTCTATGGAATATCAGGACCTAAAAATTATCCGGTTCTGCCTGTTGGCGATATCTCGTTTCTGGATGGAATTCCTCCGATTGGAACCAAACTGGCTATGGGAATCAGCAACGACACCCGCAGTCTGGGACCTGCCGGCGAACTGAATAAAATGGACAAACCGGTAAAACGAACTTTGTATTTTTATTTCGGAATACTTTAATCCCAATCTCAACCCTTCCTCAAATTGGGAAGGGAGCTTGGCTTTGAAGGTTTTGAATATTAGACAAATAATTCGAAGCTTAATTATAGCTCATATAAGTCCCTCGTTTGGGGGATTTAGGTGTAATTTAATTGGGATCGAATACCCAGGATGTGATGTATTATCTTTTTTTTTTGACGTTTTTGACTTGATTATTTTGAAACAATGGGTAAACCCTCCTAGGTTTTTATAATCCTGGAGGGTTGCAAAGGATAATTGAAACCTTACAATTGCATACACAGCAGAAGAATTTGATCATAAATTCTTAACTTGTTGAGGTCAACTTAAAATAAATACGATAGCTAAATGAAGTTATATCCTAAAACACATATGTTCACAGCAGTCTCTCTTTTGAGATTTTCAGGACTTTTATTGGCTGGATTAATCTTCAATACTGTTATTCATTCTCAAGCTTCAGCTCAATCGTTAAAGAATAATGATCGTGCCCTGCGCTACTATCCTGATGGTTCTGATTTTGTCATTTCGAATGGCACGCATCGGTTTAATCGTGCACTTTACGGAACAAATACCGCATTTCGTGTCGAGGCTGGTGATCTTCCGGAGTTTGCCATGTATCTGCCCGGAATGGGTGGCAACCTGCATTTTGGCATAACCGACGAAAAAGGCTCAAAGTGGTTGATTGAGGCAAAAAATATTACTGCCCGATATCGCCCGGGTTCGATGATTTATTCAATTACCGATTCGATGCTGGGAAAAGGGAATCTGCAAATTACAGTATTGGCACTTGGCGATGCTGAAGGAATGATTGTAAAACTTGAATCAAAGAATATTCCTGAAACCCTCGGCCTTTTAACTGCTTTTGGAGGAGTCACCGGCAAGAAATTTTCACGTGACGGTGATCTGGGAGCCGATCCTGAATCATCTTTCGACCTGAAACCGGAATACTGCATGGACAATGAATATAAGCTCTCCGGAAATACTTTTTTGGTGTATTACGGTTCAGGCAGCGACAAATCGGAAGCAGAGCGGTACGAAAACAATTACCAGCCAACAGTAGCCGAACTGGAGGCCCCCCGCTTAAAAAACAGAAAATTTTTATCCGGAGTTTTTCCTCCTGAAAGTCAGCTGAAAATATCGGATCCGAACAAACAGGAAACGCCGCTTGAGTTCTATGTTTCAGATCCGGCAGCAAGTCCGGCATTGGCAGGAAAGATCAAATTAACTTCAGGAATTACTGAATATTTTTTGATTGCCAATCCTGAAACAGATCAGCTTCCGGAGTACAATCGATTGCCTGAATTATTTGAAAAAGCAGAACTTCAGCGTAAAAAAATTGCCGGAAGGATTAAAATACTGACTCCCGATCCGTATATCAACACGGTTGGAGGAGCATTGAGCATTGCCGCCGATGCCATTTGGGACGGCAAATCATATCAGCACGGAGCCATCGCGTGGAGAATGCCGCTGAATGGCTGGCGTGGCGCCTATTCCGCCGATTGGCTGGGCTGGCACGACCGGGCTGAAACTCATTTTAGCGGTTATTTTGATGCACAATATATTCTGCCGGCTTCCGGTCCGGTTGTTCCTGATCCGGATACTCATCTGGCACGGCAGAAAGAAGAAGTTGGAACCGCCTTGTATACTGAAGGATACATCAGCCGGAGCACGGGAAAGATAAACAAACCGCACCACTATGACATGAACCTTGTTTTCATCGATCAGTTGTTGTCACATTTCAGATGGACCGGCAATATGGATTACCTGCGAAAAAGCTGGCCTGTTCTGGTGCGGCACCTGGCCTGGGAAAAACGGAATTTCGATGGGAACAAGGATGGTTTGTACGATGCTTATTGCTGCATTTGGGCCAGCGATGCCCTGCAATACAGCGGCGGTGGAGTTACTCATTCAACGGCCTATAACTACCGGGCAAATAAAATGGCTGCCGAGCTGGCGGTTTTGATTGGCAAAGATCCGGGACCTTTTCAGGAAGAGGCCGACAAAATTAAAAAAGCGGTGGACAAGCAGTTGTGGCTTCCGCAAAAAGGCTGGTTTGCCGAAAATAAAGATCTTCTGGGCAATCAGCTTGTTCATCCGACGGCTGCCTTATGGACCGTTTATCATGCCATTGATGAAGGTTTGGCCGATCCGTTTCAGGCCTGGCAAACTACCAAATATGTAGATAAAGTTATTCCACATATTCCGATCCGGATAAGCGGATTTCCAGAAGGTGAGTTTTATACCCTTTCGACAAGCAACTGGATGCCATACAATTGGTCGATCAATAATGTTGCTTCAGGTGAAGTGCTGAATACCGCGTTGGCATACTGGCAGGCCGGCCGCCCGGATGAAGCGTTTAAACTAACCAAAAGCACTGTTCTAGATTATATGTTTCTTGGAACAAGTCCCGGAAACTTCGGGCAGCTGTCGTATTACGATGCGTTTCGTGGTGAACTGTACCGCGATTTTGCCGATGGAATTGGTGTGGCATCCCGGGCAATGATCGAAGGTCTTTTTGGAGTCAGTCCTGATCTGATTAATCAAACACTCACCATCCGACCCGGCTGGCCTGCCGACTGGCAATTTGCAAACCTGGAAACACCGGATGTGAAAATTCAGTTTAAACGGGAAGAACAAAAAGACAGCTATAAAATTGAAAGCCATTTCCCAAAACCGTTGAAACTTAAATTGTTGTTAAAATCAGAACTGGATGCTGTTCATTCCATTCGTATTAATGGAGATGACTGCGAGTGGAAACTGAATGAGAATGCAATTGGTTTTCCCGAACTGGTGATTGAGGCACCACAGGATTCGACCTTTGACGTGGTGATTATCTGGACCGGCAGTCCATTAAAAAAGCTGGATACAGAAGGCTTTTATGCCAGTGGCGAAACCCTGAGCCTGCAAATGAATCAGGCATTTATTATGGATTTTTTCGATCCTCAGCACATATTTAAGTCGTTCAGTGTCGGTGAACATTCAATTAGAGCCGAACTTCAGGGCGAACTGGGTTTACGGACAATCTTTGTGAAATTGGCTCAACGACAAATGACCTGGTGGCAGCCGCTTTCGTTTGAACTCCGGAAACCATTTGAGCTTGTCGTTCCTGAAGGTCAAACAATAAATGATTTGCAGTTTTCTATCCGGAACAATACCGCTGTTGCCAGCGATTGCGAAATTTCAGTCAATGGATTCAAGAAAATAATCCATGTTATGGCCCGGACAGCTTCATTGCCAATCAGGATTCGTAAAGAATTTTTGATTCCGGGAACCAATTCTGTTAAAATTCAGGCAGGTACTGAAGTTTATTTTGAAAAGGCAGTGAATTGGAATGTATCACCTGTTCCAAATTCGAAATATGAATCAATCAATCTGACTGAAAGATTCAACGACCGGATCACCAATATTTTTAATGAGCAATATTTGTCGCCACGTTCACCCTATCCAACGCTGGCTCTGCCCATTCAGGGTATTGGCGACTGGTGTTCATACAAGGAAACTGAATTGATCGATGATTCAGGATTAAGAAATCTGGCCGGAATATCAAATAAGATCACCACACCACAGGGAATTCCGTTTGTCACCCCGGGAAATGAAGTCCCCAATATTCTATTCACATCCATATGGGATAATTATCCCGAATCATTTAGTCTGAAACTTTCAGGCAATGCCAGACACATTTATTTCCTGATGGCAGGTAGCGGTCATCACATGCAAAGCAGGATGACGAATGGTGTTTTGACCATTGAATATATGGATGGAACAAAGGAAATATTGTCGCTGGTAAATCCGGATACCTGGTGGCCGATCGAACAGGATTATTACGAAGATGGTCGTGCTTTTCATGTGGATGGAGTTCGTCCGATGAGGCTGTATTTGAAAACCGGTGAATGGCATTTGGATACGTATGATGTCTGGTCGAAAAACAAAACCATAAAAATTGACGGTGGCGCAGCTTCTGTGCTCGATTTGCCACTGAACCCGGATAAAGAACTAAAGCAAATGACGCTTGAAACAAAAGCAAACGATGTAGTCATTGGCCTGATGGCTGTGACTTTAGTACGATAATAATTTACAAGATAGTATACTCAGCGGGTGACTTTAAGTCACCCGCTGAGTAAAACGAAATAACAATGACTACACGACGAGAATTTATCCAACAAAGTATTTTAGCCGGAAGCTTAATTTTTGCTACCGGGTTTAAATCTTTTCAGGAAGAAAAATACAAATCCGGCGACATTTCGGGTTTTGCCAAACGCCTGAAACCTTTGGGACGGATTCTGGAACTGGATGGCCATTACGTATGGGGCTGCAGTCCGATTGTGGCTCCGGATGGAAAAATTCACGTGTTTTTTTCGCGCTGGGATGCCAAAAACGGAATGGCTGGATGGATCAACAGTTCGGAGATCGCTCATGCCGTTACAGATCGGCCGGAAGGTCCGTATTCCGAAATTGAAACAATTCTGGCGCCGCGGGGTGAAGGATTTTGGGATGCTACAACCTGCCACAATCCGCACATTCAGTTTGTGGATGGAAAATATTGCCTGTTTTACATGGGCAACTCAACTGGAAAAACCAATACCAAACGAATTGGCATGGCCTTTTCCGATTCGTTAAACGGGCCATGGGAACGTCCGGAAAAACCTTTGCTTGAAGCGGGTGAAACGGGTGCCTGGGACGACCATTGCACCTCCAATCCTTCGTTCCTGAAACATCCGAATGGTCAGTACTGGCTGTATTATAAATCGTGGAACACCGAAGAATATGATCATCCGGTGAATCCGGCCATTCGAGGCAACAGAAAATATGGACTGGCTATTTCCGAAAAACTCCAGGGACCGTATGTAAAATACTCAGGAAATCCGATCATCGATTATTCGAAGCTGGGTAACAACCGGCAACTGGAAGATGGAAACGTGTACCTGGAAGATGGGCGCTATTTTATGCTTGCCCGCGATATGGGGCGCTTTGATCATGAAGTTGGAATTATCCTCGAATCGGATGATGGCATTCAATGGTCGGAGCCGAAGATCAGTTATTTTGGCTTCAGTCATTATTTGAAACAGCCACCCGCACCATCGAATCTGAAGAAATACGGCCGTTTTGAACGGCCTCAGGTCCTAATGCAGACCGGAAAGCCGACACATTTATTTGTCACGACGCAGGGTGGCAGGTATATCACATCTTCGCCTTTTGTATTTGAAATAAAATAAAAATAATTATCCGCAGCGTAAAAAGAGATTTCACAGAGAACAAAGAAAATAATCTCTGTTTTTACTCTGTGTTCTCTGTGGTAAAGAAAAGAAGAATGAAAAA
>JBASYJ010000081.1:0-3944 GCA_049277435.1 Prolixibacteraceae bacterium
TACCTGATCTGAAAATTTGCCCATGATTGTTCGATTTTAGCCGTGTGTTATGCGCCAGCATTGCGTACAACGTAGGAAGCTACACGCAGGGGCGGACTGCGGGCGATTTCCTGTCAAGCCGAAAAGCAGCCAGGGCGGAAAGATGCCCACCGAAAACCACTGCTGCCGCACTTGACGGGTAGCTGATGTTGCCGGTAGGTTTTAATTTTGATTCACTCTCTTTCACCAACGATTAGTTCTCCCGACAGTCCCAAATCTTACTTGAGGTGGTGAATACTTTTCAATAGATGTCAAAGCGAACTTTTCTTTTTTCTGCTCTTTGGTATCCTTTAGGATAGTCGAGCAATAGGCTTCGTTTTCTTCAAATCGTTCTATAATCCAAATTACAGATGAATTTGATTTATGAATTACTTTATCCCCAATTTTGAATTCCATTTTATCCATTTGATGTGTTTTTTTGAGTCGGTAACATAATTGGCACAGAGAATTTAATTCTGTTCGAAACTAAATTTTCACTTCCTCCTTTTCCCTCTATTCCAAGCTTAAAAACGGAAACAAAAACTCCAGCTTTACCAGATACTTGGTCATCTTCTTTTGTTGTCACAGAAATGTCAAATTCTATAATTTGTGCGGGTCTAAACGTATTTTCGTCATAATAAGAGTCTCCCGATGATTTGGATTGTCTCAATGAGACCGGGTTAACCAAAGCCTGATTTTGTCCTGCATAGTCTTGAGCTTTAATAACCCCCCCAATAATCTGCGAAATACTTTCCGAAATAAAATCTTCTAATTTCATATTTTAAAGTTCTGGTTAAAATCTTGTTAAGCCCGTCTAAACTTACCGGCAACGTAGGAAGCTACACGCAGGGGCGGATTGCGGGCGATTTCCTGTCAAGCCGAAAAGCCGACCGGGCGGAAAGATGCACACCGAAAACCACTGCTGCCGCACTTGACGGGTAGCTGATGTTAGCGGTTCGTTGTTTATTTTCGTGTATACATAATGATTTGATTGCAGATATTAACATGTCGAAAATAATTGTAAAAGGTCAAATTTCATTATTTTTATATTATTGTAAATCAATTAGTCCTTAATGCAGCGAACTGACAATCCCAAAACCATATTATCGTTATCCCAAGTTAGACTGCTTCGGTCATATGATAAGAAACGAGTAAATGCCCAATCCTCTTTTTCCTTATCCGAACTCCACCAATATGCAGTTTCACCAATATTACGAAACTCTCCTGCTCTGTAACCACTTGGAAGTGCAGTAAATCCTGATGTATTGTTTTTTGTTAAGTCATTGCCAACTACATATGTCTCTTTATATGAAGTAAGCCAATCTGTTTTTGAAGCTAATGACTTAGCTACATATTTAATATCTCCTAAAATAGTTATGAGATTTAATTCGAGTGTTTTCCACTCTTCAACTGTTGGTACATGCCAGCCTTTTGGTGCAAGTTTGCCCGTATTGACTGTATACCAGTTATATAATGCACCATTGTTATTTTTATTTGAAATGTCGTTATTATACCAACAATAAGCAGGTGACTTATTATTTCCCCAAGCTGTATTTTCTGTCACATTTGGAATAACAGTGCCATCATTAAGTTTAGTTGTTTTAAGGTTTTCAATCAACCATACTTGAGTTCCTATGGTCACTGTATGATAAATATTGCCATCAATATCCGTTACTATATTTGTATCAGCCAATGGATCTGTCCTAAATTCAATTTGATCGCCATAAGCTATCCCTTTGCTATTTACGGCATAGGCTCTTAAATAATAGTTGGTATAAGGAGTAAGCCCGGAAGTATTTGAGGTAAAGTTTACACTTTCGTTGTTTTCAATAGTTTTATTATCTGAAATTGTGGGTGTCCCAGTCGTGTTCCAACAGACACCTTTTTCAATTAAGGATTCTCCACCATTATAAGCTATAGAGACATTACAAATAGCAGATGTTGTCGTTATGTTAGTCACTGAGTCTGTGAAAATTATAGGAATGGTTGTATAGTCGTCCTTTATGCAACGAACAGAAAACCCGTAATCTTTCGTGTCAACCCTGTAAACGTCTTCATCAAGGAAAGATATGCTCCAACTCCAAGCTTTATCCGTACTACTCTCGGTAGAAGTCCACCAGTAACCGCTTGCACCAATACCATCAAATACACCGCTAGGATGGCGGCATCCAGCAGGTAAGGCTGTAAAACCAGTCTCATTAGTAGCTCCAATATTAGGACTCTCCCAACTACCGGTACCAGTTTTTTTAAGTTTACCACCTGCAACACCTCTATCTAAATAAGTTGTAAGTGTAATCCATTCCTCATCGGTTGATACGTGCCATCCATAAGGAGCAAGCTTTCCTGTTTTTACTGATGACCAGTTATATAATCCACCATATAGATTTCGATTTTCAGCATTATTGTTATTCCAACAATAAGCAGGAGTAGTAAGATTTGACCAATCTATATTACCATTTATATATTGTATGCTCTTCCGATCATTATATTTTGTGGTTTTTAAATTTTCAGCCATCCAAACTTGAGTTCCTATTTGAACTACGGGATAACTGTTACCATCGGCATCAGTGCATGCAACAAAAGTAAAAGCTAAAGTTTTGCTTTGGGTTGGAACATCAGTAACGATGGTACTGTAAATGCCAGATGATCCAGTATATTTTAACCTGTCACCAGTTGTATATTGCATAATCTTTTCTGCATTGGCACTTTTTAACACCTTTGTGGTAATGGGGATTTCACTATTGCCAATGTAACTTATTCTCAAGTCCGAATCGGAAGTACTGCTACTTACCAATTTGCTGGTATATGTGTATGCTTGTGAAGATATTTTTACGGTATATATCCCCATCCTGAGACCGCTTATTCTGAAGGAATGAGCGCCAACTGTGAATGTATTTTGCGCTGACCCAATTTTTCGCCCGGCAATATCGAACAACTCAATGCTTGCTTTACCCGGAGCAGAAGCAATAAAATCAATTGTACTGTTGTCAATCATGGGGTTGGGGTAAATTCGTAAAGCATTATTTGCACCATCTATTATTGGATGTGTCCCAGTAATTGTTGCAACCAAATGAAGTGTCTCTGTGCCGCTAAGGGTAATACTTTTGCCTTGTGTCAGGTTCTCAACTGTTACAGAACCTACAGTAGCACTAGCCCCAGTGCCAGCAAAACTAATTTGATAGTCCTGAGCCTGTGAAGAAGCTATTGCAAATAGAAGAAACAAAATAAAAACGAAGCATTTAGGTTTAAGTATCATAGTTTTTTGTTTAAGGGTCTCTTTATTACTTAAGTTTATTGTCAATTATACATTAGCGATGCTACTGCACCTACAATGACCGCTAACGTAGGAAGCTACACGCAGGGGCGGACTGCGGGCGGTTTCCTGTCAAGCCGAAAAGCAGCCTGAGCGGAAAGATGCCCACCGAAAACCTTTGCTGCCGAACTTGCCGGGTAGCTGATGTTGTTGGCCGTATTTTGGTCACTTGAAATTACAACTATTATTTTTATTTATTATAATATTCTCAAAAGATTCACTGAAATTCACCGAATTTGTGAAGTTCTCAAAACTTGGTCAACTAAATTTCACCGATTTCCCCCAAAAGTCCAAACTCTCCGTCCGCGAATTCAATTCCGATTTTGTCTGCTTTTCAATGAAAACGTAAAATTGTCCAACCGAAAAACTTAAAAAATCTTTTAAAAATTTCTCAACGGATTTCGCTCCCTCAAAACGTCAAATTCTCAAAATGCAAGAATCTGTCGACCCCCGAAAACTTAAAAACCGATTTTAGAAATTCTCAAAAAGTTCCGCCTGGTCAATCCAAAAAATTTCACAACTACAATTCTGTCTTGAACCAAAACTCTCTCAAGCAACCAAAAATCTCAATTTGAAAGCTTTGTCAAAAAACCGGTTACATTTCAAGTGGCGA
>JBASYJ010000082.1:0-57998 GCA_049277435.1 Prolixibacteraceae bacterium
ATGTATATTTGTCAAAACCATTCAATCAATTAATCAAAATTTGCCCGATGAAAAATTTCATTTTCATTTCCATTTTCCTATTATCTACAAAATGCTTTGCACAGGACTGTTATTCTTTAGTTGCTAAAAGCTACATTATAATGAACAATGGAACAAATACAAAAGTCAATGAGGTTATTTCATTGACATATAGTAAAGAATACACTGTTTTGTATATTCAGGGAAAGGGTACAATATCATTTCATAACGAACAATACACTCGTGATTTACAAGAGGGGCGGCTACATGAAAATTTTTTAAGTGGAGAAACGAACACAACTCTTTATGGACATTATAGTATTCACATTTATCAGACAAAAGACAATAATATTATTCAAATTGGTTCATTTATTACAGGGACAACCTTTTATGCAGAACACGCACAACTTTATAGCGAAACCGGGAATGTAGTACAAAATCCCTATGTTGAAAATTGGAAAGAATTAATGAATGAAGAGATAAAGCGTAAAAGTTTAGAAAAGCAAAAAGATGATTCTATTAAAGTTTCTCTTGCTCTTATCAGAATTAAGGATTCAATCGATATTGTCAGGAGAGATAGTTTAAAAAAGATCGAGATTGAAAATAATCTACAGGCGGGCAACAACTATAATGGAATAGGAAAGAGTATGGAGATTTTGCTTAACGATACCATAAAAAAGTATTTGCGCCTAAAGGAAGGTGAGGTAATTTATTCTTCATGGATCATAAAAATAGATAAAAATGGAATTATTACCGAAGCTTATCCAGATGATAATTACAAGGGTGGCCATATTATTAGTTCTTATGTTCCTGTGATAAATCGTGCTTTAATAAATCAAGATGTAAAATCTATTTTTGTTAAAAATGGAAAGTGTTATCCAAGTTTTTCAAGTGTGTATGTTAATCTAAATCACACAACGATAGGAGAAAAGAAACGCTCCGATATTAAAAAAGCAGTTAAAAAACTACCATTCGGTTCATTTTTGAATACTATTAAAAATACGGCATTTTAAATATTGATAGAATTATTAATTAAACCTAAAATCATGAAACAAAATCTATCTCCAGAAATTAGTGAAAAAAGGAGAAAATTTAAAATAATATTAGGAATCCTTTTAGTCCTATTCATTATTGGGAAATGTAGTTCCAATCAAAAAAATAGTGATCTTAAACAGGAGGTTAATAATAATACAATCTCGAAAGAGGAATTAGTCAAAAGGAAAGAAATGCTTGATAATGTTATTGTAAAGATAAAAATTAATAAAGATGTTAGAATCAAAGATATAGCATACTTATCTGACAGTACTCTAAAGATTGAACTGGGTAAAAAACAAGATCAAATCACTGCTCAATATTTTGATATTGAATATAACTTAATGTCATTAGGTAATATTTCAGAAATAGAGGTGTACTCTGATAATAAGCTACAATCTGCTTTCGGATTACACACTGCCCGAAAGTTTGATCGTTTCAAAAGGGAATATGTTGCTGCATGGGATGGAAGTTGCCGCCCGGTTACAAAATATATTAAATCTGTCATGAACGATCCAGCCAGTTTTGACCATGAACAGACTTTTGTAACACCTTTATTGAATGGTAATTATGAGGTAAAAACAATATTTCGAGGTAAAAATGGTTTTGGGGCGGTGGTTCTAAATTCATCTTTCGCAGAAGTTTCTCCTTCGGGAAATGTGCTTAGTTTTAAAATTGAATAGTTTAATGGCATTAAAATTTATAATAACAAATCATTTATTTAAATTAGTAGTTGATTCTTCCTTTTTGCTAGGGAGGAACAGAATCTAATTTGTTTTGTATTTTTTCCGAATCCTTTGATTCCTCAGCGGCAAAAACAGTAAGATTCCCGTAACCGATTTTTATTGTTTGTGGGGTTGTTTCTGCCGATATATCCATTTTTGTAGATTGTAGCTTAGGGATAATAAACTCAGAAAGCTTAAATAGCATTGCAAGCCTATCCTTTGGATCAAGGCTATCTAAATCGGCCTGTATGTTTTCAATATTTGTGGTTAGTAATTCACTAAACACATTTCGTATTTCTTCAGTGGTTCGGTTACTTGCGCCTTTGGGTCTGCCTGTTGGGTTTCCAGATTCTCCTTTTTTAAATGTCATATTATTGTTTTTCGCTTGTTATTTACAATGGATCAATATTTTAAACCTGTCGCCCGTTGAGGTTATCGGTTGCCATGTGTGCCAATAAGATTGTTAAATCTTGGGTGTTAGTCATTTTCATCAATTTGGAAGCCTCTTTCAATCCTTAATTGTTTGCTTAACAACTACGCGCGCGCGTATCGTTTCGCATTTGTACAAATGGTTCATATATCAGTTGTCTGTTCAGGGGTGTCTGTCCTATGAATTACTTTAAAATCCCCTTCGGTTCTAATTTTCCCATTCTCAATTATGATTCGTGTCTGATCTGAAAAATTGACCGCTTTCAGTTCAATACATGAACCATCTGCCTGAAATATACCCAGCCATTTAGTGTGGGCAATAATTTTAATCGGTTCAATATTTTCAGTTATTTCCTTAGTAATCCGGTGTTTAAATAGCATTTCCATAATTTTAATATTTATTGTTTAATGTAACTTGTAACTGATTTTAAAATGAATAATTGCACTTATCTTGTTGAATATTAACGATGTAACTTTGTAACCGATTTTTCGACAAACTTTATATACTCCCTTTATATACTTTCTATACTACACTTATACTATACTGTAAGTATATAATATTTATAAAATAAAAGTTACAAAGTTACAAATGGCCATAATTTGCATATAATCAATCTATTAATGTGTAACGAAACTGTAACAAAACAGTAACCTTGTAACCTATTCAAGGTCTGAAATGTAAAAGATATAGGGCTTTCCAACATTGCTGCCAATTGCTGCACCCTCTGGAAACCTGTATCGGGTCGCTATTTTCGTTGGATTCAATCCCATTTCATCCCGGATAGTCCGCCGTATGTCTGAAACTCCAATTCGGTTATCAGTTTTGAAAAACTCTTTTTTAATTTCGTTTGCAGTACATTGGCATTCAGTAAGGTTCTTTTCATTCATGTAATTGGTCAAAACCTCAACAAGTTCTTTAAACAACCAACTTTTAGACTCCTGTTTAACTGCTTTCAGCTCGGCTGTCTCCAATAGTTCTGGGCGAAAGTGCATCCGGCTGGCTCTCGGTGTGGACAATTGGCGAAACTGAAGGGAATATAAAAAGGCTGGAATTTCTGATTTTAATCGGTCTTCAAAATTCGGATCGAATGCAACCGGGGCTAATTTTCTAATCCAGAAACGCTGGTCATTTTCTGAAGCATTGATAAAATCCCTTTCGTTATTTGAAAGTAAAATGAATTTTCCGAAAAAATCAATAGACTGGTGGTCGGTGTGCATCCGTCTTAATTGGATACTTCCGGCGGTCGCCATCATTTTTATACGTTCCATGTCGGTTTTGGCTATCTTACTTTCATCTACAACAATGGCTAATTTAAAAGCAAATGAAGCGTTAAACTGGCTGGTTAATTCGCTGCTGCCAATCATACAGGCATTGGCTCCGAATATCATTATTAAGAAGTTCCCGAAAGTAGTTTTTCCGGTGCTGTTTTCAACCGAAACTAAGCAAAGTACCGGCAATAACTGGTACGGGTTGAGGTACAAAATTTGAAGGTAATCTAAACCAATTTCGTACTGGCTCCCGAAAATATGAAGCATGAATTTTTTAATTGTTGGCCATTGGCCGGGGGTTGGTAGGTGTTGCAATGGTTCGTACATATTCCGATTCCCGGCTATTTCCGTTTTCAGGTTCAAATTATTCGGGACGTTGCAAAAACCATCATATTTTTTGACCTGCTGTAAAAAACTTTTCCCGAAGTCATCAATCAAAGTTTGCCGGGCTATCGTGCTGTAAATAGTTGACTGATTCCCATGTTTATCTACTTTGGTAATTTGCTTTAGATAGATGTTCCCAACTCTGATATATTCGTCGGTTTTTGCCTCTTTTGGGGCTGTTTGCTGGGGCTTTTCCGCCTTTAGGTGTTCTGCTGTCAACTGCTTTATGCACTCTTTCCAATTATCTGCAAATTCTAGCAGGCAAATGATCTGAGCATCTGTATAAGCTTTAATGGCGAAGGGCTGGGCGTTATCTGAATAAACAGTAAACTTATAAAATCCATCTTTCGGGTCGCTGTTGTAAATTGCTGAAATTCCGTTTTTCGGATCTTTCCCGGGGCGTGTGCATTGTTCGCCTTCAATTGTCCAGCCTGATTGAATTAAGGCCGTTTTTGCCCTGTTGTGGATTGCTTCCAGTCTGTTAAGATCTTCACTCGGTCGTCGGTAAATTGGCGGCGTGTGGGCTGGCATTACATTTTCCTTGTTGGCGGCGTTATTACCCTCTATGCGCGTAGTGACTGGGGAAAAATCTTGGTCAACCTCGCGCGCCCGCGTATGTTCGCATAACTCTTTCGATGTTGGCTCTACTGGCAGAATACTTAAAAGGGTTTCGCTGTCAATACTTCCATCTGAAAAATAGGACTCCTGGTCGTGGCATAAAAAACAGGCACGAGAAATATTTTTACAAGCCTCATCTACGTTCAATTGATAAGTATCTGCAAAGTATGTTCGTAAAGCTTGAAAATATCTTAAATGTTTCCCAGCGGTGGCATTGTCTATGCTGATAAAAACTTTCAGGCCGTTACCTGAAGGCGAAACGAATACAAGCGAAGGATTTAAAAAAGAATCCCCGGCCAATGTGTCTTTTAATCCAATATTCACATGGTCAAAATCGGCGCAAATTATACCTGAATATTCGAGCAAATTGGCATCCTTTCGGGTGCTGAAAGTGCCTGAAGGTGTTACACTTGGTAACGTTTTTGTTTTGTCCGCTTCTCCGGTTCTGATTTTTTCGGTTATTGCTGCCAATTCGTTACCAGTTACCAGGTCGTAAACTTCGGCCAAACTTATATTTTTAGCTGGCAAAGTATTGGTAATCGGTTTTTTAAAATATGAAAAGTATTTTGTACTTTTGTTTTGTCCGGTTGAGGTCTGCGAAGGTTTGCAGGCCTTTTCTGTTTGTGCCTGCATGGTTATTTCCTCCGCTTTTTCAATAAGGTTTCCCCGGCCAATTCAGAAACTGTCTGTTTCCGGCCTTCATTCAAAAATTCATCTAAATCAGATTTCAGGAATGAAAGTTTCTTTCCGGTTTTGTAGTGCTTAATGATTTTTTGGGAGGTGTGCGCGTAAAGCGTGGGCAATGCAATGTTGAGGTAATCGGCGGCTTCTTTTGCTGCCAACCTTTCTTTCCCCATTGGCCGGGTGTCGGTTAACTGAAGTAAAACGGATTCAATGCCGTTAAGCTTTTGATACAATTCGTAAACGGCTCCCGGTAAATTTTCTAATGTTAATGATGCTTGCATGATACTGTTTTTAAAGTGTTCTGCAAACATCAAAAGCGGGTTTTCGCTTAATTGGCGGGTTTTTTACGAGTTTTCGGAAACTGATTTTTGATTAGTTTTTATTGGCTTTTCTTAGGTTCTCAACTGTTTTTTCTCTGTATTCATAGAAACATTTAGAAATTAAAACAAAAAGGCTATCTGGCAAAAAAGCTGAAGGATATTTTTCTTTAAATAGTTCTGTGAATGTTTTTACAATTATTCCTTGGGTTGCATTGATTTTCCTTATTGGCTTGTCAATGTCAGGAATACTTAATTTATTTTCAAAATATGATTTTACCCATTCAACCAATTTAGAAAACTCCTCATCAGTTAGCATTTTTTTTTCATTCCGGGGGTTATTTCCGTTTAATGGAGAAAGTCCATTTGGAATTGAATTTTCGGTTTCATTTAATTCTGAATTTTCTTTCAACTTTGGTATTTTTATTTGATCGCTTAAGGATTGACTTGTTTGTTCCTTTTTATTAATCCGAATTGTTAAAAACTCAACATAATCAGCCCAGTATTGGTTTACTAATGATTCTTCTTTTAAAAGGGTTATTCGATATTTGATAAATAGTTTCTCAGTTGGGGCATACCAATCATCATTTTCATCGGGTTCCTCTTTATAGTTTGAAATAAAAAGAAAGAATTCACCTTTTAATCTTTCATCAAATGGAACTTGGGACTGCCTTTTATAAGGGAAAGAGTACTTAGAATTCGGTTTATCAGGGAAAGATATACTTACTTTCGGATTACTAAGTTTATAACCTTCTTTTCTTATATACTCATCTGCCTTATCGTAAATGTCATCAAAAATTTCCATAATCAATATCGTTTAAAATTCGGTTAGTAAATTGGTTGCTTCTTTCTTGGTGTTAAAATCAATCTTTTGGGCATAATTCAGGGTTGTTTTGCTGTCGGTATGTCCTAACTGTTGGCGCAAAAATTCTATGCTTATTCCGGCTCTCAATAACTTTGAGGTGTAGGAATGCCGGGCTACATAGGTGGTCATTTTTGCATCAATACCAATTTTGGCGGCTACCTTCTTAACGTATTTATTGATCTGCCAAACGGCCTGTTCTTTTACTTTGTGCTGTTTGTCCGCTGTCATTTCTTTATTCAGGAAAGGAAAAATGAAATTATCGGCCTGAACTGGTTTTGTTCCCCATCGCTCAATAATTTGTTTGGCTATTGGCGTTAAAATGGCCTCTATTTCGGTTCGTTGCTTTGTGGTGTGTTCGGTTTTGGCACGAACAAAGATTAAAGATTCGCCGTGTATATCTGAATATTTCAGCCTTAAAATGTCTTTAATGTTGAGGCCGTTACAAAGGTAGCTGAACAACCAAAGATCAAAAAAATAATGCTCCGGGCTTCCGGCTTCCGGCTGGTATGCAAACAGTTTTTTAAGTTCATCGTTTGTAAGGGCTTTTTTTATGCTGTTCGATGTTGGTATCTCATATTTACCAACTCCAAAAGGGTAGGCACTTGCTTTAATTACATTGGTCTTAACGGCGGTATTCATTAAGGCTCTTACATTCCTTAAATACATTCCTATTGTGGTGGTGGTCTTTCCTTCCGATCTCATCCAACTGTCGTATTCTTTCAGGTAGGAAACTGTAATCTTTTTAAAGTGTAGCGGTTTTATTTCTTCCAGTTCTTTGTTTTTCGTTCCTCTTGCTTCAAAACTTTGCAATGATTTTTTTGCGTATTCGTAACCAATGGCCGTACCAATTCGCCCGGCTTCTTTTTTTTGCCCAACTATTTCATCGAATGCGTTAAAAATATCGGTCATATCTCCCCGCTTTTCAAGGAACAAATTTTCAAATTCCTCAAAAGTAAATTCCTCTATCTGGTCGATAATGTCATTGGCTATTTTCTTTTTTGTGTCCAATGCTTTTATTATGTTTGCAATCTTTTCAGAATGCCTGCCTTTCTTTGTAAGTAGCTTAAAATCATCTTCATTAAGGCTGTATTTTGTGCCGTACTTTCTATTATCTTGGTCGTATGTAACCCGGATTTTTATCGGATATGTTTTGTCGTTTTTTTCTCTCCTTTTGTCCAATACTATGGCCGTTGTCGCTTTTAGTTCCATGATTTTTTGGGTTAAACTGGGCAAATAAATTTGCCCAATAAATTGCCCAATAAAGATACAAATTAATACTAATATTCAATAGATAACGATAAACAATTATTTGTCATTTCATTGAATATATTACCTTTACGAAGTTTCAATAAAATGGTATAGGGGTAATTTGTTGACTGGCAGTCAAAAGGTCATCAGTTCGATTCCGATATTCTCCACGCAGATAATCAAAGAGTTGCAAAGGTGAAAATTTGCAACTCTTTTTTTTATACATACAATTGTACATACAAAACCGTTTAAAATGAACGTGCCAAAAGTTATCAAAAACAAATATCACTGTAACCATTCGCTGAACTACGTCCAAAATTCTTCCAGTGAGTCTTTAAGTTTACATTTTACTTAAACGACGATCGACATGTTCAACGAGAAAAAATTCCGGGTTATTTATGATGAGTTTCTTGGTCCCGGATTAACCATCCGTGATTTTTGTGTCAATCAGCAAATAAACGAGGCTAAGTTCTATTATTGGCAGCACAAGTTGAAAGATCAGTTGCCGCCCAAAAGGGGATTTGTCCCGGTGGTTTTTGAAAATGGGAAGCACCTTCCATCAAAACAGGTTCCGGTTCGAAACAACCAGGAAGTTCTGCACTCCGCCTTTTCATGTGAGATAAGCTACCCCAATGGGGTGAGTGTAAAACTGAACGGGTTGTCCGACTCGCAGATGTTGCAGTCGCTCCTGGTTCTAAGCCGCCAATAAGATGTTCAACCTCACATCATCAATGCGGTATTACCTGTATTCGTACCCAACCGATATGCGCCGTAGTTTATACTCCCTGAGCGGAATGGTGACCAACCAGATGGGACGTAACGTTCAGGATGGTGACGTGTACATATTTATCAACCGCTCGTGTACCAGCATGAAAATCCTGCACCTGGAATGTGGTGGTTTGGTGATCTATCACATGAAACTGGTACAGGGGTGTTTCAAACTGCCGGTTTTTGATCAAAACTCCAACCCGAATTTCATTTCAACAAAGATTTCGGTGCTATGTATCTTTTATAAGAAAAACATAGCAGCAGAACTGCGTAATCTCTATAGAATGATTCAGATGGAAAAATATAAGGTGCAGAGCACCGAAGTACGCCTGAATATGAATAATCAAATTAATTTTTCTCTGGGTGAATCGGTGTAATCTGCGGTAAATATTTTTGTTTTTACTCCTCGTCCAGATCAAATAAACCTTCGGCAATCTGAAGTTCGATTTCGCGTTTTTCTTCGTCGAGGCGAAGAATTAAATCTTCGTTGAGTGGGATCATGGCTTCTTTCCCCTGGTAAACAACCGAAAGCAGCAGGTTTCCTGCGAAATCGTGAACTTCTGTAATGATCCCGATCAATCCCAATTCTTCACCGAAAAGCTGATATCCAACCAAAGAATGCGGACTCATTTCGTCTTCGAATTCAATCACGTCTTCCTGATCTACAAATACCGATAAGCCGCAAAGGTCCTTCGCTTTTTTATCCGTGTCGATCCAATCGAGTTTGGCAATCACCGATTCTCCGGATTTGAAACGTAATCCGTCTTCTGAAATAAAGAAGGGGACCAACAGGTTGTCAATTTCAAGAAAGAGGTTGGGAGATTCTTCCAATGTATTGTAAAATTCTTCCTGAAACCGGATCACCAGTTCGCCGTGTATTCCATGCGGTTTCAGAACGAATCCAACCTTAACGCAATTACTTTTGGGTATTGTTTCCATGGGGGTAAAAATAGAAAAAAGCGACAGAGAAATCTGTCGCTTTTATAAATTGTCTGATTTAATCCGAAGATAAAATCAGGAATGAGCTAATTACTATGCTTCAGTTTCTTCAGTTGAAGCTTCTTCCGAAGTAACTTCTTCTGAGGCAACTTCTTCAGCAACAGGAGCTGGAGCAGAAGCAGCTCTGGCAGCAGCGGCGGCTTCAGCATTGCGTTTTGCAATGGCATTGGCACGATCTGCGTTCTTTTTAGCTTCCATTTCAAGCTGTGTTTTCTTCGAAGTGGCTGAACTCACAACCAAACCATCTTTTTTAGCCTGAACTTTATTCGCTTTTTCGGCTACCCAGGCATCGAATTTAGTTTCAGCTTCTTCAGCAGTGAAAGCGCCTTTGGCTACACCACCTAAAAGATGTTTTTTGTACATTACTCCTTTGTAAGATAAAATAGCTCTTACTGTGTCGGTTGGTTGAGCACCTTTTGCAAGCCAGTCAATGGCTTTGTCAAAATCGAGATCAATAGTAGCAGGATTGGTGTTTGGATTGTAAGATCCAATACGTTCAATGTTCCTGCCATCCCGTGGCGCCCTGCTATCAGCTATCACAATGTGATAGTAAGCATACCGTTTACGACCATGTCGTTGCAATCTGATTTTTGCTGGCATTTTGCTTAAATTTAAATGATAAACAGTTAATGAAAAATTTGTGGCGCAAAGGTAAAACATTAATCCTGAATTCAAAATCGATTTCTAAAGTTTATCATGATTTGGCTTTAAATACAAATTCAATGAAATTCAGGATTATACTTTTTTAGTATTTAAGGAATCATGTGAAAGATGTTTTTTCGAAATGTGAAAAAATACTAAAACTTAATTCTTTAAAGTTTGTATGTTGGGCCGTATAAATATCTTTGTATCAAAACAACCTTTCGGCATTCAATTGCATCTAGAACCATTAAATACCTGAAAACTTAAAAACACAGAGCCATGAATAAATTCAAAATTATAACCGCATTATTTCTTTCTCTCCTGATCGTTTCATGCAATAAAAGCGAAGACGAAGCTTCGGGAGTCGGTGATGTGATCATTGTCACAAAAAAGATAGGAACAAACACCGTCCATGGATTGTCGGTTTATGCCTATACTTTTAGTTCGTTTAAAAGTGTGACTGTTGTTGGAATCGCAAACGGAACCACAAATACAATCTCGCTGAAAGCCAATCAGGGATACAAGACCAATTTTTATTACGAAGCTCCCGATGCCGAATTTAGTCCGGAACTGCCACTGGCTGCAACCTACAATTTTTCGGCTGTTTTCGAAAATGGTGCCACAGATGAGTTTCAGGATATTTTAACCGAAAAGTTTTTACCTGTCCCGAATTTTACAAAAACCGCATTTAATACAACCACGGGACTGCTCGAAATCGAATGGGATTTACTTGCTGACGCAGATAGTTATTCGCTTCACATTTGGGACGGATCGACACAGGTATTCGGAAGTACCGAACTGGCCAATACGGTAAAATCATACGCCATAAGTGCAAATGGAGGTGGCTGGGCTTCAGGATTTACTCCGCAGAAAGGGAAAACCTACACCGTTAAATTGTTTGCCTACTTGTATGAGCCAGGCGGAAACACCTATAATCTGCAGGCATCAGCTGTTGCTGAAACTACAGTGGGCTGGGGAAATTAATCGCATCCGTTCGTTTGTTATTTTCAGATTTTAATTTGTCCTGAAATGTTGCTGAAAAATTATTGGGCCCGAAATAGGACCTCTTTTCCCTGTTATTTCCATATCCGGCTAACAATTCACGGGAATTATTGAATTATGAAGTTTCATTTTTTACTTTTGTTTTTCAAGTAAATTTTAAAACTGAAAAATGATTTTTAAAGAACAGGTAAAAGGTCTTAGTGATCGCCAGGATGCGTTAAGGAGGCATCTTTGACTACGATCAAAAACTAATACAACTTCAGGAAGAAGAACTTAAAACACAGGATCCGGATTTCTGGAACAATCCCAAAGAAGCAGAAGCTCAAATGAAAGTGATCCGTTCGATTAAAGTCTGGACGGATGGATATAAAGAGGTGGAACGCAGCATGGACGATCTGCTGGTGCTGTACGAATTCTTCGAAATGGAAGAAGCCACCGAGGCCGATGTCGATCAGCAATATGAAAATTCGCTCTTGTTAATCGAAGCGCTTGAAACCAAAAATATGCTCCGGAAAGAGGAGGATAAACTGGGCGCCATCCTTCGGATTAATGCCGGTGCCGGCGGTACCGAAAGCAACGACTGGGCCGAAATGCTGATGCGCATGTATATGCGTTACGGCGAAAAGCAGGGGTACAACGTGAAAACGGTGGAATATCATCCGGGCGATGAAGTTGGTGTAAAAAGTTGCACCATCGAATTCGAAGGGGAATATGCCTACGGATATCTGAAAAGCGAAAACGGCGTTCACCGCCTGGTGCGTTTGTCGCCATTCAATGCCCAGAACAAGCGAATGACTTCCTTTGCATCGGTATTTGTTTCACCTGCGATTGATGATTCCATCGAAATCGACATTAAAGATTCGGATATCACCTGGGAGACTTTCCGCTCAGGAGGCGCCGGTGGTCAGAACGTGAATAAAGTTGAGACCGGTGTCCGGCTCCGGCATGCGCCTTCAGGAATTATCATTGAAAATACGGAAACACGCTCGCAGCTGGGCAACAAGGAAAATGCACTTCGCTTGTTGAAATCGCAGTTGTACGAACTTGAATTGCGCAAACGTCAGGAGGAAGAACAGAAAATCAATGCCAATAAGAAAAAAATAGAGTGGGGATCTCAAATCCGGTCCTATACCCTTCAGCCTTACAAATTAGCAAAAGACGTGCGTACCGGTTTCGAATCGGGCAATGTCAATGCTGTGCTTGATGGCGAAATCGATGGTTTTATCAAAGCTTTCCTGATGGAATTCAGCGACGACCAGAATTAATAGTAGAATATTAGAGTCTTGAATCCTGACTGTTTATGCACAAATTATTCAGGATTCAAGACTCTTCACTCAAGATTAAAAAATATGAATCCAATTATTCGACTTGCTGAAAAGCGTGATGTTCCGGGGATTCTTGAAATATATGCCCCGTTTATTTTAAATACTGCGGTGACTTTTGAAGAAGAAGTTCCGGATGAAAAATCTTTTTGGGAACGGATTCAGGGAATCATGGCCGAACTGCCATTCCTGGTTTGCGAAATTGAGGGCCGGGTTGCCGGATACGCCTATGCTTCCGGATACCGCAGCCGTGCTTCGTACCGCTGGTCAAAAGAGGTTTCGGTATACATTCATCCCGATTTCCAGCGCAAACGGATTGCGCATGCCTTGTATACAAGCCTGAACCAGATTGTACAATACCAGGGGATTGCCGATTTGCTGGCCATAATTACCATGCCGAACGAATCGAGTGTGGCTTTTCATGAACATTTCGGTTACCGCAAATGTGCAGAATTTAAAAACGTCGGTTATAAACTTAATCAATGGCAAAATGTTGGTTGGTTTGATTTGTTTCTTCAGGACGAAAATAAACCACCCAAAGACCGGATCATTCCTTTAAATGAAGTTGTCGGTTTGCCGGTATTTCAGGAAGCGATCGAAAACGGGCTCAGGGTTTTGAAGATCTGAAAAAGTGAGGTTCAGGAAATGTTCAGGATAAAAAATAATTATGATGAGAAATTCGCACAATTATAATAATCGCGAAATAAGCTGGCTGTCATTCAATGCAAGGGTGCTTCAGGAGGCAGAAGATCAGACAGTTCCGCTGTTCGAGCGAATCCGGTTCCTAGGTATCTTTTCCAATAACCTCGACGAATTTTTCAGGGTTCGGGTAGCCGCGGTGCGTCGATTATTCGAGTTTGGCAATGGCGACGAAACGCTGTTAGGCAATTTTACTGCCGAAGAGTTGTATGATAAAATCATGGAGACGGTGATTCAGCAACAGCAAAAAGCGCAGGAAATTTACCGGAATATCTGGACAGAAATGGCCAGTGAAAATATTTTCATGCTGGACGAAAAACAACTGACACACGATCAGGGAATTTATGTCCGGAAATATTTTAACCTGAAGGTGCTGCCCAATATTATCCCGATCATGCTGGGCAAGTCAATTAAATTTCCGTACCTGCGTGATAAATCGGTCTATCTGGCCGTAAAACTTTCAAAAACCGATTCTCCTGATAAATTTGCCTACGCCTTAATCCGGGTTCCCAGCCGCTCGGTTTCGCGTTTTCTGGTTCTTCCTGAACACGGGAATAAAAAATACATCATTCTGGTCGACGATGTCATTCGTTACTGTCTGAACGATATTTTCCCGATATTTAATTTCGATCATTTTGAGGCTTACACCATCAAAGTTACCCGCGATGCGGAACTCGATTTCGACGATGACATTTCGAAAAGCCTGATTGAGAAGATGGAGATCAGCCTGAAAAAACGAAAGGTCGGTGTTCCGGTTCGTCTGATTTACGATCGGGATATGCCTGAAGATTTGCTCGAATTCATCATGAAAAAGATGAAACTTGACGGGGCCGACAATACCGTTGCCGGAGGAAGATACCACAACCACAAGGATTTTATGAATTTTCCGGAAATCGGAAAACCTCAGCATTATTATCAGAGTCTGTCTCCGATTCCGCATAAGGATTTACCGATGCACCAAAGTATCCTGAAGAAATTGCGCCAGAAGGATATTTTGCTTCATTACCCGTACCAAAGTTTTTCGCACTTTATCGATTTTCTGCGTGAAGCTGCGATCGACCCAAAAGTTCGCGAAATCGGAATTACGATCTACCGGGTTGCCGAAACATCGAAAGTGGTAAACGCGCTTTTGAATGCGATCCGCAACGGGAAAAAAGTAACTGTGGTTATTGAGTTACAGGCCAGGTTCGACGAGGAGGCCAACATTTTCTGGTCGAATAAACTTCAGGAAGAAGGTGCGCAGGTTATCAATGGAATTCCGGGACTGAAAATACATTGCAAGCTGGCCTGGATACAGCGGAAAGAGAAAAATGGCTACCGTAATTATTCCTACATCGGCACCGGAAATTTCCATGAAGGAACTGCCCGGGTTTATGCAGATAAAGGTTTGCTGACGGCCGATCCGCAGATTTCGGATGATGTGGCCAACATGTTCGAGTTTTTCAAACACACCTACAAGCATTTTGATTACAATCAAATCATTGTCAGTCCGTTCTCGATGCGTAATTTCTTCATCCAGAAAATCGATCAGGAAATTACCAACGCTAAAAAAGGCAAAAAGGCTTATATGATCCTGAAAATGAACAGCCTGATTGATCCCGAAATGATTGATAAACTGTATGAAGCCAGTCAGGCCGGGGTTAAAATTCAACTCATCATTCGTGGAATATTTGGCCTGAAAACCGATGATCCGGTGCTGAGTAAAAATATTGAGGCCATCAGCATCGTGGATAAATTTCTGGAGCACACACGTGTGATGCTTTTTGCCAATGGCGGAAAAGAAGATATCTACATAACTTCGGCCGATTGGATGCCGCGAAATCTGGACCGTCGTATCGAGGTGGCCTGTCCGATACATTCTCCTGAAATTAAGACCGAACTCAAAGAGTTGCTCCGGATACAGTGGCGCGACAATTCAAAAGCCAGAATTCTGGACAGCGAATTAAGTAACCGGTATAACAATCAGGTCAATCTGAGTGGCCAGAAATTCAGGGCTCAGGTTGATTATCACAATTACATCAAAAAAAGACATCAGAACGTTATGAAAATATATCACAATCCGCGTTGTTCGAAAAGCCGCGAAGGACTTAAGTTTCTGGAAGAAAAAGGCTTCGAAATAGAAGTAGTTGATTACATGCAGGAAGGAATTACCTCACGCGAAATCAAAGATTTTTTATCCAAATCAGGCTTAAAGGTGACCGATATTATCCGCACCACCGAAGAATTATATAAACAGGAATTCAAGGGAAAAAACTTAAGCGATGAGGAATGGATTGGCGTTTTGGTCCAAAATCCAAAATTAATGCAGCGCCCATTGGTCATTAAAGGTTCTCATGCAGTGCTTGCCCGGCCGGCAGATGAAATCCTGAAGCTGATCTAAAATTTACAATGGATTCCATATTTTAAAAAGTGATGGAATCCTTGATCATAATTATGCTTTCGAGGTAAATTTTTAATTTGCTTTTTTCTGAAGTGCCTTGATCTCTCCTTCGAGTTTGATCCTGTATTTCAAAGCCATGGATAAAGCGAGTGCGTCTTTCACTGCTTGTTTGTCGTATTGTTCCAGAACGATGTAATACATGCGTTTACCCAGAAAAACAGCTTTCAGGTTGCGGTCGGTATTGTCGGCAATAAATTGAATAACCCCATTGTCCTTGCCATTTTTATAGCTCACTTTTTCCCAGTGTGTGTTCATGAATTCGCTGTGGTGATTGTTCGGGTCGTCCAGTAAAACCGAATCGGTTTTGGCCTGAAATACACCGTCGTAAACCCGCAGGCCAATATGATTTAACCATTCAGTTCCGTAATAATTGCTCGAGATATACAATTCTCCCCGTTCGTCGAGGTGAAGCTGAATAAATGACTGGTTCCAGCGTCGTTCCGAATTTTGTCGTTTATGGATGTATTTGAAAAAACGGTCGTATTCCGTTTTTTCGGTATCAAACAATTTGCTCAGTTCTTCCAGCGAAGCATTTACCCGATCGAGCAGATCCTGTTTCCGGAATAAAATCTCGGAATTGATTTTTTTATTGAATTCTTTCGCTTTGGTAACCGTTTCAAATGCTTCAGGAAACAAGCGGGGAATAGAATCGAGCTGTTGCAGGGCAGTGAGCGAATCTCCATTTTCGCAAAGGCTGACGGCATGCCCGTATTTTTCGGCCGCCCGCTTTTTGTAGCTTTTCCCGCACGAAAAAAGTACAGCAAGAAATAAGATTCCAACAACTATTTTCAAAATCCTCATGGTTTTCAGTTTAAAAAATCGCTCATTTGTGCTTCAAAGAAAAAGATAATCTGCGAACGATGGAAACAAATTCTGTAGTTTTTTTCAATGCCAGCAACTATTCGGAGCTGAATGTCCGGCCAATAATCGCTGCCTGGCAAATCATTAATCCGGAGAATATCGGTAACCTGATCCGCCTGGCAGACAATGTGGGGGCGACCGAAGTTTATATTCTTGGCGAAGACTTCAGGCACCGGTTGTCATCAATAAAAAAAACAGCAGGTTTAAGTTTTGGTCATGTTCAACTCAGGTTTTGCAGTTCTGAGGAGTTTTTTCAAAAACTTCATCCTGAAGCCGTTCCTGTTGCCATCGAAACCAGTGCGGATTCAACAAATATTTTTCAGGAAAAATTACCTGAAAATATCGTGTTTTTGCTCGGGAACGAACGAAACGGCCTTCCGGACGAGATCCTGGAACAATGCGCCCAAAAGGTTCACATTCCGATGACGGGCAAGTGTAAATCGATGAATGTTTCGCATGCCCTGGCCGTTGCCTTGTTCGAATGGCAAAGACAAATGCTGTTCTCATAAACGCCGGAAACTTTCCTGAAAAATGACCGGCTCACTTTATTGCTATTAGACCTTGTGCTTTTGTGCTGTCTTTTCCTATATTTAGCAGACCAAATTAAAAAACCATGATCACTCTGACCCAATTGGAATATATTGTTGCTGTGGATACCTTCAGACATTTCGGGAAAGCTGCCGAGAATTGTTTCATCACTCAGCCAACACTCAGTATGCAGATTAAAAAGCTGGAAGAAGATCTTGAAGTTGTCATTTTCGACCGCAGCAAGCAACCACTCATCCCAACAGATGTAGGTCGCCGTATTATCGATCAGGCCCGGATTACGCTTCAGGAATCGCAAAAAATACTTAACCTGATTAAAGATCATAAGAATTTAATTTCAGGAGAACTTAAAATCGGAATTATCCCGACACTGGCGCCATACCTGCTTCCTTTATTTATCGGGAATTACAAACGAAAATACCCAAACATCAACATCATGGTTGAGGAATTGACGACCGCTCACATTATCGATCGGCTGAACCGCGATTTGCTTGATGTCGGAATCCTGGTTACTCCGCTCAGGGAAGAACGCATCAATGAAAAACCGCTTTTCTACGAAGGCATGCTGTTGTACCTGCACGACGACCATCCGCTGGCGAAAAAACCGGCCATTAAACTTAAAGATATTGCCACCCCTGAAATTTGGTTACTCAGCGACGGGCATTGTTTCCGAGATCAGGTGATCAATCTGTGTTCATTTAAAGGTGCTGTAAACTCAGCCCTGCCATTTCATTTTGAGGCCGGATCGCTGGAAACAGTTATGAATATTATTGATCGGGAGGGTGGAATGACGATTATTCCTGAATTGGCAACCCTCGGGATGAGCGAAGCACGCTTTGAACATGTCCGGACCTTTACAGATATCAATCCTCTGCGCGAAGTGAGCCTGGTTTATTCAAGGCATTTTGCCAAGCATAAACTGGTAGAACTGCTTTGGAAAGAGATAGTTGCTTCGATGCCCGAAAAGTTGCTGCAAAAGAATCGCGGGACAACCGTAGAATGGCGATAATTTATTTTACTTTTTTGTTTGTTGTTTCAAAAAACTTAATTTTCTTTGCATCGCCAAAATTAATAGTACGGATACCAAACGAGGTTGAAGGAATTTTGGAAAAAAACTCTGAAAAAATTTGGTGACTAGAAAAAATGATTTATTTTTGCAGTCCCAAAATCAGGGAAAAATAAGTTGGCCCGTTCGTCTAGGGGTTAGGACGCCAGGTTTTCATCCTGGTAGCAGGGGTTCGAATCCCCTACGGGCTACAAATAAATTTAACAATTTAGGAATTAAAAGATGGCACATCATAAATCAGCAAAGAAGAGAATCAAACAGGACGAGGTAAAAACTGTGCAGAATAAATACGTTGCCAAAACAATGCGTAATGCCGTAAGAAAATTACGTCTTGAAACTGACAAAGAAGCAGTTGCAGCAGCCTTACCAAAAGTTGTTTCGATGATTGACAAACTTGCTAAAAAGAATGTTATTCATAAAAACAAAGCGGCCAACCTGAAATCTTCGCTTACAATTCATTTGAACAAGATCTAAGAAAAAAACTATTCTTATATACAGAGAAACCGTCCTATACCAGGACGGTTTTTTTTGCTTGCACATACTCCAGCTCTTTCACTTTCTGAATAAAAGTGGATTAAAATTTCCGGATCAGCGAATCACAGGTAATAAAAAAGCCTCACAGTTCACTGCAAGGCTTTTCGTATTTCTTTTAATTTCTTCAGGAATTACATTCATAATTGCATTCGTGGCAGTGGCTGATTTCACCATTCAGGCGTTTTTCGATCAGTTCGTTCACGCGGTCACGCAGCGGTTCAATGTTGATTTTCTGAATCACTTCGTAGGCAAAGGCATTCATCAGCATGGTACGGGCTTCTTTTTCGCCGATACCGCGGCTGCGCAGAAAGAATAAAGCTTCTTCATCGATTTGTCCCACTGTGGCGCCGTGGCTGCATTTTACGTCGTCAGCATCAATAATCAGCTGCGGTTTGGTTTGCATCCGGGCTTTATCCGAAAGCAAAACATTGTTATTTCGCTGGAATGCATTGGTGATTTGCGCATCACGGGCAACATGAATACGTCCGGCAAACGCACCGGTTGACTCATCGTCGAGCACATTTTTATAAATCTGGTTGCTCAGGCAATTGGGCGATGCATGTTCAATCATCGTAAAATTATCGACGTGCTGCTTTTTATCGGTAAACGAAATGCCATTCACGTTGGCTTCGGCATGATCGCCGTTAAAAGTCACTTTCAGGTTATTCCGGATTAAACCTCCATGAAGACTGATTGCCCCGGTGGTGAGATTGGAATTACGTTCCTGACGGTAAAAGGCAGAATTTATAGTCGTTGACTGATTGTGATGATTCTGGATGGTATAAACATCGATCAGCGCATCTTCACCGACAAAAACTTCAGAAACCGAATTGTAAAGGAAAGCAGATGTGGTTAAAGTATGATCGCAAACCAGGATTTTTGCCTGACTGGCGGCTTCAGCGATGATCAGGTTCCGTTGGGTCACCATCAGATCGTCGTCGGAACTGAGCAGGTTGATGATCTGGATTGGCCTTTCGATCACGGCTCCTTTGGGAATATAAAGGAAAAATCCATCTTTTGCGAAAGCGGTATTTAAAGCCACGATCGGGTCGTTCGATAATCCGGCCTGACGGTTCAGGTGATTCTCCAGAATTTCAGGCTGTTCGTTGGCGATCTGTTCCAGGCTTCCAAGCACAACTCCTTTTGGGAGTTCAGCAGCCGGATTGTTTCCGGAGTAAAACCAGCCATTGACCAAAAACACCAACTGTGAATCGAGTTGCGGCAGATTGCATTTGAAAACTTCGTTCAGGTTAATTAAACCTGTATGACGTTCCAGTTCCTGTCGGTAGTTCTTTGTAAAAGCCGGTTTAAGATTGGTGTATTTGTAATCTTCGTATTTGAAATCCGGTATCCCGGCATTCGAAAATCGTTTGATTGCAACTTCGCGCATCCGGTTAAGCAATGGCGAAGAGCCCTGATTCAGGATCTCCCTGTTCTGTTCGAACAAAGAAACGATCTGATCAGTCTGTGATATCTTTTCATGAATAATGCTCATGGTCATTAGTTCCCGTTTTTAATCCAGTCGTATCCTTTTTCTTCCAGCTCCAGCGCAAGTTCTTTGCCTCCCGATTTCACAATTTTTCCCTTGTACAAAACATGCACAAAATCGGGCACGATGTAATCGAGTAAACGTTGGTAATGCGTCACCACGATGGTCGCGTTTTCAGCTGTTTTTAGGGTGTTTACTCCTTCGGCAACAACGCGCAGGGCATCAATGTCCAAACCTGAATCGGTTTCATCCAGAATTGCAAGTTTGGGTTCGAGCATGGCCATCTGGAATATTTCGTTTTTCTTTTTCTCTCCTCCTGAAAAACCTTCATTCACCGAACGGTTTGTTAATTCGGTGTCGAGGTGGAGCATGTCTTTTTTCGCACGCATCAGCTTCAGAAATTCACCGGCAGTCAAAGGTTCCAGACCTTTAAATTTCCGGTTTTCGTTTACCGAAGCTTTCAGGAAACTGACCATGGGCACACCCGGAATCTCAACAGGATATTGAAAGCTCAGGAATAATCCGCTGCGTGAGCGTATTTCAGGAGCCAGTTCGAGCAAATCCTTACCCAGAAAAGTAACTTCCCCTTCGGTGATTTCATAATCTTCTTTTCCGGCCAGAATATTGGCCAGTGTACTTTTTCCTGAACCATTTGGTCCCATGATCGCATGAACCTCTCCGGCATTGATTTCAAGGTTAATCCCTTTCAGGATTTCTTTGCCTTCAATTGAGGCATGTAAGTTTTTTATTGATAACATATTTTATTTATTAGCCCCCTCTAGCTCCCCCGAAGGGGGAGGACTGGCGGTATTGTAATTATTAAAAAGGATTCACTTCTTTCTTTATAAAGCCTCCCCTGTGGGGAGGTTGGTGGGGCTTTTATCCCACGCTTCCTTCCAGACTAATGGCCAAAAGTTTCTGAGCTTCAACGGCAAATTCCATCGGAAGTTTATTCAGCACTTCACGGGCATAACCATTCACAATCATTCCAACGGCATCTTCGGTTGAAATACCACGCTGATTGCAGTAAAAAATCTGGTCTTCACCAATTTTCGAAGTGGTGGCCTCGTGTTCAACGATCGACGATTTGTTGCCAACTTCAATGTACGGAAATGTATGTGCGCCACAGGTTGATCCCAAAAGCAGGGAGTCGCACTGCGAAAAGTTACGGGCATTGATCGCACCGGGCATCACTTTTACCAGTCCGCGATACGAATTGTCGCTTTTCCCGGCGGAAATACCTTTCGAAACAATGGTGCTTTTTGTGTTTTTACCGATGTGGATCATTTTGGTCCCGGTATCGGCCTGCTGCATGTGGTTGGTTAATGCCACGGAATTAAATTCGCCAACCGAATTATCACCAATCAACACACAACTTGGATATTTCCAGGTGATTGCCGATCCGGTTTCAACCTGGGTCCAGCTAATTTTTGATGATTCGCCGCGACAAATTCCACGTTTGGTAACAAAATTGTAAATTCCGCCAACGCCGTTTTTATCACCCGGATACCAGTTCTGTACCGTAGAATATTTCACCTCAGCCCGGTCCATCGCGATGATTTCGACCACTGCTGCATGCAACTGATTCTCGTCGCGCATGGGAGCCGTGCATCCTTCGAGGTAACTCACGTAACTGTCGTCATCGGCAATAATCAATGTACGTTCAAATTGTCCGGTTCCGGCAGTGTTTATCCTGAAATAGGTTGAAAGTTCCATCGGACAGCGAACACCTTTCGGAATGTAGCAGAATGATCCGTCGGAGAAAACCGCTGAATTCAGAGCTGCAAAGAAATTGTCGGTGGTTGGAACAGCCATTCCCAGGTATTTTTTGATCAGTTCCGGATGTTCGAGCAATGCTTCGCTGAACGAGCAAAAAATAATACCCTTCTCGGCCAGCACTTTTTTGAAGGTGGTGGTTACAGAAACACTGTCCATGACCACGTCAACTGCAACTCCGGCCAGGTGTTTCTGTTCTTCAATCGGGATTCCAAGTTTCTTGAATGTCTCAAGCAATTCCGGATCAACTTCATCCAGACTTTCATATTTTGGTTTGGTCCGTGGTGCGGCGTAATAAATTGTTTCCTGAAAATCAATTGGCGGGATTTTCAGATAAGCCCATTCCGGAGCTTTCATTTTTAGCCAGGCAGCATAAGCTTTAAGCCTGAATTCAAGCATAAATTCTGGCTCATTTTTCTTTGATGAAATCAGCCTGATCACATCTTCGTTCAAGCCTTTGGGAATTACATCGGTTTCGATTTCAGTTACAAAACCATATTCGTATTCCTTATTGGTAATTTCGTTTAATAATTTATCCTGATTTTCCATTTCCCTCTGATTTCTTTCTCTTTCTGATTACAGACCCTATAACAATCGTACTGACTGACTGTTTAAAATATCTTGCAAAGATAAAGAAGTAAAGCTATTTTTGTCGATTCTATAAAGGCAATAAATACCTAAGGGTCTTAATTTTTAACATGAAAGATACAAAAGAGTACACTCAACTTTCTGAATTGGGGGAGTTTGGATTGATTGAACGATTAACTGAAAAAATACAGCTAAAACATACCAGCACGGTTAAAGGTGTGGGCGACGATGCCGCAGTTTTAAGTTATCCGGATAAAAAAATTGTAGTCACAACCGATTTATTAACCGAAGGCATTCATTTTAACCTGATGTATGTTCCGATGAAACATTTGGGTTACAAAGCCGTGGTTGTCAATCTTTCGGATGTGTTTGCCATGAATGCCACTCCACGGCAAATAACTGTTTCGATTGCCATTTCTTCGAAATTTTCGCTGGCGGCCATCGATGAGTTGTATTCAGGAATACATTTGGCCTGCGAGAAATATGGAGTTGACCTGATTGGCGGGGATACCACCAGCTCACTAACCGGGTTGACAATCAGCATAACTGCAATCGGTGAAGCCAATGAAGATGAACTGGTTTACCGCAGCGGGGCTAAAGTGAACGATCTGCTTTGCGTTTCGGGCGATTTGGGTGGGGCATACATGGGCCTGCAACTTCTGGAACGCGAGAACGAAGTGTATAAAGTTAATCCGCATCAGCAACCTCAGTTTGAAGGATACGATTACATTCTGGAACGCCAGTTAAAACCTGAAGCCCGCGGAGATATCAAAGAATTGCTGAAAACCCTGAATATAAAGCCAACTTCGATGATCGATATTTCTGACGGACTTTCGTCGGAAGCCCTTCATATCTGTAAAGCATCGAAAGTGGGTTGCAGCATTTATGAAGAAAAAGTTCCGCTCGACCGGCAAACTAAGGATTTTGCTGAAGAGTTGAATATTAATCCGTTGGTTGCTGCATTGAATGGTGGAGAGGATTATGAGTTGCTTTTCACGGTTCCACTGGATAGTTTCGATCTGATCAAAAAGGAATTTGACATCACTGTAATCGGACACATTACCGCTGAAAGTGAAGGTGCAAACCTGATTACTACCGGAGGATCGGTCATCCCGTTGCAGGCTCAGGGCTGGAATCCGTTGATGAATAAAGTTGATAATTAGTCAGCTATACCTGATATCTACAAAAAAGAGAGAGCCGAAAAAGTTCTCTCTTTTTTGTAATCCGGAATTGTAAAGCTAAGTTAATAAAACATTCAATCTTTTATTGTGCATCCACTACTGCGATGGTGGTCATATTCACAATTTCACGCACCGAACATTCCGTTGGAACGACATGAATCGGTTTTTTCATTCCCATCAGAATCGGGCCAACAACTTCGGAGCCTCCAATCTCATACATCATTTTGTAAGCGATATTTCCTGATGTCAGGTTTGGAAAAATGATGGTGTTCACATCCAGATTTTCGAGCCGCGTAAACGGGAATTTCTGGCTTCGAAGTTCTTTATTCAATGCAAAATTCATCTGAACCTCTCCATCGACAATTAGTTCAGGATAACTCTGGTGCAGGATGGAAACGGTTTGCCGCACCCTGTTCAGCGTTCTGGTATGTTCAGATGATTTGACCGATCCAAAGTTCGAATACGAAACCATGGCAATCACCGGTTCGATGTTGAATTTTCTGACTTCCTCCGCAGTTAATAAAGTTGTTTCAACGAGTGTCTGAACATCCGGATCGAGGTTTACGGTTGTATCTGCAAAAAAGAGCGGCCCTTTTTTGGTCATCACGATGTACATGCTCGAAATGTGGTTCAGTTCTGGTTTTGGTCCGATCAGTTTTAAGGCCGGGCTCATAACATCGCCGTAATGGCTTGTCACTCCAGAGATCATGGCATCAGCCTGACCGGTATCCACCATCATTATTCCATAATAATTCCGGTTGAAGGTCAACTCCCAGGCATCTTCAAATGTAATCCCTTTGCGCTGGCGTTTTTTCCAGATCAGGTTGGCAAACGAATCACGAACCTGTTCGTTGCCTGTGCTTCGCGGATCAATGATGGTTGCGCTCATCAGGTCCAACTGGTTTTCGGCAATCAGCTGTTTAATTTCCTGAATGTTTCCCAGTAAGACCGGAATCGCAATTCCATCGTGAAAAACCTGGTTGGCCGCCTGGAGGATCTTCAAATTGTTTCCTTCAGCAAAAACTACTTTTTTCGGATTTTGCCTGGCTTTGATCACAATTCCATGAAACAGCTGATTGTCTAATCCAAGTCGCTGGCTTAATTCCATTTTATACTGTTCCCAATCCTGAATTGGATTACGGGCAACTCCACTTTCCATGGCAGCCAGGGCAACTGCCGGTGCTACTGTTGTAACCAGCCTTGGATCGAGCGGTTTTGGAATAATGTATTCTTTGCCAAAGATCAGGTTTTTAACGTTGTAGGCCTGACTTACATTTTCAGGAACAACTTCTTTTGCCAGCCGGGCCAGGGCATAAACTGCCGCCAGTTTCATTTCTTCGTTGATGCAGGTGGCACGAACATCAAGAGCCCCGCGGAAGATAAAAGGAAAACCCAGGACATTGTTGACCTGGTTCGGAAAATCCGAACGTCCGGTTGCCATAATCAGATCATCGCGTGCAGACATGGCTTCGTCGTAGGCAATTTCAGGATCGGGATTGGCCATGGCAAATACGATTGGATTTTTGGCCATGGATTGTACCATTTCTTTTGAAACTACATTCGCTTTCGAAAGTCCCAGAAAAATATCAGCGTCTTTCATCGCTTCCTGCAGGTTATATATATCCCGGTTCGTGGTAAATGCTGCTTTGTATTTATTCAGATCGGGGCGGTCGCTTCGAAGAGCCCCTTTCGAATCAAGCATAACCAGGTTTTCGCGTCTGGCACCCAGCGAAATCATCAGGTTTGCACAGGCTATTGCAGCGGCACCTGCTCCATTCATGACAATCTTAACTTCATCCAGTTTCTTTCCGGCCAGTTCAAGCGCATTCAGGATTCCGGCGCAGCAAATTATGGCAGTACCATGCTGATCGTCGTGCATCAAAGGGATCTGAATCTCGTTTTTCAGGCGCTCTTCAATTTCGAAACATTCCGGAGCCTTAATGTCTTCCAGGTTTATTCCACCAAAGGTAACTGCAATACTTTTAACCGTTTTGATAAACTGATCGATGTCTTTTGTGTCGACTTCGATATCGAAAACATCAATGTCGGCAAATATCTTGAATAAGAAACCTTTGCCTTCCATGACTGGTTTTCCGGCACCAGCCCCGATATCGCCCAATCCGAGCACGGCAGTTCCGTTCGAGATCACAGCAACCAGGTTTCCTTTTGATGTGTATTTGTAAATGTCTTCAAAATTCTTTTGGATTTCGAGACAGGGATGAGCAACTCCGGGCGAATAGGCTAAGGAGAGATCTCGCTGTGTACTGTGTGGTTTTGTAGTTACGACTTCCAGTTTTCCGGGACGGCCTTCTGCATGGTAGCGGAGAGCGTCTTCTTTGGTGATTTTTGCCATGATATCAAGTATTTGAATTTGTGGTTCAATGTTGTGACTCAGCAGAAAAAAGGCTATTAAAGTTAACGATAAATTTTGTGATTCTGGTGAAATTGAATGTTCGAATCGGTGTAAAATATAGTTGTTTTCAGGCGATTGACCAGCAAATGTTTGTTTCGGTTTTGAAATCATTCAACTGGATTCGGTTTTGAAATTTACCGGTAAGTCCGATGTTCAGGGGAGTGATCTGGTTCAAAAATTTCGGTGACAAATTCTTTTTTGATCACAACGAATAAAATGGATTTTAGGATAGAAATTCTATTTAAAATTGAAAATGTGATAAAATCAAAATTTTCAGCTATTTTCGATCGCTAATAGACCGAACTTACTTTTATTCAGGCATGAAACAACTTCCAAAACTTCTTATTGTTGATGATAATCCGGATAATCTTTTCTTGTTGAGAAACATAAGCCGAAAGGTTGAAGTTGAACTAATACAGGCACTTTCAGGCGCCGAAGCACTTGAGAAAATCCGTGGAATCGAGTTGGCTCTTGCTATAATCGATGTCAGGATGCCCGAAATGAGCGGATACGAACTGGCCAGAAAAATGAACGAAGAGCGGATGGGAGATAAAGTCCCGATTATTTTTCTCACTGCCAGCGACGAAAAAAATGCCTTCGAAGGGTACGATTCCGGAGCTGTTGATTACATCAATCAACCTGTGCCCAATCATGTTATACTTGGGAAACTAAAGGTATTTCTGGACCTGTTTAACCAAAAGCAGATCATTGTCAGAAATTCCGAACAATTAAAAAAATCTGCTGACGAATTAAACAACATTAATATTGCTTTAAAGCGAAGTGAAGAAAAATACCGAAGTTACATTGATAATGCTCCGGATGGTGTTTTTGTGATCGATGAAACCGGTCGATTTCTTGAAGTTAACGACTCTGTTTGCAACATCACGGGTTATTCGAAATCTGAATTGCTGGCTTTGTCAGTTCAGGATCTAATTCTTCCTGAATTTCAGAATGTGATTATAGATCAACTTAAAAGCCAGTCAAAAGATAACTGCATAAAAGCCGATTTGTCGGTACGGCATAAACAGGGAATTGAAACCTGGTTGTGCATGGAAGTAATTTCGCTCGAAGAATTCCGTTTACTTGGTTTTATAAAAGACATTACCGACCGGAAGAAAATCGAAGAAGAACTGAAATTGTCGCTCGAACAACTGCGGCAACTGGCAAAATACAAGGAAAAAGCCCGGGAAAGTGAGCGGAAATCTGTTGCCCGAGAGCTTCACGACGATTTGGGACAGGCACTTACAGCAGTGAAAATTGATTTGGGTTTGATCAAACAAAACGTTACCAATCCCGATGTTTTAGCCAAGATAACCAAAGTTACCGGTCTTGTTAGCGATACAATTAAATCGGTCCAACGACTGACTTCGCAATTGCGGCCCGAAATAATCGATGATCTGGGTCTTGATGCAGCTATAAAATGGTATACCAAAGAATTTTCCCAGCGATCGAATATTGAAATATTTCTTGACATGGATTCTTCGCTGGAGATCAATCCTGAAAATTCGTTAACCCTGTTCCGCATCATGCAGGAATCGCTGACCAACATCGTCAGGCATGCCAAAGCAAGCAGGGTAGAAATTGCCCTGACCAATATGGGAGATAAAATTAATTTCAGGATTACCGATGATGGAATTGGAATTGATGAAATTGATCTGGATTCGAAAAAATCCTTTGGAATTATGGGGATGAAAGAAAGGGCAGCATCATTGGGTGGAACCTGCAATATTTTTAATGCAAATGGAAAGGGTGCGATCGTTGATCTCATTTTCCCGGCCCGTCAATAAACCGGAAGAATGAGCTATGTGACTAAATTTGGTTCGGATAAGTATATATATATTCAATTACCTCAAAAAATAACTTAACGTGAAAATCCTGATTTGTGATGATCATAAAATAGTAAGAGAAGGCCTTCGGCAAATTCTTAATCAACTTCCGGGGGTTAGTTTAATTGCCGAGGCAGGTGATGGAAACATCGCCCTGGAATTAATCAGACAGGAAAAATTTAATATTTTGTTGCTCGATATATCTCTTCCTGACAAAAGTGGTCTGGAAGTGCTTCAGGCAGTTAAACAGAAATACCCCGAAGTTAATGTGCTGATGTTGAGCATGCTCCCGCAGGAGCAATATGCCATCCGGTCACTTAAATTTGGGGCATCAGGATACCTGACCAAAGATACAGCTTCAGAAGAATTAATACTGGCTGTAAAAAAAGTTTCAGAAGGTGGAAAGTACATTTCATATTCGCTGGCAGAGAGTCTGGCCATTAATCTCGACCGGGATAATGATGCTCTAAAGCACGACCTCCTTTCAAAACGTGAATTCGAAATTTTAATCAAACTGGCCAACGGAAAATCACTTCAGGAAATCGGGAGTGAACTTTTCATATCGTCAAAAACTGTCAGTACATACCGAAGCCGGATTATGGAAAAAATGGAATTGAGCCGTAATACCGAACTGACCATGTATTGCATGGAGCATAAACTGATCTGATCACAATCTTTTTTTGTTCGCCTTTTTTACTGAATTTTTCAATACAACAAAAAAATCGACGGTCAGCATGGTGCCTTTTCCTGAATATTTTTCCTGAATATTATTCCGGAAAATAAAATATCCGAACCATTCGAAGATAAGTAGATGGTAGTCAGTAGATTAATGTTTGCTCTCAAGAGCCCGTGTAGGATAAATCCTACACGAAATTCAGCAATTTCCTACAAACAGTTTCCCCCATTCCTACAAGACGGCAGCAAGTTGTTATTTACTTTAGAGGTATTAAAATAACTGTTCTGTCATAAAGATTATGCCCGCAAACAATTTGACTTTTTAGAGTGAAAGATTTCGCAGGAAGACCGGGTTTGCAAACTGATAATTTAATGATTACTGAACAAAAGAAATAAGAACATTAATACTTGCTGCCATGAAAAATATCATATTTTCAACCTTGATGATTGGTCTATTGGTTTTTGGAAGTTCTTCCAAAAGTCAGGCTCAAACAACTTATTCGGCTGATGAAATTGCATTGAACAACAATGATAATACTGAACTTTCATTTGTATTTTTAACTAAAGGCAGTCAGGAAACAATCCAAAATACCACTGTTGCCGAGCTGAATAATAGTTTGATCCAGATTTTGTCGGATTTTGAAAATGTTGATACCATCAGAACAATTCCGGCCAAACTGGAAGTTTCACCTTCAACCGGCAGTTATTTGGGCGGCAATAATTCTGACGACTATTTTGTCAGCATTCGGGGAGGTAGTCTGGGAAACGGCTGGGACATTACCAGTGTTACCTTAAATGGGGTAGAAGTTAGTAATATACTGATCCAGTCGTCGAACGAAGTGGTGGTTATTCCAAATGCCGGAATCCCGGGTACCGGCGATGTGGTAATAACTTCGAAAAGCAAAGGTAAAACAGTCATTAAAAATGGATTTACTTATGCCGTTAACAGTTCAACCAGTCAGGCATCGAATTTATAAATTGCTGTTTTAAGTTCGCATTCAGGATAAAATATAATTCTCCGGTATTCTGGATCCAATTTTAAAATAGGTGTCGCAGAAAAGCAGAAAACAGAAATTGAATCAATTTGAGTATTATCATATTTTGGTATTTAGTTTAGAAGGTCAATAAAGAAGGAGATCAATTTGATCTCTTTTTTTGTTTTATTCTGACGGCGGTTCATGTTGGATCTAAAACAAAACTCAATTTCATCGATAAAAATCAGGGATTTTAATTTCCCCGTTTAGATATTTTGATAAATTTCGGAGGAATGAAATTTCCTTTTGACACATCAATATCTCCGGATTAAATCGTTTTTGTAAGATTTAGCCTACAACAAATTCAACCATTCCCTACATACCATTTCCTCCCTTCCTACAAAGTATCCGGTCCGTGTTTAATAATTTCGAGTGAATAAAATAATGGATCAATCATGAAGATTTTAATCGCTGACGATTCGGTAATAATTCGGGAAAGAATACTGGAAATGCTTGCAAATTTCCGAAGTATTGAGCTCGTAGGAGTTTGTGAGAACGGGATTGATGCACTTGAAGCAATACGAACCCTCAACCCTGATGTGGCTATTGTTGATCTGAAAATGCCGGGATTAACCGGACTTGAAGTCATTGGTGAAATCCGGAAGGAAAACAAAATCATAAAATTCATCCTGCTTACATTTCATTCGACAGATTCATACCGACAAAAAGCGAAGGAAGCCGGAACAGATTATTTTTTCTCAAAATCAGATGAATTTGAACAGCTGGAAATTCTGATTGAACACTTACAGAGAAGTGAACCTGAATAAAAAATAAGATACTGTCGTGAAATAGTTGATCCTTCGCATTTGGGTAAATGTTTTAAATTTTGGAGATACTGTTCCTGAAATTTGGGCATAACCCAAATTCTATACTGATGAAACACCAGAAAACAGCCCGGAGAATGCAGCCATTGAAATCAATTTGAGTATGATCATATTTAGGTATTTACCTTCAGGAATAACTGTCCGAAACTATTTTCATTCATGTTATGTTATTCCTGACAACCAAAATTTATGATTTTAAACACAGTCATTGATTATTCAGGAGATTATTAGTTTATTTGAAATGATAATACATTTTATGCATGAAAGAAAAGAGGCGGGGATTGTTGTCATTTTCTAAAAATGATGGGGATTATTTTAAGGAGGACGAAAATAAAATTGAGTTGTTGGGATGTCAGCAGGGAGGAAAGAACTGTTTGGAACATCGCGCAGAAATCAATAAAAACTTTAAGGATTCACATGCCTTTCACCGCGAAAAGGATTACAAAAGATCAATTGAGTCCTTACAAAATGCCTTTCGAAAAACCACTGAGCTGGAGGAGTATACCTGCCTGAAATGTGCCAATTTCTTTCGCACGACCATCACCGAATCCCTCGAAAACATTCACGACGATTTGCATAAAATATCGACCGGGTTCTTTAAAAAGAAGCGTTTCCAATCCAGCTATGTCCTGGCAAAAAACGTCTTAATGGATTTTAAAAAGAACAGTATAAATGGTCCGTTATAGTTTTTTTTGCTTTTCAGTGCCCTCCTGAAATATAGGCAAATTACAAGCCTGTGCTGATCAGGAAGGTTGCAGCGAAGGCAACAATGGCATACAATTCAGGATAAACCGCCAGCACCATTGTTTTACCAAAAATGTCGTGGCCCGAACCAATTCCAACAATCCCGTTGGCAATGACCATCCCCTGAAATACGGCTGAAAAAAGTCCTACAAAACCAAGCATCAATCCGGCGGCAAGAATGGCCATTCCCTGCAGCATGGTCAGTTCGGGAGTGATCACACCCTGGTTGTTGATGATAAAGAATCCGGCAAAACCATACAATCCCTGCGTTCCGGGCAGGGCACTTAAAATTAAATAACTGCCAAATGCGTCAGGATTTTTCTTCAGGGCGCCGATGGTCGAATTTCCTCCTTTTACCACGCCGATAACACTTCCGATTCCGGGCAGGACCAGCATCAGGGCCAGTCCGAGGTAAGCAATGATTAATGCTGTTGTCATGATGAGTTGCTTTTGGTTATTTTCGTTTAATTTTTATTTTAGGAACGGTTTATATTCTTTTCCGCCTCCGGTAAACCCGGCATTTTTATAAAATTCGACAAACGTGAGACGCATCGGGTGCACAAAAGAACCCAGTGTGGAAATCAGGATGTTTAACGTGTGACCCAGGATGAGAAAGAGCGCAAACAAAACCGGACCAATCAGCGGCGAAGCATGCAAAATTGTAAGCCCAATGTCGTTGACCACATAACCCAGAATCGAGCTCGATAACCCGATGGCAAACAGCCGGATGTACGAAAGTAAATCGCCAAAAATGCCTGTCACGGTTGAATAAATATCCCAGACTCCTTTGCCGATTCTTGAAAATATACCTGCTTTCGGGTCGCTGAAGAACAGGATAAGGAAAGCGCCGGCACCTAAAATCAGGTACAGAAAAATCCGGTTTGGTTCGATGATCTTCCTGCTCGTCAGGATCAAATAAACGATTGAGCCCAGAATGATAAAAAGCCAGCCGAAAGTACCCAATCCGTAAGTAAAACCGTATTGTTTAATCTGGTTGGCGGCTTTAATTCCCAGACCGAAAATAATCTGGACAGCGCCCAGCAGAATGGCCAGGTTAAACATGCCGGCCGGATCGAGAAAAAATTTCCTAATTGATTCTGTGATTTTCAGATCGGTTTCGATTAAGTTGATGCCAAATAATGTTCCTGAGATGAATCCAAAAAGAACAGTTGCCAGGCCGAGAAACTGGATTAAAGTCAGGTATGGTTTTATTGCCGGCGAAGCTTTCAGTTTGTAGATTCCGGCACCAAGGATAAACAGGAAGCCATATCCGGCATCGCCCAGGCAGAAACCAAAAAACAGCATAAAAAAGGGTGCGAAAAAAACCGTCAGGTCAAGTTCGAAATATGCCGGAAGCGAGAATATTTTTCCAATAGGCTCAAACAGCCGGCTAAATTTTCCGTTTTTCAGTAAAACCGGGGCCTGGTCTTTTGGAGTCGCTCTTTCCGAAGTGAAAATGACTTTGTTTTTCGTCAGGTAGGCATCGATTTCATCTTTTTTTGTTTGCGGAACCCATCCTTCGAGGATCATCAGCCGATCGTCACATTCACATTGGGTATTTAAAATTACCCGGTCGAATTCCAGCGAACTTCGGATCCTGTCTTTTTCTGTTCGCAAAATGGAAGTAGAAGAACCTGCCAGCAGGTCAAATTCACGATTTATATTTTCAATTTTATTCCTGATGGAACTAATCTGTTCTTCGAGTTCTGAAAGGGATTGTTCAGGCAAGACCAATTCTTCGGTGTCGGCCGGAAGTAAGGAGTTCGCGTGTTGAATTACAATGAAATACGCCGAATGCTGATCCTCGTGAATCAGAAATGGTGCAAATTTTTCCTGAAACTGAAGCGTAAATTTCTTTTTCGAAAGGGAGTAGAATTTCAGGTGAATATCGTTTGTTTTGAGTTTTTCAAGCATTTCCGGCGAAAAATCTCCCCAGGGTTCAAGTTTGTGAAGTTCTTTTTTTGCTGTTTCCAATTCCTGATAAAGCGACTCCAGCGTTTCCTCTTTCTGTTCGAGCAATGCTATGATTCCGTTTGCATCCTGAACGGGTTGCTCCTGATTTGCGGGGGCGTTGCGTTTTTCAAGAAATTGGATAGCCCGGCTGATCTGAACCAGTAAAGCGTTTTTTTTGGTCAGTCCCTTGCCGGTCGGATGTTCCCGTTCGATGATGTGCAGGACTCCGAGTTGCTGAATGTCATTCAGGAAATCGTCATACTCCTGATGAAAAACAAGGAAACCATATTTATACATAGGAATAATCATGCGTTTGTTTCAAGGAGTTGTTGCTGACGGGTTTTTAGTATTTTCTGTGCCGATTTCGACAGGTTTTCTTCGTCTTCCAGAAAGCGTTTAATCTTTCTGATGGCATCTTCAAAAGCCGGGATCTGTACCTTTTCGTACAAGTTTACTTTTTGGGTTGTTTTTCTGCGGACCCGGTTGAGCAAGTCCATTTTTCGTTTGTACAAATCGATTTCGATGGCCAGACCGGTCAGGAATTTCAGGATCGAGATTCCTTCAGGAAACCACTGCGGATGGTTGAACAAACTAAAATCGTCGATCCTGAAGATAATTTCGTCCAGTTCCCGGGTTTTTATTCCGGCAATACTCCGGCTAATTGTTTTCACCTCGCATACCGAAAGCAGACGGGAATCGAATTCGCACCAGATGGCCGCACTTTTGGTGTATCCGGCAAATAAAGATTCCAGTTTTTCGTTCAGTTCCCTGATCTTTTTTCTCGCTTTTTCAACTTCAAAACGCAGGGTTGCCTCCTTATTTTTTAAGGTTGGCAAGGTTCTGAGCCTGATGTTGAGTTGTTTGTTCAGGCCCTGCAGTGCGATTTTATTGTATTGAAATTTTATTGACATAAGCTGATTTCAGGATTAAATCCGAATTCAGGAACCCGGGAAAATAAGTACCGGAACCTGGCTGGCCACAATCATTTTATTCAGGATATCCGGGTGAAAAAGTTTGTACAGAAAGCTGCGTCGGGGCGATGAAAGTGAGATCCAGTCGATCTGGTTATTCCGGACGAATTCTTCGATTCCAAGCGGGAAATGCGCCCGTTCATACACACTGGCCTGAACATCAATGCCGCTATATTCATTTTTCAGGTATTCATTTATCCATTCAATTTTATCCGGAGGAACAGGATTGTATTCCACATCGAAATGGATGCAGAAGATTTTTGTGTCAAAGGGTTTCACTGTTTCAAGCAATTTATTCAGAATATCGAACCCTGTTTCGTAGAAATCGGTCAGGTGCATGACTCTGATGCTGGTTTTACTCCGGAAAACAGCGGTTTCCGGAATGGTTAAAACCGGAAAACTGATCTGGTCGATAACCGAATGAGTGAGATTGGCCAGGTGTTCTTTTTTCCTGACTGTGTTTTCCTTTTGTTCCATGAGGATCAGGTTAGGTTTATACCTGTTGCTCAAATAAACAATGGTGTTTTCGGGTTTTCCGGAGTGAAGGGCATAGTGAAATTTTACCTGGTGATAAAGTAATGGATCGATTTCATCTTTTAATGTTTTACTGAATTTCTGAAGCCTGGATTGTGCTTTTGCATACACTTCGTCTTTTTCAATCTGGTCGTGTTCGGCCCACGATGTGCTGTATTTTCCAGACTCCGGAATATCCGGATCATCGAGAACATAAAGAAATTTGATTTCGGCGTTCATTTTCTCCGCAATCGCAAATGCAAACCGGCAGGTATTCAAGGAGTAGTTACCGAGGTCGAGTGGTACCAGAATTTTTTTCAGTCCTTTTATGGTATCGTCTTCCTGTATTTTCGTCAGGTCATATTCCTTATTCAGCTGAAGCAGAATTTTTACCGCTTTTTCGACATCAGCCGCCCTGACTTTCAGGTTCCAGCCTTCCATCAGCCCGTTGTCACCGTTGTCAAAACCTTCATCGGTCAGGAAACACTCGATGTCTTCGAATTCAAGTTTCTCTTTTACAAAACGCAGGGCAAACAGTTCTGTAAATTTCATGAGTATGACCAGTTGATTTTTCATGGCAGTATAGTTTTATTGGTTTATAGTTTTGCTGGTTCCCATTTTCCGTATTTTTCAACCAGACTGGATTTGATGCCAACTTCGTTCACCGAAAAATGGTTACTGAAGAGATCCCAGGCGGTATCAAGCATGGAATCGATATCCAGATTTACGTCAATTGCGAGTAGCCGGTTTGAATATTCTTTGGCATATTTTAAAGTTCGTTCATCGTAGTCGGTCAGATCGAATCCGTTTTCCAGTTTGGTTTTCGAGTTCATTGCATCGGCGTAAAGCCGGATGGCCGCATTCATTACCTGCGGATGGTCTTCCCTGGTTTTAGTCCCGATAACGAGTTGTTTCAGGCGCGACAGGCTTCGGAACGGATCGATGATCACCTTCCCGATATCAGAATCTTTGCGGAGAAAAAGCTGGCCTTCGGTGATGTATCCGGTGTTGTCGGGAATGGCATGGGTGATGTCTCCGCCGGATAATGTCGTCACAGCAATGATGGTGATCGAGCCGCCATCCGGAAACTGAACCGCTTTTTCGTAAATCCGCGCCAGGTCGCTGTAGAGTGATCCGGGCATCGAATCTTTGGAAGGAATCTGGTCCATCCGGTTCGAAACGATACTGAGCGCGTCGGCATAAAGGGTCATGTCGGTAAGCAGCACCAGGACTTTTTCGTTTTTCTCCACTGCAAAATATTCTGCAGCGGTTAATACCATGTCGGGCACCAGAAGTCGCTCAACCGGAGGGTCCTCGTTGGTATTTACAAAACTGATGATGCGCTCAAGTTCTCCCGCGTTTTCGAACACATTTTTAAAGAAGAGGTAATCGTCGTTCGAAAGGCCCATGCCGCCCAAAATAATTTTATCGGCCCTGGCACGCATGGCAACCAGCGCCATCACCTGATTAAACGGCTGATCGGGATCGGCAAAAAACGGAATTTTCTGACCCGTTACCAGCGTGTTGTTCAGGTCGATACCAGCAATTCCGGTGGCAATCAGTTCCGAGGGTTGTTTTCTACGGACAGGATTCACTGACGGGCTTCCGGTTTCGGTTGTTTTTCCTTTGATCTGTGGCCCGCCATCAATCGGGTTTCCATAGGCATTAAAAAACCTGCCGCAAAGTTCGTCGCCAATCCGAAGGGTGGGTGGGTGCCCCAGAAAAATAACTTCTGCATTGGTAGGTATTCCTTCGGTTCCTGAAAATACCTGAAGCGTCACCAGTTCGCCCTGAATTTTTATCACCTGCGCCAGCCGACCGTGTACAGTTGCCAGTTCTTCATATCCCACATTGTTGGCCAAAAGCGAGCAGGTGGCTTTCGTGATGTGCGATAATTTGATGTATATTTTCTGAAATGCAGTAGTTTCCATTACCATATCGATTTACTGAAGATTAATCTGCTGGTTTTCATTCTTTTGTTGCTGAACATATTCGTATAATTTTTCCTGATAAGCGGTAAACTCTCCGGATTTAAATCCGGAATAATTCATCTGTTTCAACAGGTTGATCATTCCTTTGTAAAATGGATTTACCTCTTCAAAAGTTTCAAACTGATATTCGTATTGGATAAGTCTCAGCACCAGGTTCATCATATACAGCTGGCGGCCAATGGGAGTGCTGGCATCAATCGGGTCGAAGGCATCCTGTTGCAGGATGGCAAAATCGATGACTTCGGCTTTCCAGAATTGCTGGTGGTAGGCAATTGGTACGCCATCGTCGCCCAGAATGTTGATTTGTTCGTAAGCTTCGCGCCCTTTCATCAGGTAGTTTTTAGCGAGTAAAATATTATCGACCCAATCCGGTGCAATTTTGGTTTTTATGTATTCCTGAAACTCCGGATATTCGAGGTATTTCGAATAACTGTCGAGCGCATCAATCGCCGGATAGCGTTTGCTGTCGGCCCGTTCCTGCGAAAGCGCATAAAAGCAGCGTGCTGTTTTTTTTGTCGATTCAGTAACCGGTTCTTTCAGGTTTCCGCCAGCTGGTGAGACTGTACCGATAAAGGTGATTGATCCGGTTTGGCCGTTATTCAGGAAAACAAAACCAGCCCGGGCGTAATAATTGGAGATCACAGCCTGCAAATCCATCGGGAAAGCATCGGGGCCGGGTAGTTCTTCCAATCTGTTCGACATTTCGCGCAAAGCCTGCGCCCACCGCGAAGTGGAATCGGCCAGCAAAAGCACATTCAACCCCATCGAACGGTAATATTCGGCAATGGTCATGGCGGTGTAAATGGATGCTTCGCGGGCTGCAACCGGCATGTTCGAAGTGTTGGCCACAAAAGTGGTGCGCTCCATCAGTTTTCTGCCTGTTCGCGGATCGTTGAGTTCGGGGAACTCGGTAAACAGTTCGACCACTTCGTTGGCACGTTCGCCGCAGGCTGCAATGATGATCAGATCGGCATCCGCCTGTTTCGAAAGGGCATGCTGGAGAACCGTTTTCCCGGTTCCGAATGCGCCGGGAATAAACCCTGTTCCGCCCCGTACGATCGGATTTAAACTGTCGATGATACGGATTCCGGTTTCCAGAAATTCAAATGGCCGTGGTTTTTCCTGAAAAGCTTTAACCGGAATTTTAACCGGCCATTTCTGGGCCATCGTAACCGGATATTCATGCTTTTCAGTATCAGAAATAACCGCGATGGTATCGTTGATCGTATATTCTCCTTTTGCTGAAATCTGCTCTAATGTGTAATTTCCGCGGAAACTAAAGGGCAACATGATTTTATGGGCCAGCCAGTTTTCCTGAACTTCGCCGAGCCAGCTTCCGGCAATAACCTGTTCTCCGGGTTTCATCAAAGGCTTAAAATTCCATAGTTTTTCGGCTTCCAGAGCTGGAGCGTAATCTCCTTTTTTCAGGAAAATGCCCTGCATTTTATCCAGATCGTGTTGCAGCCCGTCGAAATTTTTCGATAAGATCCCGGGCCCCAAAGTTACTTCGAGCAAGTGTCCGGTAAACTCAACATCGGTTCCCGGTTTTAATCCGCGGGTACTTTCGAAAACCTGAACATAGGCCAGTCCTTTCCCGATCCGGATAACTTCGGCCATGAGTTTAAGTTCGTTCAGGATGATGAAGCAGATTTCGTTTTGCGAAACCACTCCATCAAAGGCAACAATTACAAGGTTCGAAATGATGCCGGAAACTTTTCCTTTTGTGCTCATTTTAGTGTGCTTAAACGAAATTCTGAATCAAGAGAATAACTCATTTCCAGATCGTGAATTAGTTTTCGCAGAAAGATTTTCCCGGTTTCATGATCCAGATTCTGCCAACGGTCGATGATCTGAAGTTTCAGGACGTAGCTCATTATTTTTTCAATCGTGAAATAATTGAATACGGTGATCTCATCCAGAAAATTCCATCTGATGGAGTCAATCGCTTTTTCTTTTTCCGAAAACTCCCTGTCGGACTGCACGATTTGAAAAATCTGACCTGGAAAGGGCAATTGATCGTCGGTAAAAAGATCAGTTGTGGGCGCCTTTTTTTGCAGGAAACGTACAAATTCATCGTCGTTTTTTTCCTGAATAAGTTGTTGCCCGGCATCAAATCCGTATCGGTAACAATTCACGGCAGCAAGCAGGTTCCTCACTTTCCGGTCGAATTGGAACCATTGTTTAATGAAATCAGAATGGGTTTTCAGGATAAAACTGTAAAAATATTCCAGTAATGTGTTTTCAGTCTGACGCGCAGATTTATCGGGATCGCTGAAATTAAATTCAGTGATAAATTGTTTCTGGTATGCAACGATGTCAGTCGGATTGCTGATCTGGCCGGTCAGGTATTCTTCCGGATAATTTCCTGCCGGATCGAATTCGGCTTTGTTTTTAAGGAGGAGATTGAGCAGGTTTTTATTGTCGGCTGGCAGGTATAGCAATTTCAGGAGCCGAAAATCGGATTTGGTTAGCTGCTCTGCCAGTTCATTCCTGAATTGGATGCTGTTCAGGCCTTTGTGGGTTTCGTTCAGGATTAAATCCGGAAGTCCGGCAATCAGGCAGTAGTAATGTGGTTTTAACATGTTTCAAATCTTGAAAGATTAATCATTGCACGAATCCAATTCATTTCAATCCTCACCGATCTGTTTCAGAGCGTATTATCTTCGTTTTTTTCGTTAAAAATCAAATTCCAGGTTTTGTCTTTCAGGAACGATTTAAAGTAATTTTCAAAATCTTCGGCGGTAAAACTGATAAGGTAATTTCCGTCACGGGGGCCAATTTTAAAACCACTCCGGATGTGCGGATCGGCCACGAATTCAAGACCGTTATTCAGTTCGGTAATCAATTGGTTTTTAAAATATCCTGAAAGTTCTTTTTCATCTTCCGGAGAAAGAAATATGTTTATTGCTGATTCGCCGGGATGGTTGGTGATCCGGTTTTTAACGATGGTAAGTATCATGTCTTTAACGAATTGCCTGTCGTTAATGGCGTTTGAACTGATTGAGCCGATCTGTTTCAAAACCAGCAGTCCGGCTATGTTTTGTTTCAGTTTGCTCATCATTTTCTGAGTGCCCAAACGAATTTCCGATTCGGATTTCCGTTTCAGTTCATCGGCATCGTTCTTTGCCTGATTGATGATGTTTGTCTTTTCCTGATTGGCGGAACGAAGGATTTCTTCGGCTTTTAATTGCGCCTCAGCAATGATTATTTGGGCGTCCTGCGTTGCTTTTAGCACTCCTTCATGGTATATTTTTTCGGTAAGTTCACGAATAGAATTGGTCATAACTCGCAATTTTTATGGACTTGGTTTGACTTTTCCAACAGTACAAATCAGGGCAGAATACTCTCAATGTCTTTTTGGGTTTGGCTGACTGTGAAAACCGGAACTGTTGAACCATGGATAATTTCTTTGGCAAAATCGCCGATGGTGGTCTTGAAATAGGACACAATATGGTGTTTCCGGATGATTACAAAATCAGGTTTTTTGATGGAGATGTAAGACAGAACTGCCTCGTGCCGGGCCTGGTCGTGAACTTTAAGAATCTCCAGATCAGAGTTAATTCCACGTTCCTGAAGCATTGTTTTAATTCTTTCTGCATTTTTTAAGGCCAGACTTTTTTCTTCATCAATGTTTATGTTCAGGGCTGAGATGATGTGAATTGTTGCCTTTGTTTTTTTTGCAAAACTGCTCGCCCACAATAATTTTTTATTCGTGCTTTCTGAGATATCTATAGGAATCAGAATGTTATTTATTTCTTCGGGAGTGGTTTCATCCCTGACCGACAAAATTGGACAAAAAGAATGGCCAATGATTTTGTCAATGTCGTTTTGGTCGAGCAAATTGAGTGTTTCATCCCGGTGCTTACTGTTTTTCAGGATGATAAATAAGAAGTCTTCGCCCATCGATTGTTCGATTAAAGTATGTACCAAATGGCCCATTATTACTTTAAGAATAATGTATTCAGGAATTTTACCGTTGAAAAAACCGCCGGTAAAATCTTTTAGTTTTTGTAAAGCTTCGTCTTTTAGTTTCTTGATTTTTGGCGAATTAAAATGATTGGTAAAAAAGGGAGCCTGAGGTATGACATGGAGAACGAAGATCCGGCACGAAAGTATTTTCTGAAGAATGACGGCTTGTTTCAATACAATCTTTCCTTCATCGTTGAGTGGAACCAGCACCAAAACATCTAATAATTTGTATCTCATGACATAAAATTGTTATGGTTGCAGATCTATAAAATTTAAGTCAGATATAAAGAACAGAACTTTCAGGATTTTCTCCTTCCGCGATTCAAGGTTGCATCCGGTGTGTTTGTTTATTATCCGTAAATGCTTATTGAATTCCGAAATAATTTATGTTTCAGTTTGGATTTTCTTATACGGCATTCAGGCGAAAAGGGTATAAAATTGTGATCTAAAAAAGCTTTAAAAAAGCGATGGAAACCGGAGGACCTTCTGTTTTTAATTCCTGACTTAAAGAGAAAATCAGGTTGGTTTAATCGTCGTGACAGGATATGCAGAAAAGACATTTTCGAATTTGCAAATCGCAAACTTATTTGAACTCAAAATGAACAGAACTTTCCCCATTTCCTGGTAACGATCTAATATGCTTAATCATATGGCCTGATAATCAAACTTCAGATCTGTTTGTTCAGTTAAAAAAGGAACTAAACCGGTTAGATTGTTAAAAAACATATTTCTTTCAAAATTAAGCCTAACATTCATGAATTGAGCGTGATGAGAGAGTAGAAGTTAAAATGCCCAATAAATAAAAGACTTATTTATCTTAAATATTAAACAAACTCACTTTTCCCGTGTTCTCGTTTAACATTTATTAACTCGAAAAATTATAAGTAAAATGTCAGCAACATCAACTCATAAATTTAAGGAGTTAAGACACCAGATTGTTAAATTTCTGCTGACTTTTATTGCATTGAACGAGAATAATCAAATCTCTCTCATTAAAGGCTGTTAATCCGGTTTTTTCCTTCCTGAATAATTCTTCATCGAATTATTTTTCACCAGACGTTCTGGTTACACGTGCGGCGCAAAGTTGTCGCAAGGAAAATTATCACCAAAAAAATGCATCAACGTTTTTACATTTTGAAATAGTAGTCAGACTGCCAGACAGAAATGGTGCAGAATGACAACTTAAATACATGAAAAAAACATTCACTTCATCCGCACCATTTATCCGATTACCTTGGCAAAAGGCTGGAACCACATCAGTTATTTTCCTGATCTGGCCATGGATGTAACCACGCCTTGCGGTTGTATGTGGCAGAATCATCAGAGATTATTAAAAGCCAGTATGCCTTCTCGATGTTCGATCCGCGTGTGGGTTGGATTGGTACCCTCGAAGTGATGAAGCCGGGCCTGGGATACATGTTGTTTACAGCTAAAACTGCAACACTGACGTATCCAAATGGAACCATCTTTAAAGATGCCAAAATACCAACTGAGTTTTCGTCTCCAGCAGTCTGGAACAACGATCTGGGGCAATTCGAAGGAAACATGTCCCTGGTGGCAAAACTGGATTTAAGTCTGGTACCCGAACTGAAGGTAAACAGCCAGATGGTTCTGGGAGCCTTTATCGATGGAGAAAACCATGGATTAACTTCACCGGTTATTTCTTCAGGAATAGGTTTTGAGCCATTCAGCTATAAGATTCTGGTTCGGGCCGACGATCAAAAGGGAGGTACAGTTGATAAATTCTTCACCATTAATATTAAGGATGTGAACGAAGCACCAACCGGAGTTTCTGTCCTGAATACCAAGATCCCGGTATCAGTACCTGCAAATACAGTTGTCAGCGAATTGAAGGCCACCGACGAAGATGCCGGTGACGTGCATACTTTTGAACTGGTTGCCGGCGATGGAACAAACGATCGTGACAACAGCAAGCTCAGCATCGATGGAAAGAATCTGAAAAGCACGCAGGACCTGATTTTCTGGTGGCCATGGAGTATAATATCCTGGTGAAAACTACAGATAAAGCTGGTCTTACCTTAACAGTGCCGTTGGTTATTAAAAACAACAACCAGGGAAGTTCGCCTACCAGCCTGAAACTTAGCAACACGCTGGTCGACTGGATTGATGCTTCGCAGGTTTTTGTCGGATCAATGACAACCAACGATCTGGATCAACAGACCGGTCATGTTTTTTCACTTCCGGCGAACGAAAATCTTGGTCCGGACAACAGTTTTTTTACCATTAAAAGCAACAACCTGTTTTTAAGCTGGACACAGCCTGTTCCGGGGAAATTTACCTACAACATTTTGCTGAGTGTGGCCGACTCCATGGGGCATCATTTTGGTAAAGCTTATGTAATTGAAATTCAGGCAAAAATAGATTCTACCGTATATTTTTTAAGCAACAGTCAATTGATTGAAAATGACCCGATGAATACTGTGGTAGGTTATTTCATCCTGAAAATTTATTGAACAAGGATTATACGATTAATCTGCCCCTGGAAGTGGATTTGAAAAAATACCGGAACAACGATTTTAAGCTTAACGGAAGCACACTGGTAACGGGTAAAGTTTTCGATTATGAGAAAGAGCAAAGTATCGTTATTCAGCTGGAAGTCAGTAATGGAATTTCGAAAATCACGCAGGATATTACACTTGGAGTAATCAACCAGAATGATGCACCTGCCGAAATTAACATCTCTGAACAGGTCCTCAGCGAATCAGTTGCAGTAAATTCGGTTTTGGCAACCCTGAGTGCAGTTGATCAGGATCAGGCAGATACACATGTGTTTAAACTTATTCTGGGTAATGGAATTAACGACGAAGGAAATCCATGGGTTAAGATCGAAGGAAATAAACTTATTCTGGTTAAACCGCTGGATTATGAAACTTCCGGGTTTCATAATATTCTGGTTCGTGTGAGCGATAGTCTGGGTGCCACCTTTGACCAAAGTATCCGTCTACAGGTGACCAATGCCAACGATGCCCCGGTTTTTTACAGATCTGAAATCAAATTGAGGAAAATGTTTCGAATGAATTCATCCAGCTATTTTCGTCTCACGTATCAATATGCCAGGAACAAGGATTATCTCAACCTTTTATTTTTAAAAGTCCTCATTTGATAAAATTTCCATTTTTCAGGAAGCTTTCTTCAAAAATTGAAGTTTTTTTTAAATCCTCCGGATTTTTTTTTTTGAGAATATTCAAAGCAATGTTTGCTAATGTGTTCTGAATATTTCTGGAAAGAATGTTTTCTTTCGGTTAAAGATTGTCTGCAGGGCTTGTTTCTGAATTAAAAAATGCCAGTAAAATATAAGAATTCCGCAATTATTAACATAGGTTCATAAAAGTTTAAAATAAGAAAAACAAGCTAACGGCCACTTATGATCATAACATATCAATAAAGTGTTATGTTGAAATAGTACGGTAAATTGTTAATTACTAACCCGTAAGTGTTTATAACAAATTTATAGATCAAAAATCCGATGTTAATTTTTTGAAAAAAAATTGTTTACTTTAAAGTTGAAAAATAAAATCGACATGAAAAGGAGGAGGGGATTATTATCATTAACCGTTGAAGAAAGCGAATATTTCAACGATAACCAGGAAAAGTTCGAGCTTGTGGCTTGCCCGATAAATGGGAAGCCATGCATGAATCACCTGACGGTGATCAATGCCAGTTTTAAGGAATCTGGTATCTATTTGCGGAATAAGGATTATTCGAGATCGATTGAAGCATTAAAAGGAGCTTTCTACATCACCACAAATATTCAGGACAGTTCGTGTCGAAAATGCAATGAACTTTTTAGGTCAACTATATCAGAAACTCTTGAAAATATTAGGTTCGATTTACAAAAAATGACTACAGGTTTTTTCAGTGCCAAGCGTTTTCATGCCGACTACAAACTGGCCTGCGTTGTAACTGATGAATTAAGAAATGTAGGTTAAAAAATCAATTTAAATAACATAACTGAACCGGTCATTCCCCGGTTTTTTTTATCTCCAGTCTTTGTTCCTGGATAAAAAAATAATTTTATTCCCCATCCGAATAATTAATTTGTAATAAACGTTAAATCATTTTAACCCATTGTATCTGCGTTTATAATGTTGTAACTTTATATGCCTGTGTTATAGGGATTAACATCCTAAAATGTGTTAATTATGAACAACGATTTCCAGCAGAAATTGCAAAGTATCGTTGAGGCAAATCTGGCTAACGAGAATTTCGGTGTAGAAGATTTGGTTCGTGAATCTGGGATGAGTCATTCCAATCTACATCGGAAATTACGGGCATCGTCAAATCAATCAATCAGTCAGTTTATCCGTGAAGTCAGGTTAATAAAGGCCAGGGAGCTTTTACAGCGCAACGATTTAACAATTTCCGAAATTTCATACCAGGTTGGTTTTGGAAGCCCTACCTATTTTAACAAATGTTTTCATGAGTACTTCGGACATTCTCCGGGAGAATATAAAAATCATAAATTAAATAGATCCGGAAAATTTTCATTAAGCCGGCATTTTAAATTATCCAGGCAAAACAAAATGCTCCTGAGCCTGATTGGAAGTATTATTCTCCTGATTCTTATCTATTTCATTTTCGGTATTAAATTATTTTGACTAAGTAGCGGCAAAAGAAACGTTTACTTCTGGTTTTTCGTTTAAAGTGCGATTGCCTGAGGAGAATTCTATCCGCAGTGAAACAATTCTTTTCACCTTATTCTGACTCACCTGCCTGTTCGATGAAAATTTGAATAGATGAGTTTTACATTTCCAATTCAGATTATCCAGGAAGGAGTGGAGCCATGAAAAACATTTTCTATCTGTGTCTAATTTTATTACTGATTTCCTCTTGTTCTGCTGATCATTTTTTACCAGCTTCTGTCAAAATTTCGAAAACAGGCAGAAATGTTCCGGTCCGTCACGTCGTTTGGTTCGAGAGTATTCCTGACGAAAACAACATGCTTGAATGCGGACTGCCGGCTTCTGGCATGATTACAGGACATTGTAACCTGCTCGGCGACATCGTTGCAGATCAAAGTCCGTTTACAATCTGGCACTGGCATTTTGATCCGGATTCATCGGAACCCAAAATTGTGGAAAGCATTGAAGGGACAATTACCGGACAAAATGGTGATTCATATTTTTATACCGGTATCATAACTACCAGATTATCCGATATGTCGTTTACCGGAAAAATGTTTATTAACGGAGGTGTCCGGTCGCTGGATTGTCTTGAAGGCGAATGCTTTATGAGCGGAAGTTCTGCTTCAGGAGTGTCAAAGTGGACCGCTGAAGGTTTAGTTACAAAAACTAACAAACCGGATAAAATAATTCCTGAATTTCAGCCCGAACCTGCTACGAAATAACCTGCTACGAAATTGCCGGATTTTATTTTTATTTCCTATCTGAATCGAAATCAAAAAATTAACTATGTGAACATGGAATCAGGTTGCAATATAATTTCAAGTTTTTGCAAAAAAATTCAATGAACTGAAAAATATTTTCTAAGTCTTCCATGACATTTCTTCAGAAATTTGATTCTTGAATTGAAGGTTTTGGAAATATTAAATAATGTTTGGGAATAAAACGAAATGAAAGGAGGTGAGCTGAGTTTGGATGCAGAAAATTTGAGTGTTTTTAGTGTGTAATTAAACTTATAGCCATGAAAAGAATATCTTTTATCATTATTGGATTATTAATTTGTGTGCTAACATTTGCACAAGAAAAGAAAGATAAAAAACTGGATTATGCAGATGAAATAGAAGGTGTTAATGTTACTCCTCCTATTTTTATGGGAGCTGAAAGATTAAGAATGACTCTTCAGGATGAAGAGTTTACTTCTCTAAATGATTATATGAAGAGCCAGATTGTTTATCCTGAAAAATCGAAAAAATGGCTTGATGAAGGAACCGAAGTTATCGCTTTTACCGTTTCCGAAAAGGGTGAAGTTTCAAATTTTCAGGTTATCAACAGTGTTTCTCCTGAAATTGATGAAGAAGTAATCCGTGTAATAAAAACTACCGACCGGATGTGGAATCCGGGTTCAAATAACGGAACCCCAATTGCCATGGAAAAAGAAGTTTCTGTCGTTTTCAACATTGGCATTGATCTGGCTCAGGCCGATCAGGTCGCTTTTGACAGTGTGGCAAAAAGGTACTTCAAAAAAGGCAATAAAAAGTTATTCTTTAAACAAGATACCAGGGCTGCGCTTAAGAATTACGACAAAGCTATTTGCTATTTGCCAAACGACAAATGTTTGCTGATATCCAGGGGGATGTGCCGCTACGAACTTGGAGACACCCATGGTGCTTGTACCGATTGGAACCGGATCAAAACTCTTGGCGGCTCATCTGTAAATTATGATGCTGCAGGCAACAGAACAAATTCGGTGGAAGACGACTATCTGCAAAATTTCTGTGGATTTAAAGGTTATGCAGAATTAAAAAGTATCCTTCAGGATAACTAGAAGAAACGATTGAATCTATCTTTATTTTATCTCCCCATCGTTTAAAACCTTGGGGATTTTTATTTGCTTATATATTTTACTTCACCGACGAATTCCTCACCATCAACCTGGTATTCAATACTACCTGTTCGGGTTTTGCATCCGGATTTTCAATTTGCCTGAAGAATAATCGTGCCGCTTCCTGTCCAATCTCAAAAGTGGGATGTGTCATCGTACTTAATGGCGGATCAACCAGTGTCGCATGATATTCGTCGGCAAAACCGACCAGCGCCACATCTTCAGGAATACGCAAGCCCCGTTGTTTAATTTCCTGCATGGCTGCAAAAGCCACGGTGTCGTTAATCGTTAAAATAGCATCCGGTTTCTCCCGTAAATCAAGTAGTTGGGCAGTTGCACGAATCGCGTCTTCAGTGGTCATGTTGCATTTCACAAGTAACTCCTGATGGAAAGTTAATCCGCATTTTTTTAATCCTGAAAGATAACCCTGGATCCTTTCTTTTGAAATGTTCAGATGATTGGGGCCGGCAATACAGGCGATCCGGCGAAAACCATTATCAAAGAAATGAAGCGTAATTTTTTCTGCTGCGTCAAGGTTATCCACCACCACCGTTGAAACTTCTTCAGGCCGGCAAACACGGTCGAAAAAAACCAGTGGAATCTGGTTGCCGATCAGCCGGTCGAAATGGTCATAACCGGCAGTTTCCTGGCTCAGGCAAATAATCAGGCCTTCCACGCGTGTTTTCATCAGGTTTTCAACCGAACTGATTTCTTTATTCAGCGTTTCATTCGACGAGGCAATCAGGATAAAATAGCCTTTTTCTTCAGCCACCTGTTCTATTCCTGAAATAATGGAAGAGTAAAAATGAGTAACCAGATCAGGAACAATTACTCCAATCATCCTGGTAGCCTGTTTCAGCAATCCCATCGCCAGTGGATTCGGCGTATAATTCAGTTCTACAGCAAGTTTCTGTATTTTCTGAGTCATCTCCTGGCTGATGTCCGGATGATTATTAAGTGCCCTCGAAACAGTTGAAATGGAAACTCCGATTTCGCGTGCCAGATCTTTCAGTGAAATATGTCTTTTGCTCATAGCCGATGTGTCTGCTACAAATTTATATTTTTTAAGTTTCAATCAGGCATAAGTGAAACATGGTCTGTGTTTGAAAACATTCTTTTCGTTTCGCAAACCTTTGCGAAAAGGTTTGCGGTCGGAACCGCGATTTATGTACTTGCATATTAAGCTGGTTTAGTGGAATTTTACCTGATAAAAATCGGAATACGCCTAAAAAATGAATCGAAAAAACGCACTGCCTGAAGTTGAATTTCCCCAGATAATATACGGAACCAGTTACCTCGGTAACCTTTATCGCGAGCTTTCTGAAACGGAAAAGCTGGCCCTGATGCAGGAATGGTTTCGGGTAAATCCGGGTAAAGTGATGATTGACACTGCCGGGAAATATGGTGCCGGACTGGCGCTTGAAATGATCGGCCGGGGATTGGAAAAACTGGGAATCACAAACGATCAGATCACCATCAGCAATAAACTGGGCTGGTACCGGGTTCCATTGACTACCACTGAACCCACGTTTGAACCAGGTGCCTGGGCGAATTTGAAATACGATGCGGTCCAGAAAATCAGCTACGACGGAATTCTGGAATGCTGGCAGCAAGGCTGCGAATTGTTGGGCGGTAAATTTAAACCTGAAGTCGTTTCGGTGCACGATCCGGATGAATATCTGCTGGCTGCTGCCAATCCTGAAGATCGTGAGAAACGGCTGGAAGATATTCGGGGCGCATACAAGGCCCTGTTCGAACTGAAAGAAAACGGAGAAGTGAAAGCCGTGGGAATCGGATCGAAAGACTGGCTGGTGATCAGAGAATTATATGATCAGGTGAACTTCGACTGGGTCATGTTTGCCAATAAATTCACCATTTATCATCATCCGCAGGAAATACTCGACTTCTTTGTGCAGCTTCAAAAAAATGAAGTAAAAATTATCAATTCGGCCATTTTTAATGCCGGCTTTTTAACCGGAGGCGATTTTTTCGATTACCGGCAAACCAATCCTGAAAATGAATCGGACAAACCACTCTATGCCTGGCGTGAAAAGTTCTTTGCAGTTTGCCGGAAACACCAGATAGAACCAGGCGATGCCTGTCTGAAATTTGCCCTTTCGGCGCCGCAGGTGAACGCTGTTGCCTTAAATCCGGGTAAACCACAGCGGATGGCTCACAACAAGGTTGTTCTGGAAACTGAATTTCCGGAGACTTTCTGGAGCGAATTGAAAGCGGAAGGAGTTATCGAAACGAATTATCCATACCTCTAAATTTCAAACCATGATCATTGATACACATCATCATTTCTGGAATTACAATCCGGTGGAGTACGATTGGATTGACGATGAAATGGCTGTTATCCGGAAAAGTTTTTTACCTGAACAATTGAAAGAAACCCTTGCCCAAACTGGGGTTCAGGGAGTCGTTTCGGTTCAGGCCCGGCAATGTCTGGAAGAAACCGATTGGCTGTTGAGCCTGGCAGCTGAGAATGATTTTATCCGGGGAATCGTTGGTTGGGTACCACTGTCCGATCAGTCAGTGGGACAGATATTGGAAAAATATTCAGGCAACAATTGGCTGAAAGGAGTTCGGCATGTTGTTCAGGGTGAGCCTGACCCGGCATTTATTCTTCGCGAAGATTTTAATCGGGGCGTTTCGCTCCTGAAAAAATACGATCTGGTTTACGATATTCTGATTACTGAAAATCAGATCCCAAATACCATTCGTTTTGTCGATCAGCACCCCGGGCAGCAATTTGTGCTCGACCACATTGCCAAACCCAAAATAGCAACAAACGAAATAGAAGCCTGGAGCAGGAACCTGAAGGAACTTTCGCGCCGCGAAAATGTGTCGTGCAAAATCAGCGGCATGGTTACTGAGGCCAACTATAAAACCTGGACCGAGGAACAGTTACAGCCTTATTTTGATGTTGTGCTCGAAGCTTTTGGTCCATCGCGATTGATGTTTGGCTCCGACTGGCCGGTTTGTCTGGTTGCTGCCGAATATCGAAACTGGTTGAATCTGGTCAAAAAAGTAGTGGCTGGTTTTAGCATTCAGGAACAAGAGCAGATTTATTTTAAAAATGCGATGTCAATTTATCAACTTTAGAAATTAAGGAAAATGAAAGCAATTGAAATAATACAAGCCGGTGAAATGAAATTGGTGGAGCGTGAGATGCCGGTCGTTGGTGAAGGGGATGTACTTCTAAAAATCAATTATATCGGATTTTGTGGTTCCGACTTAAGCACTTATCTGGGGAAAAATCCGATGGTTCAATATCCGCGGATTCCGGGACACGAGATTTCGGCCACTATTGAGGCGCTGGGAGCCCAGGTTCCCAAAGAGTTCAGGATTGGGCAGCGGGCAACTGTTGTGCCGTACACCAACTGCGGACAATGTACATCGTGTCGCCAGAAAAGGTTCAACGCCTGCCGCTATAATCAAACGCTTGGTGTTCAGCGCGACGGCGCGATGGCCGAATACATCAGTATTCCCTGGCAAAAAGTGATTGCCGACAGTGAGCTTTCTGCTTTTCAGCTGGCGCTGGTTGAGCCGATGACCGTTGGTTTTCATGCCATTGACAACGGTAAAGTTACCGATCTGGATACTGTTCTGGTGTTTGGTTGCGGAATGATCGGGAGTGGCGCCATCGTTCGGGCGAACCTTCGCGGAGCAACAGTCATTGCGGTTGATATCGACGATTCGAAACTTGAAGTGGCGAAAATCCTTGGCGCTCATTTTACAATCAATTCAAAAACTCTGAACCTGCATGAGGAGCTGGAACGGATCACCAATGGCGATGGACCAACCGTTATTATTGAGGCTGCCGGAAACCCGGTTACCTACAAAGCCGCCATCGACGAAGTGGCATTTGCTGGCCGTGTGGTTTGCATTGGTTACGCGAAAGATGAAATTGCTTTCCCCACAAAACTTTGGGTTCAGAAAGAATTGGAAATACTGGGTTCCAGAAATGCCAATCCATCGGATTTTGTGGCAGTGATTAAGTATTTAAAAACCAGTGATCTGGATGAAAACTTGTTGATTTCGAAAGTAGTAAGTCCGGAAGAAGCTCCGGAAGCCATGAAAAAATGGACGGAAAACACAGGTGAAATTTTAAAAATATTGGTTCGGTTTAGTGCGTGATAATTACCGAAGATGTACTTATTTTTGAGGTAAGCAGAAAACGATCGTATCGTTCAGTTGTTTAACCTTTAGTTTAATCCGAAAAAGTACATTTAAAATTAAAACCGATACCCAATGAGTAAAAATTATTGTCTGATAATGGCAGGCGGTGCCGGAACCCGTTTCTGGCCCAAGAGCCTGGTGAAAAAACCGAAACAGTACTTAAGTCTTTTTGGTGAACAGTCGCTGATCCAGGAAACAATCAAACGTTTCGCGAATTTTATTCCTGAAAGCAGTATTTATGTGGTTTCCGCAAAAGGGCAAAAATCGGTTCTGGAATCGCAAACGAGTAATTTGCCAACCGAAAATATGATTTATGAGCCTTTTGGTAAAAATACGCTTCCTGCAATTGGTCTGGCTGCCTTGTTCATCTCGAAGAAAGATCCGGATGGAATTATGGTTGTTTCGCCTGCCGATCATTTGATTCACAACGACGAATTGTTCCGGCAAACCATTGAATCGGCCGTCCGGATTGCGGATGAGAAAGATGGAATTGTGACCATTGGAATCACTCCGAAACATCCGGCAACCGGTTATGGTTATGTGAAAACAGCCGGTGAAGTAAAAATCGGACAGACAATCAGATCGTTTGAAGTCAACAAATTTGTCGAAAAACCGAATATGGAAGTTGCAAGCGGATATTTAAAATCGGGCGATTATTTCTGGAACAGTGGGATTTTCATTTTTAAAGTTTCTGTTTTCCTGAATTCGGTTCAGAAATATGCACCAAAATTATATGCCGGTTTGCTCCGGATAAAAGAACACATCGGAGAAGCCGACTACGAAGAGGCACTGGCTAAAATTTATGGCGAAGTCGAATCTATTTCGGTGGATTATGGAATTCTTGAAAAAGCCGATAATGTATTCCTTGTTCAGGGCGATTTTGTATGGAACGACCTTGGAAGCTGGGAGGAAGTTTATAAATACGATAAAAAGGACGAAAATGGAAATGCAGTTTCCGGAGAAGCAATTCTGCTGGATACCAAAAACTCATACATTTCTGCACCAAACAGTCTGGTTGCCGTCGTCGGTTTGGATGATGTGATTGTGGTTCAGGAAGGCGACACCATTCTGGTTTGTAAACGCGAGCGTGCCGAAGACATTAAAGCAGTGGTTGAGGAAATTAAAAAGAGAAAGCTGGATCAGTACTTGTAAGGCACCGTATCCAATTTTTACTGAAAGGTAAAAGTTGTGCTGATGCAGATTTGAAAGACATTTCATTAAAATTAAATATAAATAAATCGAAGCTTTTCACGCATTCTCTTCATTTGGGAAGGCGTGGGAAGTTTGTTAAATCTAAACCAATGAAAATCAAACCATTCAAGTCTGTTGGATTAATTTGTTTTGTAGTCAGCTCATTATTCCTTTCAGTTTCGGCGCAGCAAAATGCAAAATCAGAAGGTCCGTTTCAACCTACGGAAGAATCGTTTAAAGACTATAAATATCCGGATTGGTTTCGAGATGCCAAATTTGGAATCTGGTCGCACTGGGGGCCGCAGGCAGTTCCACGCCAGGGCGACTGGTACGCAAAAAAGATGTATCAAAACCAGGCATGGGACTGGGGCAAAAATTCCTTCAGCGATAACCCGGATGAAGATTACACCTACCATGTTGAACATTATGGGCATCCGTCAAAATTCGGGTACAAAGACATCATCCCACTCTGGAAAGCTGAACGCTGGGATCCTGAAAAACTGATGGCTCTTTACAAAAAAGTTGGTGCCAGGTATTTTGTCAGCATGGGCACGCATCATGATAATTTCTTTCTCTGGAATTCGAAACTTCACCGCTGGAATTCGGTGAATATGGGGCCGAAAAAAGACATGGTTGGTCTGTGGCAGAAAGCCGCCAAAAAGGAAGGACTTCGGTTTGGCGTTTCCGAACATCTGGGTGCCAGTTATACCTGGTTTCAGACCAGCCGCGGAGCCGACAAAACCGGTCCGATGGCTGGAGTTCCGTATGACGGAAATGATGAACAATATACCGATCTGTACCACAAAAAAGCCAATGCCGACGATACCGCCTGGTTGACCAATGATCCGGAAAATCAAAAGGACTGGCTGGCAAAAATTACCGAACTGATCGATCTGTATCAGCCCGACCTGCTTTATTCCGACAGCGAATTGCCTTTTGGCGAATTTGGCCGGACGATGCTGGCACATTATTACAACCAGGATCTCGCGAAAAATCATGGAAAACTTGATGCGGTTTACACCTGCAAACTACGTCCTTCCGAAGGCCGCTGGGTGCAGGATGTTGAACGTGGGGCGCTCGATTCAATCAGTCCGTTCCCCTGGCAGACCGATACTTCAATTGGTGACTGGTATTACCGTACGGGCCAGAAATACATGACCGGAACCCAGGTGATCCAGATGCTGGTTGATATTGTGAGTAAAAACGGTAATTTGCTCCTGAATGTGGTGCAAACTCCGGAAGGTGACCTTGAGCCCGATGTGTTGAATATTCTCGACGAGATTGCCCAATGGACACCTGTCAACGGAGAAGGAATTTATGGTTCGCGCCCGTGGAAAGTTTATGGAGAAGGTCCCTCAACACTGAAAAATCAGGCAAAAGGACAATTTGGCGGGGTGAAAGATGTTCGTCCGTATGAATCGGCTGATATTCGCTTTACCACAAAAAATAATGCGGTTTACGCCTTTTGCATGAGCAAACCCGATGGCGACATTTCGATTGAATCGTTGGGTAAAAAATCGAAGACGAACGACAAATTGGTAGCCTCGGTGAAAATGCTTGGAAGTAATCAGAAACTGGTCTGGAATCAAAAAGACGATGCTCTGATCATCAGCAAACCGGCGAGTTTACCTAATTGGCAGGTAGTAACCTTTAAAGTCAAATTCAAAAAATAGATTTTTGAAGTTTTAAAGATAAAATAAACCCGGATGAAATCCTGATCAGGAATCATCCGGGTTTTTTGGCTTATTGGACTTTAGTTGCAATGTCTATTTGATAAATTTTGCAACATTGATGGATTGGTTTTCGGAGCTGATTTTGCAGACATACATTCCTTTTCGCAGCGAATTTACATTCAGGCTGATGGTTTGTCCCGGTTCGACCTGGTAGATTTGTTGTGTCGAAACTACTTTCCCTGAAATATCAACTAGATCAATCTGAATGGCATTTAAACTTCTTCCGGAGTATTGAATATTCAGTACATCGCTTACCGGATTTGGATAAACCTTAAACGGGCTGACGGCAGGTTTTGGAATTAATCCGGTTGCAAACGTCTTCATCGAAACATTTTCAGTATACAGTATATTTCCCGATGCATCTTTCATGATTAAGGTGGCATCTTCGGTTCCGCAGTTGACCGAGTTCAGTGGAATGCTGTCGCTTTTAATGATGGTTCCGTCACATAACTTCCATTCAATCGAATAGTCCTGATTATATATGTTGTAACGTAATTGCAGATTATCCTGAGCACCGGTAACCCACCAATTCATCGGAATTTCAGTAACTGTACCATCCGAATTAAAGATGAATGTTCCTGAAACGATTGTTCCATCGGCAGTCATCGCTTTTACAGTATAAACTTCAGTAGGACAGAGGCCTTTAACTTCCTGGCCAATGGCTCCGTTCGACCAGGCATAATCATTAGCTTCAATCAGCGTATCATTCAGGTAAACCTGAGCTTTGGCATATCCGGCACACGACGACATCTGAATCGGGAAACTCGAAGAATAATGCATCGAATAACCAGTTACTGGTCTGCCGTAGTAAATGGTATCAGGTTTAATTTCGCTGACATAAACTGTTTCGCAATAAGTATCGGAGCAGCTGTCGGTAAAAATGGTCAGACAAACTTTCTGTGTGGCTTGGAAAATATTAAAATTTACCTGTGGATCAGCATCTGTCCTAACTGTTCCATCTTCGAATTTCCAAAGCCGGTTGATGATGTTGCCTTCTGAAGCATCATTGAACTGGTATGCAACAACTTCAGGAATAGTTATCAGGTCTGTAGGTTTGTAATATTTGAATCGTGCACGACATTGGATGTGTGCCGGTTCTTCAGGCCTGAAGGTTTCCTTGTAAATATCGATCACATCGCAGTATGTTGCAACGCAACCGGTTGTGGTTTTAACTGTCAGACAAACATTGCGAAATGGATTCGGATCTGCCAGAATACTGTCTGTTATAACCGGGAAATTGAAAATGTGAGTCGGATTGGCTTCGTCGCTGGTAGTTCCGTCACCAAAATCCCAGTTCCATTCAATGGCTTCCGGAGATGCTTTCGAATAAAAATCGAGTACAAGCGCTGCAGCAAATGTTTTGATGTCGTAATTAACTGAATAGCCAAAAGCTGTTTTACATTCCATCGGTTCAACAACCGGTTTGTTATGATCGTAAACATACATGGCATCACAAAATTCATCGATGCATCCGTTTGGACCTGACACTGTCAGACAAACTTTTCTTTCCTTTTTTGAAAGATCGAAAGTTATTGCCGGTTCAAATTCAGTGCTGGTTGATTCGTTATCAAAATTCCAGAGGTAGCTTAACGAATCGCCTTCAGAGTAATTGGTTGTCTGAAATGAAGCAGTTCCTGCAATCGAGTCGTAGGCTGTCTGGTAATATTTGAAAATAGACTTACAAGCCAGGACAGGGTCGGTACCCGTATTTCCATCCATAATGTTGATGGTTTCTGAATACATGCTTTTACAACTGTCTTGGGTCAGAATGGTCAGACTTACAGTGCGGTAGGGACTGATTTTTACAGTTGGGCCGGGAAGCGGATGATTGAACACATACATCGGATTTTGCTCATTGCTGGTACCACCATCGCCAAAATCCCAAAACCAGGCGTATGCTTTTCCTTCCGATTCGTCGTAGAAATTAATAGCTGTCGCCGGCAGGATTGTCATTACCAGGGTATTTACTTCGTGTTTGAAGTAAGCTTTACAGTTGCCGTTGGTAACAATCGTGTCCTGGGCACTGGCAAATAATCCTGTAAATAAGATAGTTAGAAGTAGAAACGTTTTCATAGGTGCTGTTTTTTGAACTTGGATACTTGCAAGATGTATCGAGTCCGAAAAAGGTTGCGCTTATTAAAATAAGATCAACCAGACACCTGAAATTTATGCTTTTATGCAAATCTGAAAATCAATTTACAGTTTCAGCTTCTCAGTTTTGATTATAGTTTCTGATTTTTCGGTTTTAATTCCGCAGGTACCGAATCCGAGCATGGCATAGAGCGGGCAACACTGGCGTAAACTGGTCATTGCAAGGATAACCGCCAACATGGCAGTTCCTTCGGCCCATGAGCCTTCAACGGTTTTTGTGAAGTAAAGTATTGCCAGTATCAGGGCAAGAATTATACGTATGATTCGGTCAATTTTGCCGACGTTGTGTATCATTTTCATGGTAAAATATTTTTGGCAAAGATAAACCAATTAATTTTCCCTCGTGGTGACTCAGGTTACCGGCACGATAAAAAATTGATTCTCCAGGTTTCAGGACTGATTGGGGCGAAACAGAATGGTATATCAGGTAAAATTCACCTGGCCTTTTTGCCGGAAGGAAACCAGTTTTTGAAGTTTTTCATCCCAGAGTCTCAGGGTGAGAGACTTCAGGCTCAGGGTAAAAGTGATGGGTTTCACTTTTTTGAAAACCTCATTTTCCTGAAAGCATTTTGGCAGGTTGTAATTTGGGATACGTGCATTCATGTGGTGAATGTGATGAAATCCGATATTTCCGGAGAACCATTGGAGGATTCGCGGAAACTTCACATACGAACTACCGTTGATGGCAATGCTCCTGAAATTCCAGTCTTTATTCCGAACCCAGGCCACATTTTCGTACTGGTGTTGTAAATAAAATAACCACAAACCCGATATGGCAGCGATGTAAAGAATCAGGAGCTGAATAATCACAAAATCCGCAAATCCAATGAATGATCCCATCATCACAAATATAAAGGCCAGAATCAGATTGGTCAGATAGATATTTGTCTTTTCTTTTTCGGTCATCCAGTTTTGGGTCAACCGGTTTTGAATCAGGAAAACATACAACGAACCTAATCCAAACATGACAAGTGGATTTCGGTAAATCCGGTATTTTAGTCGGGTCATCCGGGGGCTGTTGTCGTACTCTTCGGTGGTCATGGTCCACACATCTCCCACGCCCCGTTTATCCAGATTGCCCACCGTGGCATGGTGTTTCAGATGTTGATTGTGCCATTTATCGTATGGAGTGAAAGCCAGAACGCCAAAGAATATCCCAACAATGCGGTTTGCTTTTTGTGATTTGAAATACGAACCATGTCCGCAATCGTGAAAAATTATAAACAGGCGAACCAGTAAACCAGCAGCCAATACGATCAACAAGCCGGTAATGATCAACGAAATTTGCCGCATGTAAATAATTAATATCCAGATTCCGATGTATGGAATGAAGGTGTTTGCGATCTGCCAGATACTTTTCCAAAGTACCGGATTCTGATATTTCTGAATACGTTTGCTAAATTCAATCAGTTCATTTGCGTCTGTAGGTATGTTATTCATCTGGCTCATAAATTTCTTTTGTTCCTTTTTATTCCGGTATGTTAAACGGATTTCGGGAACAGTAGGTTGTACGTTTTGTGTTAATTGTCATCAATTATATGGTTGTTTTTTCGTTTGATAAATTGTTGGTACATTCCTGTTTCATTCTTTCGGAAATTCTTTCTTCTAAAATATTTTAGTGCCTGAACCAGAACAGAAATTTGGGTAAATCGGATATTGGCAGGAGGTCCGGACGAAAATTCAATTAGTAAATGCGAATTTTTAATATGATAGATTACAAGAATGCTGATGATTATTCGTTGTTGAAGTCGGGAAATAACTTTTAGCATAGCGTTAAGAAAGTTATTCTCGCCATCAA
>JBASYJ010000083.1:0-3993 GCA_049277435.1 Prolixibacteraceae bacterium
GTAGTCCCACCGGGAATCGAACCCGGATCTACAGTTTAGGAAACTGCTATTCTATCCGTTGAACTATGGAACCAGAGTACATAATTTTGTATCTGCTTTTTTAAAGGTGCTGCAAAAATATGCAAATATGCTGTTTATGCAAAAGGGAAGGAACTTATTTTTCTGATGACACCAGTTCTGGCCATACAGCCCATTTTAACGTTATATAAAATTATCCCATTGAATGCTGAATATTTATGCTTAGAAACATTATAAATTAGCTATTTTGACACGCTTTTTATTGTATCTGAAGCCTGTTAACTCTACTTTTGTCGGGCATATAAAAATGAATTTATTATTAAAATAAAAATCTGTTATTCTATGAGCAATTTACTGACTGCCTCTATTGGACGGAAACTCCTGATGAGCGTTTCAGGTTTGTTCCTGATTTTGTTCCTCTTTGTACATTTGATCCTGAATTCTTTTTTGCTCCTCGATGGAGTGATGGGATTTGAAACCGGTCAGATGTTTAATGCCGGAGTACATTTCATGGGAACCAACCCTCTGATTAAAGTTATTGAACCTACTTTGGCTTTGGGATTTTTAGTCCACATCGTTTACTCACTCATTCTGACTTTTCAGAACATGAAAGCCCGTGGCCCGCAGCGTTATGCTTCAGGCAAAAAAACCACCGGTGTTGAATGGGCTTCGCTGAATATGTTGCCATTGGGAATTGCAATTTTTGCTTTCCTGGTTGTTCACATTGCCAATTTCTACATGAAAATGAAAGGCTTTATTCATTGGGAAGGTGGCGAAGTTGAATTTCCTTTCTTCGGAACAATGGCAAAAGGAGAAAATGCGTATGCATTGGTGAACGAAACTTTTAAAATTTTACCAGTTGTATTGGTATACATTGTTGGTTCTGTTGCACTTTCTTTCCATTTGGCTCACGGATTTTGGTCAGGGTTCCAGACTATTGGCCTGAATAATTCAAACTGGATGCCTCGTTTGAGAGTTCTCAGTAATGTGGTCGCCATTATCCTTGGTGGAGGTTTTACAGTCATTGCCCTGTCGCAATACCTGTTTTTTTAATTCTTTAATATTTGAAACATGAGTAAATTAAACGCAAAGATTCCTGAAGGGCCATTGGCTCAGAAATGGACTAATTATAAAGATCACCAGAAACTGGTGAATCCTTCAAACAAACGCAAGCTTGATATAATCATTATTGGAACCGGTTTGGCAGGCGCTTCAGCTGCAGCCTCACTAGGTGAAATGGGATTTCAGGTAAAGAATTTCACGATTCAGGATTCACCCCGCCGTGCACACTCTATTGCTGCACAGGGTGGTATCAATGCTGCAAAAAATTATCCAAACGACGGTGACTCGGTTTTCCGTTTGTTTTACGATACCATTAAAGGGGGCGATTACCGTGCCCGTGAAGCAAATGTGCACCGTTTGGCTGAAGTAAGTAACGACATCATCGACCAGTGTGTGGCTCAGGGAGTTCCTTTCGCCCGCGAATACGGTGGCTTGCTCGATAACCGTTCATTCGGTGGGGCACAGGTTAGCCGTACCTTTTACGCCAAAGGACAAACCGGTCAGCAGTTGTTGCTTGGAGCTTATCAGGCTTTGATGCGCCAGGTAAACCTTGGAACAGTTACCATGCACACCCGTACCGAATTGGTCGATATCGTGATTGTTGACGGAAAAGCCCGCGGTATTATTGCCCGCGATTTGGTTACCGGCGAATTGCAGCGTCATTTCGGACACGCAGTGGTTTTGGCTACCGGTGGTTACGGAAATACGTTCTTCCTTTCGACCAATGCAATGGGATCAAACGGATCGGCTGCGATTAAAGCGTTCCACAAAGGAGCTATGTTCGCCAATCCATGTTATGCTCAGATCCACCCGACCTGTATTCCGGTTCATGGCGAAAATCAGAGTAAACTGACGTTGATGTCAGAATCACTTCGTAACGATGGTCGTATCTGGGTTCCGAAAAAGAAAGAAGATGCAGAAGCTATCCGCGCCGGAAAAAAGAAACCAACCGATTTGTCGGAAGACGAACGCGATTACTATCTGGAACGTCGTTACCCTGCATTTGGTAACCTGGTTCCACGCGATGTGGCTTCACGCGCTGCCAAAGAACGTTGCGATGCCGGTTTCGGTGTTGGAACAGGACTGGCTGTTTACCTCGATTTCAAATCGTCCATCGATCGTTTGGGAAAAAATGTGATTGAAGAACGTTACGGAAACTTATTCCAGATGTACGAAAAAATCGTAGATCAGAATCCATATGAAACACCAATGATGATCTATCCGGCGATTCACTATACTATGGGTGGACTTTGGGTTGATTATGAATTACAAACCAACATTGAAGGGCTGTTCTGCTGCGGTGAAGCCAATTTCTCCGATCACGGTGCGAACCGTTTGGGCGCTTCGGCTTTAATGCAGGGGTTGGCCGACGGATATTTTGTGTTGCCATACACCATCCAGAATTACCTGGCCGACCATATCGCAGTAAAACGCATGACCACCAACGAACCTGAATTTGCTGAAGCAGAAAAGGCTGTAAAAGCTCGTTTTGAAAAGCTGATGAGCATTAAGGGAAAACGTTCGGTTGACAACCTGCACAAAGAATTAGGATTGGTGATGTGGGATTTTGTCGGAATGGGGCGGAATAAGGAAGGTTTACAAAATGCCATCGATAAAATTGCTGCCATTAAAAAAGAATTCTGGAGCAATGTTCGTATTCCGGGAAGTTTGTCAGGAATGAACATCGAACTTGAAAAAGCAAGCCGCCTGGCCGATTTCATCGAAATTGGTGATTTGATGGCCCGTGATGCACTGAACCGTGAAGAATCCTGCGGAGGTCACTTCCGCGAAGAATATCAGACTCCGGAAGGAGAAGCACTTCGTCAGGATGATAAATTTGCCTACGTTTCATGCTGGGAATTTAAAGGTAGCGATGCTACTCCTGAACTTCACAAGGAAGAACTGGTATATGAAAGTGTGAAAATGGTTCAGCGTAATTACAAGTAATGGCTATTTTAAAAGGAGATTAATCATGGAAAAGAACATAAATATAAAAGTAAAAGTATGGCGTCAGAACGGTGCGAAAGCAAAAGGCCGTTTCGAAACCTACTCGGTTGGCAATGTGTCAACCGGAAGCTCATTTCTCGAAATGTTGGACATGCTGAATGAGCAACTGATTAACGAAAATAAAGAACCTGTTGCATTCGATCACGATTGCCGCGAAGGTATTTGCGGAATGTGCTCACTTTACATCAATGGTCGCCCTCACGGACCAGACGATGATGTAACCACTTGTCAGCTGCACATGCGTAAATTCAAAGATGGAGAAACCATCACCATCGAACCATGGCGTTCGGCAGCTTTCCCGGTAATTCACGATTTGATTGTTGACCGTCGCGCGTTCGATAAAATTATTGCTGCAGGTGGTTATGTATCGGTAAATACCGGTGGTGTTCCTGATGCCAATGCGATTGCTATTCCAAAACCAGATGCTGACGAATCGATGGATTCAGCTTCATGTATCGGTTGCGGTGCCTGTGTAGCAGCCTGTAAAAACGGTTCAGCTATGTTGTTTGTTTCAGCAAAAGTGAGCCAGCTGGCCTTGTTGCCACAGGGTCGCGTCGAAGGTGCCCGTCGTGCCAAAGCGATGGTTGCTAAAATGGACGAACTGGGTTTTGGTAACTGTACCAACACTGGTGCCTGCGAAGTGGAATGCCCGAAAAACATTTCGCTTTCGAACATTGCCCGACTGAACCGCGAATTCCTTTGCGCTAAGTTTAACGACTAAGGGTGCCGCGGATTTCATCCGCGAATGAATTGCGGTTTCTAACCGCAACACCCCAAATAAATACAAGCTCCGGAGATGAATTTCTTCGGAGCTTTTTTGTGTAATAAATTCTACAAGATTTCAGGTATTGAAAGGTAACCCAGTATTTTCGATTATTTTTTATGATGCATAGCATGTTTAGTTAA
>JBASYJ010000084.1:0-2987 GCA_049277435.1 Prolixibacteraceae bacterium
TTTATAGTTCAAACAAAGGATGGAATTTTTTTATGTCCTCCCGGTTTCATCATGGTCATGAAGCATACCGTGGATTTAAAATTGAAGAAGAAGGCGCCCAGGCAGGTAAAATTGTTGAATTAAACGATCAGGGCGAATTTGTCGGTCTGCCAATCGATTTATCGATCACCAAAACCGTTGCAGGAATCATCGTAAGTGTTATCGTTTTACTCTTTATCTTTTTGCGAATAGCTAAAACTGCCAAAGAACGGGCAGGCCAGGCGCCAACAGGAATGCAGAATCTGTTCGAACCGATTATTCTTTTTATTCGCGATGAGGTTGCAAAACCTGCCATCGGTGAAAAGAAATTCGAAAAGTTCATGCCTTTTTTGCTTACCGTGTTTTTCTTTATCCTGATCAATAACATTCTTGGTTTAATACCTGTTTTCCCGTTTGGGTCGAACGTAACCGGAAATATTGCGGTGACACTGGTCTTAGCCATGTTTACATTTATAATCACCACCCTGAACGGGAACAAACATTACTGGAAAGAAATTTACAATCCGGATGTTCCATGGTGGTTGAAATTTCCTATTCCGCTTATGCCGATTGTTGAACTTTCAGGAGTGATTACAAAACCGTTTGTACTGATGGTTCGTTTGTTCGCAAACATGATGGCGGGTCACATGATCGTAACGGTTTTTGTGAGTCTGATCTTTATTTTTAATTCCATGATGGGGATTGAGGCAGGCCTCGGGGTTTCGGTGGTTTCGGTGGCATTTTCGGTATTTATATTATTACTCGACGTATTGGTTTCATTTATTCAGGCTTACGTTTTTACATTATTGTCGGCCTTATATTTTGGAATGGCAACAGCAGAGCATCATTAATTATTCATTATTATAAATTCAAATTATTATGACTGCATTATTTATCATTTTAGCAGATTTGGCTCTCGGACAAATGGGAGCTGCATTGGGAGCAGGTTTAGCTGCCATTGGTGCAGGTATGGGCATTGGCCGTATCGGTGCCAGCGCAATGGAAGCAATTGCCCGTCAGCCTGAGGCAAGTGGTGATATTCGTTCAAACATGATCGTTTCAGCCGCTTTGATCGAAGGTGTTGCATTCTTTGCTGTGATCATCTGTGCTTTGGTAATTTTCATTTAAGAATTTTTTTATTGCTGCCCACTCCCGGGATTGCCGGGAGCAAGGGCTGCTTTTAACCCACAATCACAAGAACCATGGGATTTGTAACTCCGGATTACGGTACAATATTTTGGATGCTCATCATTTTCGGGATCGTTCTTTTTATCCTGAAAAAATTTGCATGGGGACCAATTTTGAAGGCATTAAAAGATCGTGAAAATTCGATATCTGATGCATTGAATTCGGCTGAAAAAGCAAGAAAAGAAGTTGCTGGTTTAAAAGCCAGTAACGATCAGATCATTGCTGAAGCCCGAAAGGAAAAAGATCAGATTCTGAAAGAAGCCCGCGACATTAAAGATAAAATTGTTGCTGAAGCTAAAAATCAGGCCAATATCGAAGCTCAGAAAAGCATCGAAAATGCAAAACAACAAATTGAGTCTGAAAAAGCAGCTGCGATTAATGATATCAAAAAGCAAGTTGCCGAATTGTCTGTTATGATTGCAGAAACTGTGATCAGAAAAGAACTCGAAAAACCCAAAGATCAGGAGAAACTGGTTGAAGATCTGTTAAAAGATCTGAAGTTGAAATAAGTGTATGGATCAAAGTAAAATTAATGTACGATATGCCAGGGCATTCTTCACATTGGCCAAAGAAAAAGGGCTGATGGTTGAATTGCGCCAGGATGCCGGTCTGATTTCAGCCGTGTGTTTAACCAGCAGCGATTTTAACCAGCTGCTCGATAGCCCGGTAATTAAGGTATCCAACAAGGTAAAAGCAATCAAAACTATTTTTGAGGGAAAAGTAAATCAGTTGTCCGTTAATTTTCTGGTTCTCATCACCGAAAATAAACGCGAAAAATATATTCCCGGAATTTTCAGGAATCTGGAAGACCTGTATCGTCAGGAAGAAGGTATTAAAACCGCAGTATTCACCAGTGCACAACCGGTTGATGCAACTGTTTTAACTCAGATTAACCAAATTCTTGAAAAAGAATATCAGGCAAAAGTTGAACTGAGCCAAAAGGTTGACGAAAACCTGATTGGAGGATTCATTCTCCGGATTGATGACAAACAATACGATGCAAGCATTTCGACGCAGCTTAAAAAAATAAAAGAGCAATTGCTTCAAACAGAATTGAAATAGATTAAATACAGAATATAAAACGAATAAGATGGCAAATATAAAACCTGCTGAAGTTTCAGAAATACTCAGGCAACAACTTGAAGGCTTTAAAAGCCAGGCCGAATTGGAAGAAGTAGGAACTGTGCTTCAGGTTGGAGATGGTATCGCACGTATTTACGGTCTTTCGAATGTTGAATCAAACGAAATGATTGAATTCGATTCAGGAGTAAAAGGGATCGTATTAAATCTTGAAGAAGACAATGTTGGTGCCGTAATTCTGGGTTTAACCAAAGAGATTAAAGAAGGTGATACCGTAAAACGGCTTCGCAGGACCGCTTCAATCGAAGTAGGGGAAGGTCTTCTTGGCAGGGTTATCAATACACTTGGTGAGCCAATCGACGGAAAGGGAGTCGTTACAGGTGAGAAATTTGTAATGCCACTTGAACGTAAAGCGCCCGGAGTAATCTTCAGACAACCGGTTACCCAACCCTTACAAACAGGTTTAAAAGCGATCGATGCCATGATTCCGATCGGACGTGGCCAGCGTGAGTTGATCATTGGCGACCGCCAAACAGGTAAAACAGCTGTGGCCGTTGATGCCATTATCAATCAACGCGAAAACTTTGAAAAGGGACAACCAGTTTATTGTATTTATGTTGCCATAGGTCAAAAGGGATCTACGATTGCGAACCTGGCAAATACCCTCCAGAAGCATGGTGCAATGGAATATACGGTAATCG
>JBASYJ010000085.1:0-2987 GCA_049277435.1 Prolixibacteraceae bacterium
TTTATAGTTCAAACAAAGGATGGAATTTTTTTATGTCCTCCCGGTTTCATCATGGTCATGAAGCATACCGTGGATTTAAAATTGAAGAAGAAGGCGCCCAGGCAGGTAAAATTGTTGAATTAAACGAACAAGGCGAATTTGTCGGTCTGCCTATTGATTTATCGATTACCAAAACCGTTGCAGGGGTCATCGTCAGTGTGATTATTTTGCTTTTTATATTTTTAAAAATAGCCAAATCAGCAAAAGAACGCGCCGGGCTGGCGCCAACGGGAATGCAGAATTTATTCGAACCGATTATCCTTTTTATTCGCGATGAGGTTGCAAAGCCTGCCATTGGCGAAAAAAAGTTTGAAAAATTTATGCCTTTTTTGCTGACCGTGTTTTTCTTTATCCTGATCAATAATATTCTTGGTTTAATACCTGTTTTCCCGTTTGGGTCGAATGTTACCGGAAATATTGCGGTGACACTGGTTTTAGCCATGTTCACATTTATAATCACCACCCTGAACGGCAATAAACATTACTGGAAAGAAATTTACAATCCGGATGTTCCCTGGTGGTTAAAATTTCCAATTCCACTGATGCCGATTGTTGAACTTTCAGGAGTAATTACAAAACCGTTTGTGTTAATGGTTCGTTTGTTTGCGAACATGATGGCCGGTCACATGATCGTAACGGTTTTTGTGAGTCTGATCTTCATTTTTAATTCCCTGATGGGAATTGAAGCCGGGCTCGGAGTTTCGGTGGTTTCGGTGGCATTTTCAGTATTTATTTTATTACTCGACGTCCTTGTTTCATTTATTCAGGCCTACGTTTTCACATTATTATCGGCCCTGTATTTTGGGATGGCTACATCAGAGCATCATTAATTATTCATTATTATAAATTCAAATTATTATGACTGCATTATTTATCATTTTAGCAGATTTAGCTCTCGGACAAATGGGAGCTGCATTGGGAGCAGGTTTAGCTGCCATTGGTGCAGGTATGGGCATTGGCCGTATCGGTGCCAGCGCAATGGAAGCAATTGCCCGTCAGCCTGAAGCAAGTGGTGATATTCGTTCAAACATGATCGTTTCAGCCGCATTGATCGAAGGTGTTGCATTCTTTGCTGTGATCATCTGTGCTTTGGTAATTTTCATTTAAGAATTATTTTATTGCTGCCCACTCCCGGGATTGCCGGGAGCAAGGGTTGCTTTTAACCTACAACCACAAGAACCATGGGATTTGTAACTCCGGATTACGGTACAATATTTTGGATGCTCATCATTTTCGGGATCGTTCTTTTCATCCTGAAGAAATTTGCATGGGGGCCAATTTTAAAAGCATTAAAAGATCGCGAAAATTCGATAGCTGATGCTTTGAATTCGGCTGAAAAAGCAAGGAAAGAAGTTGCCGGTTTAAAAGCCAGTAACGATCAGATTATTGCTGAAGCCCGAAAAGAAAAAGATCAGATTTTGAAAGAAGCCCGCGATATTAAGGATAAAATTGTTGCTGAAGCTAAAACTCAGGCCAATGCCGAGGCTCAAAGGAGCATCGAAAATGCAAAACAACAAATTGAGTCTGAAAAAGCTGCGGCAATCAATGATATTAAAAAACAGGTCGCCGAATTATCTGTCATGATTGCTGAGAAAGTAATCAGAAAAGAACTCGAAAAACCCGAAGATCAGGAAATACTGGTTAAAGATCTGTTAAAAGATTTGAAGTTGAAATAATTGTATGGATCAAAGTAAAATCAATGTACGATATGCCAGGGCATTCTTCACATTGGCCAAAGAAAAAGGCCTGATGGTTGAATTGCGCCAGGATGCCGGATTAATTACTGCCGTGTGCTCAACCAGCAGCGATTTTGTTCAGATGCTCGAAAGTCCGGTAATTAAGGTATCCAACAAAGTAAAAGCAATCAGGAGCATTTTTGAGGGAAAAGTAAATCTGTTATCCGTTAATTTTCTGGTGCTCATCACTGAAAATAAGCGTGAAAAATATATCCCCGGAATTTTCAGGAATCTGGAAGACCTGTATCGTCAGGAAGAAGGAATAAAAACAGCTGTTTTTACCAGTGCACAACCTGTTGATGTTACAGTTATGACCCGGATTAACCAGATTCTGGAGAAAGAATATCAGGCAAAAGTTGAAATGAGCCAAAAGGTTGATGAAGATCTGATTGGGGGATTCATTCTCCGGATTGATGATAAACAATACGATGCAAGCATTTCGACTCAGCTTAAAAAAATAAAGGAGCAATTGCTTCAAACAGAATTGAAATAGAATAAATACTGAATATAAAACGAATAAGATGGCAAATATAAAACCTGCTGAAGTTTCAGAAATACTCAGGCAACAACTTGAAGGCTTTAAAAGTCAGGCTGAATTGGAAGAAGTAGGAACTGTACTTCAGGTTGGAGATGGTATCGCACGTATTTACGGTCTTTCGGAAGTTGAATCAAACGAAATGATTGAGTTCGATTCAGGAGTAAAAGGGATCGTACTGAATCTTGAAGAAGACAATGTCGGTGCGGTAATTCTGGGTTTAACCAAAGAAATTAAAGAAGGTGATACCGTGAAACGGCTTCGCAGAACCGCCTCCATCGAGGTGGGTGAAGGTCTTCTGGGCAGGGTTATCAACACGCTTGGAGAAGCGATCGACGGAAAGGGAATCATTACCGGTGAAAAATTTGTAATGCCCCTGGAACGGAAAGCTCCCGGAGTAATCTTCAGGCAGCCCGTAACCCAGCCGTTGCAAACAGGATTAAAGGCGATCGATGCCATGATCCCGATCGGACGTGGACAGCGTGAGTTGATCATCGGTGACCGTCAAACCGGGAAAACTGCGGTGGCCATTGATGCCATCATTAATCAGCGCGAAAACTTTGAAAAGGGACAACCAGTTTATTGTATTTATGTTGCCATAGGTCAAAAGGGATCTACGATTGCGAACCTGGCAAATACCCTCCAGAAGCATGGTGCAATGGAATATACGGTAATCG
>JBASYJ010000086.1:0-46603 GCA_049277435.1 Prolixibacteraceae bacterium
TCCGACCGATTTAATTGTGGCTGAAGCATTAATTCAGTTTAAATCCTGAAATTAGCTGCACTTTTCTGAACCAATTTCACGCTGCCGGGTTATTACATTTTTCGAAATGATACCCATTAATAAACTGGAAATTATCAAATAAACTATATGGATTTCAAAAATTTATCGTTATACCGCCCAAAAATGGAATACCGCCGATTTGGCAAAACCAATAAAATGGTGAGCGCGATCACCCTGGGAGGTATGCGTTTTAAACATACCGATCAGGAACCACGAGATTTGGTTCCCCAGGATACACTCGATCAATGCCGCGACACGGTTGAAAAAGCCCTGGCCCAGGGTATCAATTTGATCGAAACAGCGCATGGATATGGAAAAAGCGAGCATGCTTACGGGCTGGTACTAAACAATGAACTTAAAATCAGGCGCGATTCATATTTCCTGATGACCAAAGGAAATCCGGGCACTGCTGAAGAAACCCGCGAAATGGTTTCGAAGCAGCTGAAAGCGCTAAAAACCGACTATTTCGATTTTTATGCCTGGCATGGGATCAATACGTTCGAATTACTCGAACAGTCGTGCGCCAAAGGTGGACCGGTTGAAGAGTTACTCAAAATGAAGGAAGAGGGAATCATCAAACATGTAGGTTTTAGCACACATGCACCGCTCGAAGTTATTATTAAAGCCATCGAAACCGATTTGTTCGATTTTGTAAACCTGCATTATTATTACTTTTTCCAGCGAAATAAAGCGGCAATCGATCTGGCTGAAACCAAAGATATGGGCGTATTCATCATTTCGCCAAACGACAAGGGAGGCCAGCTTTTTAATCCGCCGCAAAAACTGGTTGATTTGACAGCCCCACTTCACCCCTTGCAGTGGAATGCCCGGTTTTGTCTGAGTCATACTTCGGTGCATACCTTAACGTTTGGACTTCCGGTTACGGCCCGGTTCGATCAGATCAACGGAATTTTTCCGGCTTCCACACCGCTTTCTCCTGAAGATGCCCGGATCAAACACGAACTCGACGGACAAAAGCTGCTCGATGAGTATGCCGAATTCGACGGTCACTGTATGATCAACGATCCTTCCGGATTAAATATTCCGGAAATTCTTAGATTCCGAATGCTTTGGAAATGTTACGACATGAAAGATTTCGGACTTTACCGGTACAACATGTTTCAGGAAAAAGGGCATTGGTTTCCGGGAGCATTTCCAAGCGAAGAAAACCTGAAAAAGATTGAACTCAGCCGTTGCCCGGCAAATGTCCCGTTGATCGATCTGATCAGGGAAACACATGATGGATTGTACCGGCCGAAAAAAAAACTACATAACCCGGATAAAGACTAAAATCAGAAAATTTTTATTCCGGATTACCGGAAGATAAGCACCGAAAAAAGGCTGAACCCGAACGGGAACAGCCTTTTTCAACTTAACTAATATTTCAATTTTACTTATTCAATTTCTTGATTCGTCTCAGGTTTTTCTTTCTGGCCATTTTTAACTTGATGGTGTAATCGAGCTCATACAAAGCCGGAACAAACATCAGGGTTAAGAAAGTTGCAAAGCTTAATCCGAAAATGATCGACCAGGCTAATGGTCCCCAGAAAGCAACGTTATCACCACCAAAATAAATGTGTGGATTCAATTCGGTAAACATGGTTGTGAAGTTGATGTTCATCCCCACAGCCAAAGGAACCAATCCAAGCATGGTTGCAGTTGCAGTCAGAATTACCGGCGTCATACGGGTTTTTCCACCTTCAATAATTGCCCGGCGGGTTGGTATTCCTTCCGCTTTTTTGGCATCAATAAATTCGACGATCAAAATTCCGTTTCGGACGACGATACCTCCCAGCGCCACAACTCCCAATCCGGTCATCATGATTACCAGATTCATATTGAAAAGCATTACTCCGAGCAACACTCCAATGATACTGAAAATAACCTCACTGAGAATGATCAGCGATTTACTCACCGATCCAAACTGTGTAATCAGGATAAAGAAAATCGCGCCTAAGGCAATTACCATGGCTTTCATCAGGAATGTGGCAGTTTCAGCCTGATCTTCCTGTTCGCCTGTTAACTTAATTGCGGTACCCTGATGTAAGGCAAATTTCCTTGCCTCGCGTTTAATTACCGGAACAATATCGTTGGCCGAATATCCGGAAAGCACATTCGAATAAACGGTAATGATCCGTTTCTGGTCCAGGCGTTTGATTCCTGCATACGAAGTGGTATAATCAATTTTCGCAACAGTTGATAAAGGAATACTGCGCAACATTCCTGAATTCATATCGCGGTAAGTAATTAGTAGATTCACCAATGCATCGATGTTATCGCGGGTCACTTTTTCGTAACGAAGCATGATCGGATATTCATCCTCATCCTGTTTCAGTTTCGAAATTTCTTTTCCATAAAGTGCTGTACGAATTTCAAGACCAATTTGTCCGGTCGAGATTCCCAGGCGTTGAGCACGGTCACGGTCGATCTGTACAATAATTTCAGGAGAATTCATTTCGAAATCGGTTTTCAGTTCTTCAACTCCCGGAATATTTAACGAATCCAGATAATCGCGGAAAGCATAGGCATCAACAACCAGCTCTTCCAGATTCTCGCTGGTTACTTCAATATTGATTGGTTTTCCGGTTGGTGGTCCGTTGCTGTTTTTATCGACCGAAATTTCAGCACCAGGAATATCAACCACCTCTTTCCGGAGTAATTCCAGGTATTCGGTTGACGATATGCCGGTTGTGCGTAATTTATGCTCAACAAAATTGATGGAAACTTTTCCTTTGTTGAACGGGGTTCCGGTTGAAGCAAAACCTTGCTCTTCGGCCCCGATTGTAACGTTCGAAATAATCGATTCGACATCGGGATTATGACGCCCAATCACTTTGTAAACGCGTTCTTCAGCAATTCGGGTCACACTGTCGGTTACCGTCTGATCGGTACCTCCCGGCATTTTAATGTACACGTAAATGTTGTTCGGGTCGCTGTTCGGGAAGAATAAAACAGTCGGTTTAACTGCAGCGGTAATGAAAATGGTGACGATGAAAAGCCCGATCATTCCGGATAAAATCCATATTGGCCGGCTTCCTCTCAGGATCATCCGAAGCTGACGGTCATAAACCGACATAACCCAGGGCCAAAGTTTTTCCTGGAAATTGGCAATCATTTTTTTGATCACAAAATGGAACAAAAGTATCATCAGCACACCAAATACCAGGAAGTTTGCCAGGCCATAAACTTTGGTAACATAGAAAACGGCGGCAAAAGCAAGCATCACGATGCTTATTGTTTTAATCCGTTTCCATCCGCTTCCTTTCTGGAAATCGGTATCGTATTCGTGTTTCATAAACGAAACCGCAAATACCGGATTAAATACATAGGCTACAAAGAGCGATGCAAAAAGCGTTATGATGAGCGTAACCGGCAAATAGTGCATGAACTGACCTACAATTCCTGGCCAGAATGCCAGGGGGAAAAATGGTGCCAGAGTGGTTAATGTTCCGGATAAAATCGGAAGGAAAACTTCGCCGGCGGCCTTTTTGGCAGCGATATTGATATCAGGATTAAATTTGTGCAAACGGTGTGTGTTTTCGATGACCACAATGGCATCGTCGACCACAATTCCGAGTGCAAAAATGAAGGCAAACATCACAATCATATTCATGGTAAAGCCCAGACCCGGAATAATCAGGTAAGCCACGAAAATAGAAAGTGGTACCGACAAACCAACAAAGAACGCGTTGGTGAAACCCATAAAGAACATCAGTACAATCGTTACCAGGATAAACCCGATAATGATCGTATTATTCAGTTCTTCCAGTGTATTCCGGGTATGCAGACTCTGGTCGCCGGTAATGGTTACATCCATTCCTTTTGGAAACTGGCGCTCCTTCAGATCATTCACAATTTCAACAATCTGATCTGAGGCATCCAGAAGGTTTGCTCCATTCTTTTTAATTACGTTCAGGGTAATTACATTTTTTCCATCCAGGCGGGCAAAACTTTCCTGCTCTTTAAAACCATCCACCACATCGGCGATGTCGCTCAATTTTACAAACGCGCCGCTTGACGAATGAACAACAATATCTTTCAATGTTTGCACATCGTCGAACTGACCTTTGATGCGGACGGTGTTCCGAACCCCGTTGTTGGTCAGGTTTCCTCCTGAAATGGTCATGTTTTCCATGGCCACAGCACGTTCAATATCGCTGAAAGTTACTCTGGCAGCCTGCATTTTGAAAATGTCGGCATTCACCTGAACTTCGCGGTCGAGTGCACCGACGATGTCAACCCGCGTAATTTCCTTTAATCCTTCAATCCGGTCCTGGGTTATTTCAGCATAATGTTTGAGTTTAACCAGGTCAAAATTTCCTGAAATATTGAGGTACATCACCGGCATGGCAGAAATATCGATGTCCATAATCTGCGGTTGTGTTGGCAAATCGGTTGGCAAATCGGTTTTCGATTTATCGACTGCATCGCGCACCCGCTGTTTGGCTGTTTCGATGGAAAGATCCGGATCAAATTCAACGATGATGGATGAAAAATCGGGAACAGAATTACTCGTAATTTTTTTAACATCCGAAATCGATTTCAATTGTTTTTCGATCGGACGGGTAACCAGGTTTTCAATATCTTCCGGAGAAGTACCCGGGTATGGTGTACTGACAACGATGTATGGAATGATTACCTGTGGAAACTGCTCCTTCGGGATTACATAATAATTCATCATTCCGAGCAGCGAAATCAGGACAGCAAGTACATAAATACTTGTTCGGTTATCGATTGCCCAGCTCGTTGCAAAAAATTCTTTAAACTTGTTTTCTTTCGACATGTTTGGTCATTTTTGATATTAGAAAGTTACAATTTCGCCCGGGTTCAGGTTCTGAAATCCTGCAGTAATGATATTTTCACCGGCAGTCAATCCTTCCAGAATTTCAACGGTTCCATCGTAATCCATACCTGTTTTAATGAGTCGTTTTTCGGCTGTCCATTTGTCGCCATTTTGTTTGGCCACATAAATGAATTTTCCATCCTGATCGCTCTGAATATAATTTACAGGCACACAAAATGCTTTTTCGTTGGTGTAATCCTTAATTTTCAGATATGCGATCATGTTGGCACGAAGCGAAACATCTTTTGAAGAAATCTTACATTCCACTTTAAATGTCCGGTTAGTTGGATCAATATAGCGGCTGGTGAAATTCAGTTTGGTTTCGATGTCTTTGCCTAAATCCGGAAAGCTAACCAAAGCAGTATTTCCGTCTTTGATCCGGGTGGCATAAGTTTCGGCCACATCAGCAGAGATTTTAGCTACGCTCATGTTAATCACCCGAATGGTTGAAGTTGGCATGCCCGGAGAAGCCATCTGTCCCACACGCAATGGATTGCTTTCTACAGTTCCGCTAATCGGTGAAACAATCTGAGCCATTTTCAACTGTTCCTTAATTGTATTTATCCGGCGTTCCAACGATTCCTTGTTGGTTTTGGCCTGCAGGTACTGAACTTCACTTCCGATCTTTTTATCCCAAAGCGCACTCTGTTTTTCGAAAATACTGTTCGCCAGTTCAAGCTGGGTATTCACTTCCTCGAGAGATTGTTTGGTAACCTGGGCATCAAGTTCGGCCATTACCTGACCTTTTTTTACCGGAGTTCCTTCTTTCACATACACTGCGGTAACAAGTCCACCCATCTGGGGGCTTACGGCAATATTCTGATCGCCATCAACAGTGCCCTGTACCTGAATATAATGGTTAAATTCACATTCAACTGAAGGAGATACCTGAACAGCAACTGCTTTTAATTCAACAATTTCACCTTCAGGATTAACTTCTGCTTCGAGCTGGGCAATTTGTGAATTCAATTGCTCGCGTTGTTGTTTCAGTTTTTCAAGCTCCGACTTTTTATCGGTAGTCGCACTGCACGAAACCAAAAAAGCAAGCAGAGTTGAATAAATAATTATCTTTTTCATTGTTTCTGTTTTTTTGATGTTTTTATTTTTTCGATTGATAAATTAGTTTGTAGCAAAATCCTGGTTGATGTTGAACAGTTTTTCCAGTTTCGATTTTGCGCCCTGCAAATCATAAATGCTTTGATAATAATTCGTCAGGTTGGTCAGGTATTGATTCTGACTGGTCATCAGATCCATACTGGTTGCCATTCCCTGTTTGTATTTTTCGAGTGTGCGTTGATAAATCACATCCGAAAGTTCCTTGCTGCTTTTCTGGTTCAGGTATTTTTCCAGTTTCAGTTTCACATCGTTTTGATATTGACTGGCCTGCATCAATAAGCTGTTGGATACAAATTTCCGGGTATTCTGCGATTTCTGGAGCGACATTTTCATCTGTGAAACTTTCGATGCACGTTCGCCGCTGCTAAACAAGGGTAAATTCAGGTTTATACCGAACATATCTTTCGGCTGGAAATCCAGAAGTGGCGCTTTGAGTTTTTCAGTGTGGTCGTAAAATCCACTGATTGTAGGAAGATAGGCCGATTTAGCCAGTTTCAGTTCGAGTTTGGCAGCCTGCTCTGCAGTGTTGATCAACTGATAATCGATATTTCTTTCGATGTTAAACTGTTCAACGACCAATTGCATACTTGATTTGGTCAGCGATTCTCCGTTTTCTATTTCGTCAGCTAACTCAATTTTTGTTGCATCCTCCAGTCCTAGCTGAATTTTCAACAAGCGGTAGCCCATATCCAGGTTACTGTCGATCTGATTCAGTGCATTCCGAATTGAGTTTCCGGTGACTACCAGTTGATCAACATCGGTTTTTTCAACAAATCCCTGTTTGTTCATTTCAGTAATTTCATAAAGGGTTTTGTCCATATTCTCCAGGTTCTGAGTCAGTATTTTCCTGCTTTCTTCGCCCATCTGAAGCATGTGATAAGTGTTTACAACAGTCTCGACCACATCGAGTCTGGTTTTTTCGGCATTTTGTTTGGTTATTCCGTAATACACTTTTACGGCCTGAAGTCCAACCAGATACGATCCATTGAAGATTAATTGTGTGATCATTAAATCACCCACTGCATTCTGTTTTGGCATCAGTGAGATGGTTGCATCCGGATCAGCATTCGGATCAAAAAATGAAGCAGGAAGAGTTGGGACTTTCGGATAAAACGAATACGAACCCTTCAAATCTGCATGAGGCAATCCGGCAGCAGTCGTTTCCCAGATTTTCTTTTTGGCCATTTCGAGATCGAGTTGCGAATTAAGAATGTCTGTGTTGTTTTGCATTGCCAGTTTCATGGCATCCTGAAGCGAAAGCTTCATGGTTTCCTGCGCACCGGCATAGAATGTTCCAAAAAGGAACATCCCTGCCAGGATGAGCATCTGTTTCTGTTTTCTGAGCATGTTCTGTTTTCTTTATTAGTTGTTAATATTTTTATTCAAATGCGAAAGTTCCAATTTACGTTTCTCGAAATATGAAATTCCTTCCGGAGTTGAAATGGCCCGGATGTGGTTCTCGAACATGGCTTCAAAAACCTGATCGAACGTAATATTTTCAACGAAACAATAGTCTTTATTGTGCATGTCAACCAGGTTGCGGACATAGATACCGGCTACCAGTTCTGTATTTACATCATTCCGGTAAAGACCTTCAGCTTTTCCTTTTTCAATATTTTTGCTGATCTGATTGAAAATATGGATGTGTTTTTTATCCAGAAACTCATTGTAAATTGGTTCATAATATTTCTTCAGCTCAAATTTTAATTTTGGATCGAATTTGCCCAGTTCATTAAAAACCATCAAACTAACCTGAATCAATATTTCGATCGCGTTTAGTTCATCCAATTTAAGTTTCGAAAACTCATTGTCCCATTTCATTTGATCGAAATAGAAAAGCTTTTCAATCAGATCCTCTTTGCTTTTAACATGCTGGTACAGTGTTTTTTTCGAGATCCCAAGATGCCGGCTGATATCATCCATGTTCAAATTCCTGATTCCAAATTCATAAAACAATTCCACGGTTTTTTCCAAAATTGCTTTAAGTTTTGGGTCATCAAAATTCATTTCATCGTACATAACCAACTTTCATTTTTAAATTTCGGTACAAAGATTGGAAACATTTTCGACAGGAAACGTTTCCGGCATGTAAAGTGATTGTTAAATATTGTGCGCAAATTTTCCGAAGAATTTTTTAAAATAAAACGATCCAGTAGATCATGCAGCAACTTTAACCGGTAAACGACTGAAATGAAAAGACTAATGAATCAGCAGATTTTTCTGAAATTTTTTCTGTCTTTTAAGCCATTATTTCAGGATGACGAATGAGGCAGTAAAATATTTTAAGCAGAAGGAAATTAAATGGAGAAGAAATACCCGATAAAAAGAATTACTAAAAAATGAGTCCGCTTAGCCAGGCCCAAACGACATAACGTAAAAATTTACCTGCCAGCATAGCCAGCGCCGTGATCCAAATGTTGGCACGCAGAATTCCGAGACCGACCGCAAAGATGTCGCCAACGGCAGGCACCCAGCTCAAAAAGGCAAAAACGGCACCTCGTTTAAACAGCCGGTTGTGCCACTTTTCGATGGTTTCGCGCTTAATGCGCAGATATTTTTCGATCCATTCCCACTTGCCCAGGTAGCCAATGGCAAAACTGCTCATTCCCCCCAGCCAGTTCCCTGCTGAGGCTACCAGAACAGCCGCGTAAACATCGGTTCCGTTGGCAATCAGGTAAGTAAGCAAAGCTTCGGAACTAAACGGAACGACAGTGGCAGCCAAAAAACTGGCCAGGAAGAGTCCCCATAAACTATAATCGAAAAGCGAATCCATTTACAAAGAAATTCAATTTTGGTGCGAACTTACAGAAAATTAGCCATCAAAACCTTAATGCCTCTGTTAACCAACAGCCAATTTTAGCTGTCAGCAATGCAAATAACAATAGAAGTGAACCAATTGAACTTCCTGTTGTTCGAACATTTTTAACTACCTTTGAAGGCTTAAATTTCAAGATTAAAGTGATGGATACAACACGACAGAATAAAATATCACGACTGATACAAAAAGACCTTGCGGAAATTCTGCAGCGCGAAGGAATGGAACTGTTCCGCGGAATTATGGTGAGTGTCACGAGTGTCCGGATTTCTCCGGATCTCTCGATTGCACGGGTATACCTTAGCATTTTCCCTTCGGATAAAGGGACTGAAACCCTGAAAGAAATTAAAATTCATCAGTCGCGCATTCGTGGCCTGCTGGGTTTAAAAGTCGGCAAACAGCTCCGGATTGTACCCCAGCTCGATTTTCACATCGACGACAGTCTGGATTACATCGATAACATCGACCGGCTACTCAAAGAATAGTCCCAGTATACAGTCTCAGTGTTCAACTATTGGATGCATTGAGACTGATCACTTTTTTCTAATTCCTAATTCCTTTTTACTTGATTATGCAATACGATCCGATCAAACGTTCTCTGGGAAATGTGTTTAACCAGCACCCCATTTTACGCCGGCTTTTTTATCAGTTACTCGATTTATTGCTGCTCCGTGCCTGGCATATCCGCAAAGAACTTCGTCAACGCACAAAAGATTACCCTGAAGTAAAAAACATACTGGATGCCGGATCGGGTTTTGGCCAGTACACCTACCGCATGGCCAAATGGTTTCCCAAAGCCACAATTAAGGCAGTGGATATTAAACCCGAACAGATTGAGGATTGCAATCAGTTTATGCAAAAAGCCGGACATTCGGAACGCGTCAAATTCGAAATTGCCGATCTGACTGAATTTCTGGAAAAAGACAAATATAACCTGATACTTTCGGTTGACGTAATGGAACACATTGAAGAGGATGTTCAGGTTTTCAGAAACTTTAATGCATCGATGAAAAAAGGTGGCCTGTTACTCATTTCAACCCCGTCGGATCAGGGTGGCTCCGATTCTCACGATCACGACCACGAAGAGGGAGTGCATGGTTTTATCGACGAACATGTGCGCGACGGATACAACATCGGCGACATCGAACGGAAACTGAAATCGGTGGGTTTTTCGAAGGTTGAAGCGCGTTATTCATACGGTTTCCCCGGAAAAATATCCTGGAAACTTTCGATGAAATACCCGATTTTGATGTTGGGAGCCAGCAAATTGTTTTTCGTTATTCTTCCGTTTTATTACCTCATTGTTTTTCCTTTTGCTATCCTGCTTAACTTTCTGGATCTTGCTTTCAGGCACAATTCAGGAACCGGTCTGATTGTAAAAGCCTGGAAATAGCGGAATTTAAAATGATGAATTTTGATTGATAAAACCTCAACCTCAGATCATCCATAAACCGAAAATTGAAAACCGCCTTTTATATCGCCCGACGTTATTTGATTTCGAAAAAATCGGTCAATGTAATTAACATTATTTCCGGAGTATCCATTGCCGGAGTAACCGTTGGCACCTTTGCACTGGTTGTCATTCTTTCGGTTTTCAACGGGCTCGAATCCACCATCAAATCCTTGTTTTCGTCGTTCGATCCGGACATAAAAATTACAGCTGCCCAGGGCAAATCGTTTGAACTGGCTGAAGGAAATTTCGATGCGGTCAAAAATTTTACCGGTGTCTCGAAAGTCACACCCGTGATTGAAGAAGATGCCATGCTCGGATATGGCAACGACAGACTCTATTTTGCAACCATCAAAGGAGTTCCTTCCAATTACAACGAAATTTCAGGACTTGATTCGAGCAGCATCACCAGCGGACAGTTTCTTCTGGAAAAAAGTCAGATTCCGTTTGCTGTTGTCGGACAGGGCGTGGCTTATTATCTTTCAGTCGGATTAAATTTTACCGATCCGATTCATGTTTATTCGCCCAAAAAGGGAACCACCGGCCGGCCCAATCTGAACAACGCATTCAATCACAACACCATTTATGCTTCCGGATTATTTCAAAGCCAGCAGGAAATCGATTCAAAATATGTTCTGGTTCCTTTCTGGTACGCCCAGGAATTGTTTGAAATGGGGAGCCGCGTCAGCGCGGTTGAGCTTAGCCTGAATCCCGGAACTTCGCAGGAAAATTTAAAGACCGCGATTTCAGGAATACTTGGCGATAAGTTTATCGTTAAAACCCAGTTCGAGCAACACGAACTTTTCTATAAAGTGATGCAATCCGAAAAATGGGCGATTTTCCTCATTCTGGCCTTTGTTCTGGTTATCGCATCCTTCAACATACTTGGTTCGCTTTCGATGCTGATTATCGACAAAAAGGCCGATATCGCCATTCTTCAAAGCATGGGAGCCAACCAGAAAATGGTTCGCACCATTTTTTTATTCGAAGGCTGGATGATTTCACTTGCCGGAGCAACTTTCGGACTGATCAGCGGTGTGCTGGTTTGCTGGGCCCAGATCAAATTCGAACTGCTTAAAATTCCAGGAAACACAGGTTCCTTCATCTTTTCAGCCTATCCGGTCGAAATACATGTGAGCGACCTGTTCATTATCTTCCTGCTTGTGGCCGGAATTGGTTTTCTGGCTGCCTGGTATCCCATCCGTTTTATCTCCGGAAAATTCCTGAACGGACCGGTGAAATAACGAACATTTACTTCAGCAAAAAACCAAAATCATCAGCGGTACTTAATTCTACAGGAGTTGTTCCTTTCCTGAAAATCCGGGCTTTCCGGCTTCCGATCAGATTGATCTGATCATTTTCAATCCGCAGCATAGTTCCTTCTCGCAGTCCAACCACATACACATCAGGATTAATTTCCAGGAACTCTTCGATTCGCTGTTCGCGCGTTTCACCGCCATGACCTTCAGGATTGGCATCGAGATAATGCGGATTAATCTGGAAAGGCACCAGCCCGGTGGTTTCAAATCCACGCGGATCGATGATCGGCATGTCGTTGGTGGTCCGCAATGTTGGACACGCCACATTTGAACCCGCGCTCCAGCCAATGTAGGGAGTTCCGTTCAGAACTTTTGTGCGGATGGCCTCCATCAGATTACGATCGTGCAGCATCCGCACCAGTTGCCAGGTATTTCCGCCGCCAACGACAATAAATTCGGCTTCGTTTACAGCCTGAACCGGATCGCTAAAATGATGAATACTTTTAACCTGAAAGCCTAATTCAGAAAAACGTTCAGCAACTTTCTGCTCATATTCCCCAAACGAAAAAGTAACCGCTGCATACGGAATAAACAAAGCGGTTTTTGGCTGATCGCCCAGAAACTTTTTGATTTCATGTTTTGGATAGTCCAGGTATGCTTCGCCTGGCATAGTGGAATTGCTGATAAGAAGTAATTTCATGGAAGTTTGGTTTATAATGAATCAGATTTCAGGATTTAAAATGAGATGAGTTTGATGCCGAATGAAAACGGATAAAGTACCGGTCCTCGGCGGTCTTCGAACAAAGGCACCAGATCGTAACTGGCAAACAGGTTAACAAACCGGTAACCAATACGAATTGTTCCGGAAGCTTTGTAATCGCTGATCGAATAAGATCCCGGTGATTTGAGTTTTTCACGTTTGTTGTTTTTACGGTATTTCACTTTGGTGTGTGTTTCGAGCCTTTTCGATCCGGTAATCCCGGCAGATAAATAAATGCGGTTGGCCTCATTGCCAACGGGTATCTGCAACTCGATCAGAATGGGTACTTCAAGGTAAACCGATGACAATTTAGATTTCTGGTTGGAATCGAAAAACAAGCGTTCAGGAAAAACTTTCCGGTTTTCATCGATGGTTAAAGTGGTACTGTTGTTCAGCCGGTAACTTTGTAAACTCAAACCGAGTCCGGTAACGAGCCCAAGCGTGTTTCGGTTTTGCTGAAGTCCTTTTGAGTATTGCAAAATATTCAGGTTTAAGACATTCGACCGAAGCAGATCGTTATCCAGAAAATTGATATTTTCTTCAGGATACATGCTGTAGTCTGCATAGGCAAAGCCATTCATCCCGATTTCAACTCCGGCCCAGTGGCCTTCAAATTCCTCGTCCCAATAGTTGTAGCCTTCGTTAACAAGGTCCTGGATATCGATCAGTCCGGAAAGCCTTCCTGAAGGGCTTTGCAAAACGATCACCGAATCTTCGTCCAATGTCTGGCAATTTGCCTGAAAGAAAATAATTAAGGTAACTGTAATTAGAAGAATACGTTTCATCCGGATAATTCTAAAAGTTTCGAATGATTTTAAAACCATTCCTAAAATATTCATTAAAAAAATACGGATTCAACAAAACCGGAGCAAGAATGCTCAATTTTCTGAATCGGTTAATTGTTTGGCTTGTTCTGATCAACAAAGGTAATCATTCGGAACAAAAAAAGAGTTTATCGGCTATGATAAACTCTTTTTGAAGGTACCGGAATGAGTCAGGGCTTAATCCAAAAAACTGATTCCAATGGTAAAAGGAGTTAAAACAGGTCCCTTATCTGACTGAAACAGTGGATTCTGGCTGTATTTGGCAAACAATCCAAAATCTTTGTACCCAATGCGGGCAGTTGCTTCGTATTTAAACGGGTTGAGATTGAATCCGCTGTGATCCTTGTCTTTGGTGTCACCATGCTTCACCTTGGTGTGTGAGCCGATTTTCACCCCACCAATTACACCGGCATTCATGTAGATACGATCTTTACCATGATTGACCGGAAGCTGGATTTCGAATAAAAGCGGAATATTCAGGTACGAGACAGCGAGTTTGGTTTTTGAAAGGTCTTCGTAGCCCAGCAAAACCGGCTCGGTTATCGTTACGCCTTTTACCAGGGTATACGGATTTTCGAAACGGTAACTGTTAAAGTTCAGTCCCATCCCTGAAACCAGACCAACATAAGAACCGATCAGCCCAATGTTCAGTTCGTAGAAGTTAAAATCAATTTCCATCGACTTACCCTGATTCAACGACATAAAATCTTTGGTTGCATACATGCTGTAGTTGGGTTTATCAAATCCGTTAAATCCGAATTCAAGACCCTCCCAGTGTCCTTCAAAATCTTCGGGATTATGCTTTTTATTTTTTCCTTTACCCCAAACAATTTCGGTTCCGTGATCATGATCAATTACTTTAACATCTTTTTTGCCAATACGAACAATGGCAGTATCGATATCTGCAGCTTGACTGATGCTGTCTTCCGGAGCATAAATTTCTGTCGTTTCAATTGCAAAAACATCATCGTTTGACAGTTCCTGGGCAGCAACATTCATACTGAAGGCAACGATGACGATCATGTAGAGAATAATCTGTTTCATAGCTGTAATTGTTAAATTTTGCCTGTATGACGGCGAGGTATTCCGAAATGTTACAGCCCGTTCACATCTTCATGAATTTTCTGCAAGATAAGAGCAGGAATAAACAGCTATTTTTCTTTTAAAACCTCTAAAACAAGCACTTATACGTTTAATTTTGATTCGTTTGCCCGGAATTGCATAGCTAAAGAAAATATAAAAGAGACTATGATGCTCTTATTTTATACATTATCTTCAAACCGGTTTATCAGAAGATTTTTTCGTTGGTCCGTTTTAGCCAGAATTCGATTTAAAGTGAATAAATTAATTGGCTCCATATTAATCGTATTTTCCATCTGGATGCAAACTTCGTTTTGTATCGCTCAAACCGTTACACCTATATTTAATCATCTTACAGTAAACGAGGGTCTTTCCAGCAACAGGATCTGGGGCATATTTCGGGATAGCAAAGACTATCTCTGGATGAGCACCGATGTCGGACTGGATAAATACGACAGTTATCAGATCAAGAAATACCGGTTCGATGAAAAATCATCAGGAACAATTAGTAGTAACAACATAACCTGCATGTATGAAGACAGGACAAACCAATTGTGGTTTGGGACTGTTAACGGGCTGAATTTATATGATCCTTCAAAAGATTATTTTAAGGTTTTTAAAAATGATTCCACAGATAAAAACAGTATCAGTGGAAACTACATCAGTAGTATTCTTGAAGACCATGAAGGTACGCTTTGGATTGTAACCGACGGAAACTGCCTGAACAGTTGGGATCCAAAGACTCAAACATTTAAGCAGTACAGATTTGAAGATAAAAAGAACAATCTGTATGCACATTCCTCCAGGCAAATTTGCAATGATTCGAAAGGGTACATCTGGATCGTTTCTTTTGGCCGTGGAATCCTGCGTTTCGAGCACGAATCCGGAAAATTCACCAGATACGACGATCCTTCGATTGATTTTGGGACCAATTGCTACAAGAGTTTGTACATTGACAATCAGGATAAAATATGGATTGTTACAGATGGCAACGGATTTTTTTCATACGATCCTGAAACCAGCCGGTTTGAACAATTCGGATCCAATGGCGATGGATTTGGTACAAACCGTAAAAATATCCTGGATATAATTCCGGAAGACGACCGTTACATCCTACTCGCGGTTGATCAGGGCGGAATAAACCGGTTCGATAAAATATCCAAAAAATTTGATTACATCATGTTTGATCCAACCATCGACAACGGACTGAACAACAATGGCATATGGTGTTTTCACAAAGACCGGGAAGGAATCTTATGGATAGGCACTTCAGGGGGTGGAATAAACTATTTAAATCCTAAAAAAGAACAGTTTAAGCTTTTCAAACACACCTCAAATCCAAATTCTTTATCCTACAATTTCACGGGTTGTTTATTTGAAGATTATCTGGGATTAATCTGGATTGGTACCGATGGCGGAGGGGTGAACACCTATGATCCCAAAACCGGAATGTTTAAAAGTTATACACATGAACCGGCCAATCCATACAGCCTGAGCGGGAATGTAATCCGGAGTATTGTTGAGGATAAAGACCATGATGTTTGGATAGCAACCTGGGATGCCGGATTAAACCGTTATGACAGAAAGACCGGAAGATTCTACCACTATCTTCCGGAGCAGGATAATCCTTTCAGTATTTCAACGAAAAGTGTTTGGAACGCTGCTATCGCCCATAACGGAACAATGTGGTTAAGCATTAACAACGTAGGGATCGATTTATTTGACAAGCAGAAAGGTGTGATCAAACGGTTCAGACCTGATCCTGCAAATCCCAAAACAATAAGCAGCAACGAATGCTGGCTGTTTTTTGAAGATCCTGCAAAAAACATGTGGATCGGCACTGAACACGGATTAAACCGCTATGACAGCCTGACCAGCACCTTCAAAATATATAATTTTCCGGAGAACACGGTCGGAGCCTTCCACATAGATTCTGCCGGAAATTTATGGGTGGGAACCTATACAAAAGGACTGTATTTCTGCTCGCCCGAAGGTGAGATCATTAAAACCTATGATACATCGAACGGACTGCCCAACAATACAATAAAATCAATTGTTGAAGATGACCATGGAAATCTCTGGATAACCAGTAATTCCGGAATCAGCAGACTGAACCGGAATACCGAAAAAATCAGGAATTATTCGAAAGAAGATGGCTTACAGGGAGACCAGTTTTTCCAGCAATCATTTCTTAAAACCCGAAGCGGTGAAATCTATTTCGGCGGCTACAATGGATTTAACTCCTTCCATCCCGACAAACTCAAAGATAACACCTTCATACCGCAGGTTCATATCACCGATTTTCAGATTTTCAACAAACATGTTACTTCGGGCATTAGCGGATCGCAGTTCGAAACCCACATCAGCGAAGCGAAAGAAATTACCTTACATTCGGATCAATCTGTCTTTTCGTTCTCGTTTGCAGCCATAAACTATACACATCCGGAAAAAAATCAATATGCGTATATGATGGAAGGTTTTGAGAAGGACTGGAATTACACTGATGCCACAAGACGGTACACGACCTATACCAATCTGGATCCGGGCGAATATACTTTTCGGGTAAAAGCATCAAATAATGATGGGATCTGGAACGAAAACGGGCACAGTGTGCGCATTGTTATTTTGCCCCCCTGGTGGAATACCTGGTGGTTCAAACTGATTGTCATTTCTGCGGTGATCTTTGTTCTTGCCTCTATTTACCTTTCACGTGTTAGAAATTTGCAAAAACAAAAAATACTGCTCGAAAAATTAGTCGCCATAAAAACAACCGAACTTCACGAACTTAATGCGTCAAAAGATAAATTCTTTTCGATTATTGCCCACGACCTGAAAAATCCATTTAATTCGATTATCGGTTTTAGTGAAATTCTGCAAAATGAAATAAAATCAAAAAATTATGAGGTTATTGAAGAGTTTGCCGGATTGATTAATATCTCAGCAGTGCAAGCCATGCGACTGCTTGAAAACCTGCTGGCATGGGCTAATTCTCAACGTGGAAAAATCGTGTTTAATCCTGAAACCATAAATCTGTACGAACTTTTAGAAGAAGAGTATAGTATGTTAAACGACCTGGCCAAAAGTAAAAACATACTTTTAAAAACCGCTTTTCCTGAAAATATAACAATTGTCGCCGATAAAAATATGCTCAAAACCATTTTGAGAAACCTGATATCAAATGCGATAAAATTTACACCGAAGAATGGGAAAATTGATGTGAAAGCCAGTATGGTAAATCAGTTTTTAGAAATATCGGTTTCTGATAACGGCATTGGAATGACCCGTGAAGCAAAGGAAAAACTTTTTAAAATCGACACAAATCAATCGACATATGGTACGGAAAATGAAAAAGGTACGGGTCTTGGATTAATTCTATGCAAGGAGTTCATTGAAAAACACCATGGCCAGATTTGGGTTGAATCCGAACCCGGAAAAGGAAGTGAATTTAAATTTAGACTGCCGATTTCTTAAAGAATACGGTTATTTTTTTTCCAAAGGAATAGAAAACGCCAGCAATTTGGATTCGAATTCAAGACTGGCAATTTTACCGTCTTTTACCCCATAACCGATTCTTTCTCCTGAAATCTCCGAAGCAATACCCAATCCGGCGCGTAAGATGCGCTGAGCCGAAAGCCAGCCTTCGTTGCTAACTTTTTTGGCGCGAAGAGCCAAAAACTCATCCAAAGTCAACACATTAGGAGTAACTTCAACAGCATTGTACTTCTGAACAGATTCCAGCGACATTTGAGTGTTTAAGTCTGGTGTTTCGAGTTTAGCCAGCAATGGCTTAATTTCGGCAAGCGACTGAACATGCCTTGCAGGAGTTTCGGCCGGAAGATCAAATTTTGCTTCAGCCAATCCCGCATCAGAATTTTTGCTGACTACAGGCCTGACAATCGTCGAGGCAGGAACTTCTTTCCTGCTTTCAGCAACTGCAGGCTGATTAGTATTCTTTACCAGCTCAGGCGTTTCAGGCATATTCTTTTCAGGAAGCTTAATTTCAGCGACTTCAGGAACCAGCAATGGTTGGCCGGGCTGATTTTGCATCTGAAAAACCGTACTGATTCCCCATAAAATTACAACCACCGCAGCTACCCGCGCCACCCAGTTCAAGACAATTGCCTTGCCTGATTTTTGGTAAAGTTTATCTTTTGCCGAAAAAACAATATGGGCTTCAGGAACAAGCCTGGTTTTGGCATAGTACTGATATTCCGTCAAAAATTCGGGATTTGCCTCAAGCCAGGATTCAAATAATTTCCGGTCGCCGGCTTCCAGATCATTTTCGAGGTAAGCAATGTATTTATTATCAAGTACCTCTTTTTCGTAGATTGTATTTTTGTACAACGAGTTTTTGTCCGAAAAAACAAGTTCATCTTCAGGCAAACGAATGTTTTCAAACAAATGCAGTTCCTCCTTCAGGTCAGGATTCTTTTCCAGAAAATCCAAAAACTGATCGATGTGTTTTTCTTCAAGGTCACCGTCCAGGTAATCCATAAAAAAAACTTCGTAATTTTCTCTGGTAATGTTCATACTACTGCCTCCATCCTTCCAATGTAATTTTTCAAAAATACACGTGCCCTGTATATATAAACCTTCACCTGAGCTTCACTCAGCGAAGTAATGTCGCCTATTTCCCTGTAGGAATAACCTTCGTAATCGCGCAGTAAAATTACCGTACGCTGTATTCCTGGTAATTGCTGAACGGCAACATTCAGAATTTCAGCCAGATCAGAATATTGTTCATCGTGCGTTTCTTCCGGAATCTGATAATCTTCCATGTAACTCTGTCGCTTTTCCTTGCGCAGAACATCGATCATGGTGTGGTAAGCAGTGGTAAACAAATACGATTTTACCTTTTCAGCATTGACGTTTTCTGCATTGCGCCACAACTTTTCATAGCTATCCTGAACGATGTCGCGGGCACGCTCCTCGTCTTTGATATTTTTCAGGATAAACCGGAAAATATGATCCGAATAATGATCAACCGATTGGTTGTATTCCTTTAAATTCATTCTGGCCGTCTTGCAATTTACCTGGTATGACGATTGGCGTATTATTTTGTTACAGCCTGAGTTAGATTTTTCAACATATTGATTTTCCAGATTCCGGTATATTTAAAACATTCGGATATCCAATTAGCTCTGTTTTTTCAACCACAAGACCCGACCTGTATATTTTAAAAATTCTTTCGTATCCGCGTAATTATACTATTTTTGATGTTGTTAGTCGTTTCCCGGCAAAACATCGCTTTATTATTTTCGAAATAATTTGAATAACAGGGCTGAAACAACCAGAAGTTTACCTTAATTAATTTTACTATGCACTACCAAATTCACTGCAATTTGGGTAAGTTTGGATATAATTACTGATTCTTATGAAGAATAAATTTCCGGTGAATTTATTATTCCTTTTAATTGCTTTCTTCTTTTCCTGCCTGGTTGGAAATGCACAGACGGAATACCATTTTGATCATCTCACCGTGAACAATGGTCTCTCTAGTAACCGGATCTGGTGCATTCACCGTGACCAAAAAGACTTTCTTTGGATTAGCACTGATGTAGGGCTTGATAAATACAACAGCTATGAAGTAAAAAAATACCGGTTCGATGAAAAACAGGCCGGAACAATCAGCAGCGATAATGTAATAAGCATTTATGAAGACAGGAATAAAAACCTGTGGTTTGGAACCAGTGATGGATTAAATCTATATGATCCGGTTAAAGATAATTTTAAGGTATTTAAAAACAATCCTGCCGATAAAAACAGTCTCAACGGCAACCGCATCAGCAGCATTATTGAGGATAAAAATGGTACCCTTTGGGTTGTTTCTGATGCTAGCTGCCTCAACAAATGGGTTCCTGAAACTCAAAATTTCATCCGATATCCGTACACGAATATAAAGACCGGATTTTACCCGCGTCCTTCCCCAATGATAGCAACTGATTCAAAAGGTAATTTTTGGATTGTTTCTTTAGGTCGTGGAATATTCCTTTTTAAACCTGAATCCGGAGAATTTACTCAATATGATGATCCCTCCATGGATTTTGGAAGCGATTGCCACAAGGGTCTGTATATCGACAATCAGGATAAAATCTGGATTTCGACTGATGGCAGCGGATTTTTCTCGTTTGATCCGGGCACCGGTAAGTTCGGACAATTCGGAACAAAAGGTGATGGCAAAGGGACGAATAAAGCGAACGTTCTTAACATTATTCCTGAAGACGATAACTATCTGTTACTTGCTGTTGATCAGGGTGGAATCAATCGTTTTAACAAAATCACTAAAACCTTTGAATACATCACCTATGATAAAACAAATGATGAAGGGCTTAATAACGATGGAATATGGTGTTTTCATCACGATAGGGAAGGAATCCTTTGGGTAGGAACTTCAGGAGGTGGAGTTAATTATTATAATCCAAAAAAAAATAAGTTTAAGTTATTTAAGCATAACGATAGCCCTAAATCATTATCATATAGCTTTACCGGCTGTTTTTTTGAAGATCATGAGGGAAAGATTTGGATTGGTACCGATGGTGGTGGAGTGAATGTTTACGATCCAAAAACAGGAAATTTTACAGTATATATAAATAATCCCGGCGACCCCTTTAGCATTAGCGGAAATGTGATTCGCTGTATCACAGAAGATAAAGAACATGACATTTGGATTGGAACCTGGGGTAACGGACTTAACCGATTCGAACGGAAAACTGGAAAATTCTACCGTTACATGCCCGACATAAACGACCAATCAAGTATATCAGGCAGAACTATCTGGAATTTTATAATCGACCATAACGACAACTTATGGTTGAGTGGTTATAATGTTGGCGTCGACTTATTCAATAAAAAGAATGGTGTAATCCGAAAGTTCACTGCTGATACCACTGACACAAAATCCATTAGCAGCAACCAAAGTTATCTGTTTTACGAAGATTTTGAAAAGAACATGTGGATTTGCACCCAAAATGGGCTTAACCTTTATAACAGCAAATCGAATTCATTTAAGAAATTTAATTTTCCGGATAAGGAAATAAGGTCGTTTTGGAAAGATAAGGATGGTTATTTATGGGTAGGTTCTACAACAAAAGGGATATTCTACTGCAATCCAGATGGAAGCATTATTAAAACCTACGATATTACCAATGGATTACCAAGTAATGTCATACAGGCAATAGTTGAAGATAATCAGGGTATTCTCTGGATATCGACCAGCAACGGAGTCTGCCGGTTCAATCCTAAATCACAGGAATTCAGGAATTATTCGAAAGAGGATGGCTTACAGGGCGACCAGTTTTTCCAGCAGGCATTTCTGAAGACACGTGCCGGAGATATTATTTTTGGAGGATTTAATGGATTTAACTTATTCAATCCCGACAGCCTGAAAGATAATGATTTTGTTCCTCTGGTATATATCACCGATTTTCAAATATTTAACAAACCAGTGAAATATACATTTACTGGTCAATTCCAAACACATATTACTGAAGCCAAAGAAATTACACTAAATTCGAACCAGTCGGTATTCTCCTTTTCATTTGCAGCCATTAACTATACCAATTCGGCAAAAAATCAATATGCCTACATCATGGAAGGCTTTGAAAAGGAATGGAATTACACGAATTCCTCCAGGCGGTATGTGACATACACGAACCTCGATCCCGGGACATATATTCTTCGAATAAAAGCTTCGAACAATGATGGTGTCTGGAACGAAAAAGGAGTAACGCTAACCATAAATATTTTACCCCCCTGGTGGAAAAAACTTTGGTTTAAGGCAGTAACAATCTTAGTTTTTATACTGGCACTGTTTCTCGCATACTATTTGAAACTGACAAATTACCGAAAAAAACAAAAAGAGCTTTCAGACCTGGTTAACAAACGAACGGAAGAAATTACCAACGCAAATAAAAAATTACTCGATCGTCAATCGTTAATTGAAAATCAATCACATGAATTGATTACTCAATCTCAAAATTTAAAGATCGCAAACAAGCATTTGCAACAGAATCAGAATCTGATTAAAATACAGGCCGACAAATTACAGGATGCAAATAACGAACTCACGAAACTAAATGCAACCAAGGATCGCATTTTTTCTATTATTGCTCATGACCTGCGAAATCCGTTTAATGTGGTTTCCGGTTTTTCGGAGCTTTTACTCGAAGATTATCGTGAATTAACCAATGAGCAAATAGAATCGTATTTGAATCTGATTTACAGTACCTCGAAAAATGGGAATTTACTTCTCGAAAACCTTTTGCAATGGTCGCGGACTCAAACCGGAAGAATTTCATTTAAGCCTGTTCACCTGAATCTTTTTCTGCTTGCTGAAGAAACTTCAAACTTTTTAATGGGTGATGCCATTAGGAAGGACATCAAAATACTATTGCATATCGATCCGGAAATATATGTCGATGCCGATGAAAATATGCTCAAAACAATACTGCGCAACCTGCTTTCAAATGCCATCAAATTTACTCCTGAAAATGGCGTGGTTACAGTAAGTTCAGCCAAAAAATCCCATTATTTAGAAGTCAGTGTCAACGATTCCGGAGTTGGTATTCCGAAAGAAAAAATCCCGCTGCTCTTCAGAATTGAAACAAACAGTTCAACGAAAGGAACTGCACAGGAAACGGGAACAGGACTAGGTTTAATCCTATGTAAAGAGTTTGTCGAGAAACATCAGGGAACCATCAGGGTTGAATCCGAAATACAAAAGGGCAGCAGGTTTATTTTTACTTTACCATTAAACCAGATTCACGGATTTACCGGGAATCAATTTCCTGTTGATAACTGATCTCCAATAAATCTGACTAGTGTCTTGTCAACGGACTCTTACCCCAGGATCATTTAGCAACTGCCTGAGTTAAATTTTGCTGCATCGGAATTTTAATTTTATCGATTGCTTCGAGAAGTGTTTTGTCGATGTTCCTGATGATCGGATAAAAACCTTCTTCGCCCATGATGTTGCGGGCAATGTAAGCTTTTACCTGAAAATCAATAATTTCAGATGAAGTTTTCAGATCTGAACTACTTCCTTTTACCCCCTTTTTTTCGGCGAATTCGACAAATTGTTTCAGTACATTTTCCTTGTGTAATTGTTTTTCGAACGCGTCGGCCGATGTCAGTTTCTGAAGTTGGATTCTGTTTCGGTCGGCATATTCGAGCGCAAACTGATAAACCAGTCCTTTTTGTGTCACTTTCGAATAATATTTTGAATAGCCCATCGTATCTGCCGGAACAAAATAATCGGGCATGATTCCACCACCGCCATAAACAATCCGGCCCGATAAGGTACGGTATTTCACAGTATCCGAATAATGGATGCTGTCCTTCTTCTGAAATTCGCCGTGGATGGCACGTTCCATAATATCCTTGTAATATTCATCGGTTCCCTTGTCGTAAGGTTTCTGAATGCATCGTCCACTAGGCGTGTAATAACGGGCAACGGTCAATCTCACAGCGCTTCCATCGTTAAAAGGTATTTGTTCCTGAACAAGTCCCTTTCCGAACGAACGGCGACCGACAATCCAACCCCGGTCGTTATCCTGAATTGCTCCTGAAAAGATTTCACTGGCAGAGGCTGAGAAATCATCGATCAAAACGACGATTCCCTTATCGCGAAAAGCACCACGGCTGTCGGCCTGGTAGGTTTTCCGGGCCTGGGCATTGCCCTGGGTATAAACGATCAGTTCGCCTTTATCGAGGAATTCATTCACCATTTTAATCACGGCATTCAGGTACCCACCCGGATTTCCGCGTAAATCCACGATGACACTTTTCATTCCCTGCGAATCCAGTTTTTTGATTCCCTCAACAAATTCCTGATATGTTTTTTCACCGAAACGGCTTACTTTAATGTAGCCAATTGTTGGGTCGATCATGTAACTCACGTCGACACTGTAAATTGGGATGTCGCCACGAACGATTTCGAAATCGATCAGCTCTTTGAACCCTCTTCGCTTGATTCCGACATTCACATGAGTACCTTTCTGTCCACGGAGTTTCGATTGAACTTTTTCGTTTTTCAGACCGGCGCCGGCAAGTAAGGTATCGTTTACAGTCACAATGCGGTCCCCCGGCAGGATTCCCAGCTTGGATGACGGTCCCCCGGAAATCACATCAACAACCATCACCGTATCGTTCTGAATGGAGAATTGCACTCCGATTCCGCCAAAATCACCGCGCATTTCTTCCTCAACGCCAACCATATCTTTGGCCGGAATATAGGCCGTGTGCGGATCAAGGTTTTTAAGCAACTCCGGAATTGTTTTTTCAACCAGCGTGTCGGTTGAAATCGAATCAACATAGGCATTCTGGATTAGATCGATAATCGCATCCAGTTTGCTGGTTCGGGACATCGACATGGACAAAGGCCCGCTTCCTGAATTTTTCGAAAGCCGGTTCCCGATTAAAATTCCGGTTACGACTGCAATGGCCAATAAAACAGGAATATATACTGATGATCTGAAATTTTTCATTTTTTCTGAATTTTCATTTTTAGTCCGGATTAAAAAATTGCCGCAAGTTTCTTAATCCTGAAATATGTTGATTTATAAATTTAAGATGTCGATCTGGACAATTTCAATGTTGGCTTTTTTCAACAAGTTAATTCCATCGGCAATGTGGTAATTATCATTAAAAATTACACGGATTATACCTGCCTGAATGATCAGCTTTGCACATTCGAGACAAGGAGAGGAAGTTACATAAAGTGTTGCCCCTTCGCTGCTGTTGTTAGATTTGGCAACTTTTGTAATGGCGTTGGCTTCGGCATGCAGAACATAAGGATAAGTCTTGTTACTTTCGTCTTCACAATTATTTTCGAATCCTGAAGGCGTTCCGTTATAACCATCCGAAATGATCATTTTATCCTTCACGAGCAAAGCACCAACCTGACGCCTTTTGCAATAAGAATTCTGTGCCCAGATCAGGGCCATTTTCAGATACCTCTGATCCAGCAAATATTGTTTGTTTTCATTTTTTATTATTTCCATGGCTTTCAATCTTCAATTTTTCTTCCGGAGAATGATACGTTTTACTCCAGAAATGAATTCAATAATTTGTCACTTTTGTTACCCATATATTACAAAAAACGTCCATCTATGTTCTGACGGACGTTTAAATATTTTTTGAAACTGTTTGTTAAGGTTTTACATACTTCGCAACCACGCTCAATAAATCTTTCGATTTGATGGGTTTTGCCAGGTAATCGTCGCATCCGGCGTCTAGCGCTTTTTCGCGGTCGTCTGACATGGCAAAGGCCGTTTGAGCAACAATTGGCAAGTTCGGAAATTTCTTTTTCAGTATCTGAGTAGCTTCGTATCCATTCATCTCAGGCATTTGAAGATCCATTAAAATCAAATCTATACGATGTTCATTGTTACAAATTTCAATGGCTTCAATGCCATTTTTCGCCCAAAATATTCCAGCATTTAATTTACTTAAAACCGCCTTCAAATAGAGAAAATTTGACTCTACATCTTCTGCAATTAAAATGTTTGGATAGATCTTTTCGCTCATATTCCAGTGTAATAATGGATAGTTTTTAAAACTACCAAATATATTGAAACATTCTTTGAATTACTATTCTTTATTTTAAAAAACTAATTCTACTAATTTATATTGAACAATTTCCAATAATTCCCGGCTGATTTTTAAACTATTAAAAGACCAATTTGTCTTTATTTAGAAACTAAATTAGAAATCCTAAAATTTCAACCACTATGAAAAAACAATTGTTTCTTGCAGTGGCAATTATTCTGGCTATAAGTGCTTAGACGGTCTTATTTGCCCAGGATACTTTAATTAAAACAAAAACCAGGAGCAACCAATCAAACGACCGGGCCGTGGAACCAAACACGGAAACCTGCCTGGTAAAATTGCTGAACACGGATTCGGGTTGCGACATCGTGTTTATTAACGAAGCAACAAAAACTCGTGAAGCCGGCTCCGGATTGGCTACCGGGCGCAGGATGCATAAGCCAGTCAGCTTTATATTAATTCAAGCGATAATTCTGTTTCAGAAATAAAAAGCCCCAGAGATGCCGCGTCCGGTCAGGCAACCGGGAAAAGAAGTCCTGGAAATCCAATCGGGGGCATCAGTATTAAAGGTGGAAAAAATCCCGGAGGTAATCAGTTTAATAGCCTGTCAGTTAAGAACGACCAGTTTTCACTCCCGGCTGATTGCCCGAATGGCGAATATGACCTGATTTTATCCTGGAGCTGGGGAGCTTCGAATTCAGGAAGTTCAAAGTCGTATTGCTCCTGCCATTTTATTTTAAAACTGGAAAATGGTGCCTGTGTGGCTATAAAAACTAAAGTCACCGGAGCTTTAAATAAATAGAGATCACAGAAAAAGTTTCAAAACTAAAACCTCAAATTATGAAAAAGAAAATTTTTATTGCTCTGGCAGTCATTTTAACATTCGGTTTTGGCAATCATCTGCTTGCTCAGGAAACAATGGAACTTACAAAACAATGAACAAAAAGTAACAATACCAATGAAAAAATGAGTGTTCAGTCTTCGTCTGTTTGTACTGGTAAAATCCGCTGTGCCGACGGGACCTGTACCATTAATTTTGATCAGGAAATTGTAAGTCCGCGCGATGTTGCAAGCGGAATGGCCACAGGTAAAAGAATGCATAAACCTTTTGTAATCACCAAGGAACTGGACAAAAGCTCTCCCTTGCTGGCCAGAGAATCGCCTACAAAACAATCCACAGGAAAAGTCTCGGTGAGTGATTTAAGCATCATGATTTCAGTAAAAGGCAGGACAACAAAATTACCGCTTGTAAATAATCAGTTCACCTTGCCCCAGGATGGAATAGACGATGATTGTGACTTGATTGTTTCGTGGAGCTGGGACGAATCAAATGCAGGTGGTTCTGCAAAGCGCTACGAAGCAACGTTCAATTTAGCGGTTGAGAATAGTGAATTTATGGCTTCAAAGCACACAAAAACCGGTCATGTTACGCTCATGAAATAAGCTTTGTACGATTTTGAAATCGATATCTCAAATTCAAAAAGTTTAAAATGTATCAACGTGCAATTTTGTTCTCCTTCACTTTCCTCCTGATGGTGTGCGGACCAAAAACAGTGCAATCACATTCCAGGAAGGAAGCTGTTACCAAGGACACTGTACAGGCCGAAACCGCGGAAAAAAAATACGTGTTCCATATCCGGCCAAGTCTTGGTCTTACTTTTGGCGATTCGAACGATGGAGAAACCAGAACGACAAACCTCCAATGGCTTGGTACTGTGAACTCAGATTTCGACTACGTCGGAAAGAAGTTTGATTTTAGCTCAACTTTGTTCATGCAATATGGCGAGAGCAAGGTAAAAGGCCAGGATGCTCAGAAATTGCAGGATGCTTTCATCCTGTCGCTGACTCCATCGGTACCGGTAATAAAAGTTCCAAAAATCCGACTATTTCTGGAAACTACGGCAGAAACCACGCTGGGCAAAGGTGAAATGGGTGACAGTCAAACCGGATTTATGGACCCATTGTTTCTGTACCAGACACTGTTTCTTGGACAAAAACATTATTCTTATCAGAAAGACGAAAATACCAGCTGGGAACTTACTTATGGTTTGGAATACGCATTTCAGCAGACTTTAAATAAAAAGTTTGAACTCCTGAATGAGACCTCCGGAAACAGTTCAAATTTCGAAAACGGATTCAGCGGCATTCTTGAATTCAACATCAATTCTCAGCTGACAGAAACACTGAATTTCGTCTTAAATGCTAAGGCAGTGGCTCTTTCCAGAGAAAACTTATTTGAAAATTTTGATTCGAGCCGAAGATCAATTCTGGTACGGTCCGGATTATTTTACAAAAAAGTGGGTTTCGAATACAACTATCACCAGGTTCACGATCTGAACCTTTCTGAAAATGCGATGGTTGATCAATCCCTGATGCTGACAATAAGCTTTTAAACAAAAATCCTTAAATTCTAAAATCGGTATATTATGAAAACAAAAATCAGATTTTCTCTAGTCCTCATGTTTCTGTTTGCTGCAGTTCTGGTTAATGGACAGGAAGATTTAAAAAGTACCACTCCTTCTCCGGAAAGCAGTTCAACCAAAGTTCAGGACCATAATTCATCGAGGAGCAACAAAACAAGCAGTGTTGCCGCTCCTAATAATTCAGGAGGAGGAGATACCGAAGCAACCAAAGAAAATCATAACTCAACCCGAAGTAACCACATCAAAACAAACGTACGTGAGCAGGCAAATGGTACAAATCTCAGGAAAAAAGGTTATGATTATTATCAGACAAAATCCGACATGAAAAGCAATTCATCGGATCAAAAAAGTGCAGGAACAGATGAAAAAGTGAACAAGGAAGGAGCTGCCCGATCGAAGAAGAAATGAAGGAAAGTGTACTAAAAGACAAAAGCCACTGAATTTCAGCGGCTTTTGTCTTTGTACCCGAAGCCGGTACACAACCAGCTAACAAGAGCAATCAAGAGAAAGTTAATTCCTTATTTTACTGACATTACAGCAATATTCAGACATTTAACATTCTCTTGATAGGTTCTTATTTTGTTGTTTTTTGTTACTATTTTGTTACTCGCTATTGCTTTGTACCACTTTTGTTACTACATTTGAAACCAACAACATAACAACAGACAATCATGGGTACACAATCAAAAAAGAAGTCCAGAAAAGGCACTAAAAAGAATAATGTTGTACTTAGAGAGAAAATATTAGCCTCTGGCAGCATTAGTTTATACCTAGATACATATCGGGATGGGGTGAGAAGTTATGAATTTTTAAAACTTTATATACACCCCAAAGCCCGGACACCTATTGAAACAGAATCAAACCGTGTCACCTGGGAACTTGCTGAAAAAATCAGAACCCAGAGAGAAAGTGAATTAAATCATTCTGCATTTGGGATGATTGCACCTACCAAAAAGAAGATCCTTTATACTGACTTTGTTAAAAGTTACCTCAAGAGCTACACAAAAAAAGATGACCGGATGATCAAGGGTGCAACTGAACGCTTTAAAAATTTCATTACTGAAAAAATGCCGGGTGTAAATATTAACACCTTGAAACTGTCAAATATTGATAAACAAATGATCATTTCATTTGTGGAATACTTAAAAGACAACAGCACAGGAGAAGGTGGACATAGTTATTATAGCCGGTTTAAAAAAGTATTAAATTATGCAGTTGATACGGAGATAATCAGCAAGAGCCCGGCAAAAGGAGTAGAATTCAAAATTTTTGAAGCTGTAAGAAAAGATTTTTTAAGTAACGATGAAATTGCTCTATTAGCCAAAACACCTACACAAAACACCAATATCAAAAGAGCCTTTATTTTAAGTTGTTGCACAGGATTAAGGTTTTGTGATGTCAAAGGATTAAAGTATTCTGATATAGATTTTGCATCTGATAAATTGACTGTAAACCAACAAAAAACAGGCATGCAGGTAACCATCGACCTCAACACAACAGCAAAAAAATTAATTGGAGAACCCGGAGAACCAAAAGCATTGGTTTTTGATTTACCTACTCATGCCGGGTGTGTAAAAACTGTACAGGCATGGGTTAAACGTGCCAAGATTGAAAAACACATTACATGGCATTGTGCCAGACATAGTTTTGCAGTTAATCTTTTGACCAGCGACCAACGACCAGATATAAAAACAGTAGCCAGTACTTTAGGACATTCTGGGCTTAAACATGTCGAGAAATACACCAGAGTTGTTGATGAACTCAAAAAGAAAGCCGTTAATTCTTTGCCCGATTATGAAATGTAAGTGTTAAAAATTCACGCTAGATTAAAAGAAAAATATCAAACCCAACCAACAAAACAAAAACACCATATTTCTATTACTCTTATATCCACCTCATATACTGACACATAGTTATAATTTTCTTTTCAAAATCATTTCAGAAAAATGATTATTTGTATCTTTTAAAAGATATTTTTAATCATTCTTTCATACCCTTATTTTGTTTCTTGTCCCTTGTTATGTAACACAAAGATCAGGGTAACGGGGTGCACACCTGAACCCATTTTATTAATTTCTAATAATTTTTAAAATGACAGGTAAAGAAATTACAGTTGCTGAGTATTTGAAGCGAATTGATGAAAGACAACAGGAAATAGAAAAAACGTTGCTTTCACGAAAAAACGTTTTAACATTCGATGAAACAGCGACATACATGGGTGTAAGTAAAAGTTTTTTATACAAGCTCACTATGGGTGGAATTATTCCACACTACAAGCCCAGAGGCAAAATGATTTATACAGACCGGCCTGAGCTTGAAAAATGGTTACTCCAGAATCGGATAACACCAGCTGATGAAATTGAAGCCAAAGCATCAACCTATGTTACACTTAACCATCGGAGGACTGCCAAATGAAACTGAGAAAACACAATTCAATTCAGTTTCTGGTTGATAACTACGATCCTGAAAGTGTTGAGGAATATGTTTTTATGTTCTCCTTTATCCTTGGTTTATCTGATTCATTTGATGAAAGTACAAAATTTGGGATGCAAATTTTCCTAAAAGATATGATGAACTTCAGGCACATTCTTGAAGACGAACTCCAGAAAGAATCTGAATTATGATCCTGACTGATTATTGCAAGGGGCAAAAACTCAAGGAGAATAAAGCTCAATTTCGGTACGAGATTACTCAGTCCTCAATGGAGTATGACAAGTTCCAGCTATTATTAATCAATAAGCGAAATCCCAATCCAGGAGGATGGTCATTCAATTTTGTTCCGCGACCAAAAAAATGGGAAGGTGAAGAAAGTCCGGATATGGCGATCACCAAAGGAAGTGAGAACATCAGCAGTGTTTACATCCCTGATACTGCTTTACCCTATGGATATGGGGATATTAAAGGAACCAATGATGCCTGTTTGGTGATCTTCAATAAAGATTACAAAAAGTCTGGAATCACTTCTATCGAACTACTAATTGCCCGAGGTCAGAAACACAACCGAAAGAATCTCTGGTTTGAATTAGTTGATGGTGAATTGGACCATGAGATTGAATTTCTAAGAACCAATTCTGTAACAATTAAGTTCAATCTCTAAAGATGAAAACGGAGGGGGTAAAACCCTTCCGTTTTTGCTTTTTCTTATTAAGCGGGACGAGTACCAAATATTTGTAACCATGATGTATGATTCACTTGTATTGATTCTTACCAATGAATATGATCCTTCGTTCAATTTTTTAGATGGTATTTCAATGGATTTGAATATTCATTCACAGGGTACTGAATATGGAATACCTTATGTAAAAGGAAATCTAAGAAACCTAAAAGTTAGAATTACAAAAAGCAAGATTAAAATAGAAGGCAGTATTCATGTATTCTGTAAAGGCAATAACCTTGAGTCAATGAGTTTTCATGAATTTAAGGAATCATTGAATTTATTGGAGCAAATGCTTCAGCTTCCGATTGAAAATGCCAGGGTTTCCCGTATTGACTTTTCTGGTAACATTCTACTGAAACACCCAGTTGAAGCCTATTTTACCTATTTTGGTCAGAAGTCAAGATTCAGGAAACAAGTGATGGATAATGGAATCATGTATTTATCAGAAGAGTTAGGTCTTATTTTCTATGATAAAATCAAAGAACTGAAGCATAAGCGTGAGTCAATTCCTGAATATTTTCAGGGTAAAAACGTTCTTCGTTTTGAAATGCGATTTATGAGAAAACTTGGCAAATCATTTCAAGTTCCAGAATTGACTGTTGGAAATCTAATTGAACCTTCATTTTTTAATCAGTTATGTCAACGGTGGAGGCAAGAGTTTAAAAGTGTGACAATGGAAATGATCAGTCCGATCGGACTCAATCCAACAGGTAGCAAACCCAAACTACTAGAGCAACTTGCAATCAGACAACTCCATCAAATCGGTTTTGATAATTTTCTGAATGAAATTTCAGCCTGGCAAACCATTGGTGAAATCACCAAAAAAGAAGCTTATGACATCAGGAAATTCCTGAAAGAAAATGTTTCAGAACAATATCCATTGGCTGAAAATGAACTCATCCGGGAGCTTAACCAAAAAATTAAAGTAGCTGCCAGATTTGAAGTTTAAAATCCTCCTCAAATTCATCTATTTTTTTCTTTTTCATAATGTTTCTTTTCATGTTTGGATTGCTTAACTTCGGTTGACCAAAAAACAGCCTATTCTACCTCATGGAAAGTAACTTTAAATTTCTATCATCAGAATATCCAATTCTGGCCAATCTCGGAACTTTAGCTGAAAAATATATCCATGATGACCCCAATTCATCTTTATTTAAAATGAGATTGTTTGGTGAAAAAGCGGTAGAAGCCATATTTGAAATTCACCAGCTTGACTTCCCATACGACAATACAGCTTTCAGAAGATTAGAAGTTTTAAAGGATGAAGCCATTCTGGAAGATAATATCTTAGGCTTGTTTCATACTATCCGGAAGTCCGGTAATCTGGCCGTACATGACGGAAAAGCTGGAAAGGAATTGGCCATGAACTTGCTGTTTAGCTGTTTTAAAATTGCTAAATGGTTCTATGAAACTTATTCAGAAGAAGCCACCAATATCAACGGGCTAAAATTTCAGCAACCGGAAAAGATTGATCTGGAGAAGGACTTTAAAACTCTGGAACAGGAATACCTGCAACTGGAAAAAAAGTTTGCCGATCTGATTAAGGAAAGAGAAATCGGGGTATTGAGTGCAGAGAAATCTACTGAAATCAAACAACGATCAAAGAAAGCTGCCCTGAAAATTGAAATGTCGGAAGCTGAAACCAGAATGTTGATTGATGCTCACCTTAAAGCTGCCGGTTGGGAAGTTGACACTCCTACTTTGAATTATAAGTTGCATGGTACACTTCCGGAGAAAGGAAAGAACCTGGCTATTGCTGAATGGAAATGTGGAAGCAAATGGGCCGATTATGCTCTTTTTGTTGGCACAGAACTTTATGGATTGGTAGAAGCAAAAAAATATGCTCAGGATATATCAACCGACCTAACACAATCCAAACGATATGCTGAATTAGCTGAAGAAAAACCAACCGTTCAGCTTTTAGGTGAATGGGGAAATTACAAAGTTCCTTTTTTGTTTTCCACCAATGGAAGACCTTATTTGCAGCAACTTGAAACAAAGAGTGGTATTTGGTATGTTGATGTCAGGAAAACCAGTAACCATCCCAGATCGCTAAAAGGCTGGTTTTCACCTGAAGGTTTGAAAATGATTTTGGAGCAAAATATTGACGAGGCCAATGAAAAGCTAAAAAACAAGAAACCTGATTATTTACAGGATGCCAGCGGCCTTGCCCTTCGAGATTACCAGATGAAAGCCATAAACAGTGTAGAGCATACCATTTTGAAAAGCCCCGGTACAAAACGAATGCTTTTGGCCATGGCTACCGGAACCGGAAAAACCCGCACCATTATTGGACTGGTTTACCGCCTGATACAGTCAAACCGATTCAGAAGAATCTTGTTTATGGTCGATCGGCGTTTACTGGCGACTCAGGCAATTGGGGCTTTTAAGGATAATAAAATTGAGGACCTTCAAACATTTGAAGGAATTTATCATACCCAGGGATTAAAAGAATTGATTCCGGAAATGGACACACGGCTGCATTTTGCTACCGTTCAAAGCATGGTAAAACGCCTGTTTTATTCTGAAGGTGATAATTTGCCCATCGACAGCTACGATTGCATCATTGTGGATGAAGCGCACCGGGGATATTTGCTGGATAAGGAAATGGACGATGAAGAGCTTGGATTTAAAGATCAAGGCGATTATGTAAGCAAATACCGGCGTGTACTCGACTATTTTGATGCCACTGCCATTGGAATGACCGCTACTCCTGCCCTTCACACCACTGAAATATTTGGAGTACCCATTTATAACTATTCCTATCGGGAAGCGGTGATCGATGGTTTTTTGATTGACCATGAGCCACCTTATCTGATCAAAACAAAACTGGGTGAGGAAGGAATTATCTGGGAAAAGGGCGACCGGCCAAAGGTATACGATAAAGAGAACAATCAGATCATTGAATTGGCTGAGTTGGAAGATGAACTGGCCATCAATATTGAGGGGTTCAATAAAATGGTGATTACCGAACCGTTTAACCGGACTGCAATCAATCAATTGGTTCAGTTAATAGATCCGGATGGAGAGGAAAAGACCCTGATTTTTGCAGCGACCGATGAACATGCCGATCTGGTAGTCAGTATCCTGAAAGAAGAATATGAAAATATTGGTTGTGAGCTCAATGACGATGCTATTCAAAAGATAACCGGGAAATCGTATGATCCGGAAGAGCAGGTCAGGCGATACAAAAATGAGAAATACCCGTCCATCGCGGTAACGGTCGATTTGCTTACCACAGGTATTGATGTGCCTGCCATCTGCAACATTGTATTCCTGAGACGTGTCCGGTCCAGGATATTGTATGAGCAGATGCTTGGTCGTGCTACCCGTCGATGTGATGAAATTGGCAAAGAAGTATTCCGGATTTATGATGCCGTGAAGATTTATGAAGCCCTTCAGGATTATACCCAAATGAAACCGGTGACTGTTAACCCCAAAATATCATTTGCACAATTGGCTGAAGAATTGGATCAAATTAGTACCAATGACCGGGCAGAGAAACAGATGGATCAAATCATCGCCAAATTCCAGCGGAAAAAACAACACATTACAGAAGAAAATCTCGATCAATTCAAATACCGGGCAGGTGGGCATGATCCGGAAAATTTCATCAATTTCCTGAATGATGCAAAAGACAATCATTCTTTTGAGCAAATCAAGCAACTGACCGGAGTCTGGAAATATCTGGACGAATTAAAACCGTCACCGTCGTTTCAGTTTGTATCTGAACATGAAGACGAAAGCCGTGGAATTGAACGCGGATATGGAAACAACCAGAAACCTGAAGATTACATTCAAAGCTTCCAGCAATTTATTACTGAAAACCTGAATAAGATGGCTGCTCTCCAAATTATTTGCACCCGTCCACAGGAACTCGACCGGAAATCGCTGAAAGAACTAAGGCTTGAACTTGAACGGCTGGGATTTAATTCCAGAACTTTAAGCACTGCCTGGAAAGCAACCCGGAATGAAGATATTGCAGCCGATATTATTTCTTTTATCCGGACACTGGCTTTGGGCGATGCCTTGATTAGTCATGAAGCACGGATTAGGCGAGCCATTGAAAAAGTAAGGGCGATGAAAGACTGGAACAAAATTCAGCAAAAATGGATCGACCGCTTTGAAAATCAATTGTTGTCGGAAAACATTTTGCAACACGATGATTTAAACCTTGCACCGTTTAATGAAAATGGTGGATTTGACCGACTAAATAAAGTATTTGAAGAACAACTCGATCTACTGATTATTCAACTAAATGAGAATTTATACCAAACAGCATAAGTATAGATTGGTTAAAAAATGTGAGGCAAACTCATGGTTTTTGATTTTAATGAGATGATACAAAACTAAAATATAGTAATACTTATTTTACTTTAATGCTCGAAAGTAATATAACAGATTTTTTATTTTACCTTTATCCCCACTATGATTGAATTAGAAAAATACAAATCGGGGCACTATGAAAAAGCCTTTGGCTACAAATACTTTGTACCTGCATTCATTAATGATGAGTGGATTTGGCAGGCTCCTGTAATTAACAGTTTACTGGAAAAGGCAGCGGTAAAATTGGGCGAATTAAATTCCTTTGCCCGATTGGTGCCGAACATCGACCTGTTTATTCAACTTCATGTTACAAAAGAAGCTGTGGTTTCAAGTAGGATTGAAGGTACTCAAACCAATATGGACGAAGCCATCCTTCCGATGGAAGAGGTAAAGCCGGAACGCCGGAACGATTGGCAAGAAGTAAACAACTACATTCATGCCCTGAATGGAGCAATTCTGGAATTAAAAAAGCTACCCATTTCTTCAAGGCTACTTCGACAAACGCACCAAACCTTATTAGATAGCGTTAGGGGTGAGCACAAACTTCCGGGAGAATATCGAACGAGCCAAAACTGGATTGGTGGCAACTCGCTTGCCGATGCGGTGTTTATTCCTCCAAGCCATACACTTGTAAACGATTTAATGGGCGATCTTGAAAAATTCCTGAATAACGACGAGATCAATGTTCCGGCATTGGTTCGGATTGCCATTGCCCATTACCAGTTCGAGACGATTCACCCATTTCTTGACGGGAATGGTCGTATTGGCCGTTTACTCATCACCCTGTATCTGGTGAGTGAAGGCATACTTGGCAAACCATTGCTTTACCTTTCGGCCTGGTTTGAGAAAAATAAAGGCTTATACTACGATAATTTGAGTCAGGTACGCACCAAAAACGATATGCTGCAATGGTTGAAATATTTTCTTGCAGGAGTGGAGCAAACTGCCGGACAGGCCGTGAATACTTTGTCGAATGTGTTAGCGCTTAAAACAAAGATTGAACAGGAAATAACTGCCGATTTTGGTCGCCGGAGCAATTCCGCTTTAATCCTGCTGAACGCGCTACTCGAAAACCCGTTTACTACCATCGACAAAGCAGCGAAAACCTGTTCTTTGAGTTACAAAGCAGCGAACGATTTGGTGGCTGCCATGCAGCAAAAAAACTACCTGGTAGAAGTAACCGGCCAAAGCCGGAACCGGATTTTCATTTTTGAACAATATTTAAACGCTTTTAAAGCAGATTAAAAAAACATATGAGTGCAGAAGAAATAGCCGCCAAGTTATGGGGCCTGTGTAATTTGCTCCGCGACGACGGAGTAACCTACCATCAATACCTCAACGAGTTAACCTACATCCTTTTCCTGAAACTAAGCGAAGTAAAAGGCTTTGAGAATGAATTGCCCGAAGAATACCGCTGGCAGAAGCTAAAAGACATTAAAGACAACAAGGAATTGTTTGACACCTACCGCGAGTTGCTGGCTACTATCAGCACCAAAAGCGAGAATGCCAACATCAAGGAGATATTTACCAATGCTTCTTCAACACTCCGGAAACCGGTGAATTTAAGATCGCTGGTGAGCAGCATTGATCTGATTGACTGGTACGATGAGCACGACCGGGATGTGATGGGCGATATTTATGAAGATTTGCTGGAGCGCAATGCCGGTGAGAAAAAAAGTGGTGCCGGACAATATTTCACTCCGCGCCCGCTGATTAATGTGATGGTCGATCTGATGGTTCCTCAATTGGGTGAACGTTGGAACGATCCGGCCTGTGGTACGTTTGGTTTCCCGATCTCGATTAACCAATACCTAATTAACCGGCATGATTACATTTACAAGGATGAAAAGACCCGGGTGTTTCAGCAAACCACTGCGCTGAGTGGTGTCGAACTGGTTCAGGATGCCCATCGTTTGGCTTTGATGAATGCCAAGCTGCACGGACTCGACAGCACCATTTATCTGAACGATACCCTGACCGAGTTTGGTAAAAGCTTGAAAGGGTTCGACGGAGTGCTTGCCAATCCTCCTTTTGGAACCAAACAGGGAGGCGAACGCCCCAGCCGAGACGATTTTACTTACCCAACATCCAATAAACAGCTGAATTTTTTACAACATATTTACCGCTCGCTGCACAAAAAAGGCGGAGCACGCGCGGCAGTGGTTTTACCCGATAATGTGTTATTTGAAGATGGTGACGGAGCCAAAATCCGCCGCGACTTAATGGACAAATGCCGTCTGCATACCATTCTGCGCCTGCCAACCGGTATTTTTTATGCGCAGGGCGTGAAAACCAATGTGCTGTTTTTTGAACGTGGCGTTACTGAAACCGGAAATACCGATAAAGTTTGGTACTACGACATGCGCACCAACACACCCAACTATGGAAAACGTACCCCGTTTACTCTGGCCGCTTTTGACGGATTTATAAAAGCCTACACCGGAGGTTTGACTACTGAAAATGTAGGACTGGAATACGATGGAAAAGTTGACCACAAAAAAAGGGAAGCCATTACCGACGAACGCTGGCAGTGCATTAGCCGCGAGCAGATTGCCAAAAAGAACGACTCGCTCGATTTGGGCCTGATTGCCGACAGCTCACTCAGTAATGGAGAAGATTTGGACGACCCGATCGACATTGCCAAAGAAGCCGTGTTGGAATTGAAAAGTATTATGGGAGAACTGGATGCCATCATCAAAGAACTACAATAAAGCAAAATGGAGAAGGAATTACCAAAAGGGTGGGTTGAAACAACTATTGGGGATGTTGCTGACAATGTTCAATATGGATATACTGCAAGTTCTCAAGAAAGTAAAGAAGGAGTACGTTTTTTAAGAATTACTGATATTCAAGAAAATAAAGTTAATTGGGAAACGGTTCCAACCTGTATAATTGAACCGGAACAACAAACCAAATTTGAGTTATTACCAAAAGACATTGTTTTTGCTAGAACGGGTGCTACCGTTGGTAAAAGCTTTTTAATTAATGAACTCCCTTATGCAGCTGTATTTGCATCCTACTTAATACGACTTTCCGTTTATCAGAATATCCAGATTAAGTATGTCAAATATTTTTTTGAATCAAGAAATTATTGGATGCAAATTTCCGATAGTGCTTCTGGAATAGGTCAGCCAAGTGTTAATGCGAGTAAACTAAAAGAAATTAATTTTCCACTTCCTCCCCTTCCTGAGCAGCAGCGCATTGTGACCAAACTCGATACCCTGTTTGGGCACCTCGATGCCCTGAAAACCCGCCTCGACCGCATCCCACAACTGCTGAAAGACTTCCGCCAAAAAGTACTTACCCAGGCTGTAACCGGCAAACTTACGGTAGAGTGGAGAGAAGGAAAAGAGTTAAGTATAGAAGATTATATCAATGAACTTGAGAATGAAAGAGTTTTATTGGGCATTAAGGAATTAGACTTACCAATAGTTGAGAATGAGCTACCTGCAAATTGGGTACTTGAGTATTTGACAAAAATTGCCTATGTTAATGACCCAAATCCCTCACATAGAATGCCAAATTATCAGAATGAAGGCATCCCCTTCATTTCAACTGAGAATTTTATTGGAAATGACTCAATTGATTTTTCCAAAGGTAAAAAAGTTGATAATTCAACATTAATAGATCAGATAAACCGATTTGATATAAAAAAAGGAACATTTGCATTAACAAGAATTGGCACAATAGGGAAAACATGTTATCTCCCAGAACAAAGAAATTACTGTCTATCACATGCAGTATGCATTATTACAACAATTTCTGATAAAATCTGCTCTCCATATTTGAAACTTGTGGTTTCTTCTGAATTTGTTTTGGCTCAAGGCAAGGAAGGGATTCAAAGTGTTGGTGTTCCGGATTTAGGCATGGGAAAGATTAGAAATTTTTTAATCCCATTACCTACAATGGAAGAGCAGCAAGAAATCGTACGTCGTGTTGAATCCCTTTTTGTAAAAGCCGACCAAATAGAAGCCAGCTACAAAAAACTAAAAGCCAAGATAGAGCAGTTACCACAAGCCCTGCTAGCCAAAGCTTTCCGTGGCGAACTGGTGGAGCAACTCCCCACCGATGGCGATGCCCGAGATTTGCTGGAGCAGATTAAACAAGCCAAAGCCGGGTTGGAGAAAGGCGGCAAGAGTAGGAAGATGAAAGCGGGAGAGAAAATGGATGTTGCAGCAAAACCGAAAGGGAGGTATGGAAAATAAAAACACATAAGCTTTGTCTAAATGGAACCAAAAACCGAATACTTTAATTTGTTAGTCGAGAGAGAAGAACATTTTAATGATATGTTTAAAGATGTATTTGTTAGTGTTATAACAAAGGAAGAAGTCTTTCAATACTTTGATTACCTCGCACAAAAGAAATTAGGCAAGCAACCGATTGGTAGTAAGAAAGTTGAAATAATCGACCCTGATTCTTATCGTATTTATGATTTTTCAAATTTTACAACAAGTAATCCAGCTGCTGTAAAATCTGATTATATCAATGCTGTCGATGAGAGATTGAAGAATGGAGGAAATCATAAAGAAATTTTTAATGAATTAGGAAAAGATGTAACCGAATCCTTTGGAATTAGGCTTGAAGAAATTCTTTCAAATAATGAAATAACAAAAACAACAAAAACAAAGATTATTGCAGCTGGAACCTATGATGAGGAGACTGGGTCGGCAAAAATTTTCACTGAAGATCAAATAACAGATTTAACAAAACAAATACAGCAGTACTTCCCATCTGAATTTTCAGGTCGTATTATTGATAATTCCATCAATCCTGCCTTTAATGTCGAACAAATTGCAGAAGTTTTTGGGAACCTTTTAAAGGGAATAAAGCATGAAAGTGGACAAATGGTGGGGGTCTTTGGCAAGTGGGGTCGAGGAAAGACTTATTTTGTTGAAGAAGTCTGCAAACAGCTCAAAATAAATTTCAAGGAAGTATCATCAAGCAAAGATTCAGAGTTTGTTTTTATCAAGTTTCAAGCCTGGAAATACCAAAATGCTCCAGCTGTTTGGGCATATTTATATGATACAATTAGTAAATCCTTCTTTCAGGGTAATTGGTTCATACAAAAAAGACAATCACTACTATTGTCAATAAAAAGACAGGGTTGGTTTGATGCTATCATCCTACCTTTATTTGTATTAATCTTTGGTATCCTATGGTATTGGTTTATTGACAAACCTAGTTTATTTGGAAAAGCAATCCAATTAGCTGGAGGACTAATTCCATTAACTTATCTGACATATAGGCTAATAATGTTTTATAGGTTTTCAAAGAAACCTTTTAAGAGTATAATACAAACACTTACAAAGACCCCTTCTTTTGAACATATCCTAGGAACACAAGCAGAAATTCAAAAGGAAATAGTATTTCTTTTACGTGCCTGGGAAAATGGATTGAAGGAGAGAAAAAATAAATGGTACAATTTCCTTGTGAAAAGCCGACCAGAAAAAAGAATATTGCTGTTTATTGATGATTTAGATAGGTGTTCTGAAAAACAAATGATTGAGATCATTGATAATCTACGAGTTATACTTGACGATCAAGCATTAAATAAAAAGCTAATTATTTTAGTTGCTGTTGATGAAAGCAAACTTGAAAAGGCAATTGAGTTTAAATATACAAATCCAATTAACACTAAACCTACTGACAATAAGCTTATTGATACTTTAACTTCTGAGTATCTTGATAAATTATTCATATCGGCCATTAAATTACCTCCTATTTCACCTGATGAAAGAAGTGTGTTTGTTGAAAATTTAGCAGAGCAGATTAATCAAGAAAATCCTTTATATGATTCAATGCAAAAATCATCGGTAAATAAAGTTGAGGATAAAGACAAATATGAAAATTTAGAGAAAGAATTAGGAGAACTTACAACGGAGAAAGTAGAAGAAATAATAAATGAAGAAATAGAGGTCATGTCATTATTCTTACAACAAAATGAAGTTGCTATGTTGAAACTTAAAGTTTCTAATATTTCAAAAGAATTAACCCCAAGACAAATCAGAATCCTCATCTATCGTTATCTATTGGCAAGAAATCTATGGCGTAAACTCTATGAAGAAAATAGTTTTGAAATTGAAACGACAATTGATGTGATAATTGCTCTTTCACATAATGAACCTACAAATGAACAAGATATTCCTGATGGCTTACAAGAAATAGTTCAAATGGTGGTAGCCTACTAATTCAAAACAAAGCAAAATTTAGCATTTATAAAATAGGATATAATTAAAAACAAAAATACACAAAACCATGAAGGATAAGATAATAGAGAAAATGAAGAAGTTTAATAAGCTTGAAATCGAAGAACTTCTTGATTTTGCTGGTTATATAGAACATAAGAGATTACAAAACATTAAAGATGAAAAGATACTGGTGCAAGAAATTTTAGATCAGAAGCAGACTGATTTTTCAAAGTTAAGGAATGCTATTTTAGAGTTACCGACAATAGCTGGAACTGATCGGATAATTAGGCTTAATGGGGCAAAAAGAATTGCTTATCTACTTGATGTTGATTTTTCAATAGGGGTTGATATTTTTAATCATATGTGTGACTCAGGATTTTTATATCCGGAGCAATCTGATAATCAATCTATTTTAAAAAGAATGAATTAAGAACGAACAGTTGAGATCAGAAGCAACCGGGATATGATTATCAGGGTATCGGTTCCGTTACTGGATAAGGAAGATGTGATTAATAACTTTCACGAATAAATATATTATACAAACCAATGAGCCTTAAAAACGACCACCTCAAATTCCTGAATGAAAACGGGGATTATAAAATTGACTGTGATACCCACATCTTTAATCACGATGAAATCGAGATTATGACCCAACCCCAACACTTTATACCACTGAAAACAAGCATAGTAAATAGAACATATCGCATAATTACTTTATTGCTTGCTGTTATTTTAAACTTAGCTTCAATCAAAGGCCAAAGTCAAAACTTACACCCAACAGGATATATACCTGAAAAAGTCAACCCTAATTTTGCACCAAGTCGTAGTCATTTAAAAGCAACCCTGCCGGACAGGTTTGATTTAAGAGAGCAAAATCTTGTTACTTCAGTAAAAAATCAAGGTTATTGTGGTGTATGTTGGGCATTTGCAAGTCTTGGCGGCGTTGAATCCATGTTGTTAAGAAATGGATCTGCAAATTATGATTTCTCTGAACAAAGTTTAAGGACTTGTCACAGTTATAAAACAGGTGACGAAGGTAGTTGTCGTGGTGGAAATTATACCATGTCTATGTCCTACTTTTCCAGTGGAATTGGTCCGGTACTAGATTCTGATCTACCTTATAACACCAATGAAAAGGAGCAATGTGGCATTACCGCGGAACCTATTGTAACAATCGATGGGTTGTTATATTTTCCCGATGATCAGAATGCAATAAAGCAAGCTATTATGGACTATGGTGGACTACCTGCTTCTATACTTTGGGCTGACAATTATTTTGATAACAACAAAAATTCTTTGTGTTTTCCACTTGACAACTATGCCCCTAATCACGCAGTTTTAATCGTTGGTTGGGATAATAATAAAGTAACCCAGGCTGGTAATGGTGCATGGATCATCAAAAACAGCTGGGGGAAGAGCTGGGGAGAAAATGGTTTTGGTTACGTTGCCTATCAGGATAAACACATTAGCAAACACGTATGCTCATTTAATTCATATTTTGATTATAGCCCTTCGAAAAGAATGTATTACCATGACAAAAAAGGATGGGATAGTCAAATGGGATTTTCATACAGCACAGCATATGGATTAGCAAAATACACAGCCGATAAACGCATAGCAATAAACAGTATTGGGACCTATGCAACTTCGGAAGGTGCAATAATTAAAGCTGAAATATATACTGAAAAGACAGGAAGTGTATTGTCAGGATATTTAGGAGAAACTAAAGAAACTGAATGTTCATACCCTGGGTACTACAACATTAATCTTTCAAATAAGGTGTATCTGGAAGAAGGTGAATCATTCTATATAAAAGTAAAATATATTACTCCGGCGTACAACAGACCTATACCAATTGAATATAGTGACCAAAGTTATTTGAATTTTGAATTAGCTCATGATGTATTTTGGACGAGTGCCGATGGAGAAAATTGGAATCAACCAAATACATACAATCTTTGCATTAGAGCATATGTTGAAGATATTAATGTTTCAAATGTAAGTGTAGGTTCAGTATTACTTCAGGAAAATGTAACATTGAATACCAATGAAACCGCTGATCTGGTTTACAGAATAAATCCTGGTTATGCCACAAATAAGACGCTTAAATGGACTTCGGACAATAATTCCATTGTAACAGTGAATAATGGCGTAATAAAAGCTGCTAGTCCTGGTATAGCCACAATTACAGCAACATCTATGGATGGTTCAGATAAATCGGCAGCGTGCAGGGTAATAGTTAAGGGTGATTTCCCGGTGGAACAACTTACAGTTTATTCAACGTCACTTAGTATTAATGTACTAATGAGTGATTATATCAAAGCTGAGATTAAGCCTGAATATACCACGAATCAAGATATTGTTTACTCCGGATACAACGAAAAAATTGTTACTGTTTTTTCAGATGGAAGAGTCAAAGGAATCGCTGCAGGTAGTACAACCATCAAAGTCGCTTCTAAATACGATCCAAGTAAATTTAAATATGTTAGCGTTGTTGTAAATAATGTGAACGTTCCAATGCAGGGATTTAGCATTAAAAGTAATGACATTAAAATTGGAGTCGGAGATCAATTTAAACTACAAATAAGGTATCTACCAGAGAATGCGACTCCGGGCCTTACTTTTGCTTCAACAAATCCAGCAGTAGCTACAATAGATTCAGAAGGTACAATTAAAGGAGTATCATTAGGGAAATGCCAGGTTACCATTACAAATGGATCACACCCGACTACAATTAATGTTGAAGTTACAACTCAAGTGGCGGTTGTGTCTCAAATTAACCTGATAGATGATATTACCTATATCAGGCAAGGAGAAACTGCAATTCCTGCAATATCAATTCAACCTACAAATGCAAAGAATAAGAAAATTAATTATCATACCTGGGATCCAACTATTGCAACATTCGACGAGAATGGTGTAGTTACAGCACACAGTTTGGGCGAAACACATTTTATGGCAATTTCTGAAGAGAATAAAAATGCATTGGACATTGGGACGATTAAGGTTATTTCCGGTGATTTAGTTCGTGCAACCGGTTTAAATATTGAAAAATCAAGTGCCATAGTTGAAGTTGGTGACTCAATTTATCTTAACGTTAATGTTTCACCGTCAAATGCTACAAATCAAACCATTATAACATCTACTAATGATCCTGATATTGCAGAATTTTTTCCAGATGGTAAAATAGTTGGACACAAAATTGGATCTACAATTGGTGGAATGAATTTAGCCGAGAATAATTTGATTTTCGATATGGTTATGATTCAGGTAGTTGCTAATACAAAAATAAACGTTACCACTATAAATGTATCTCAATCATCCATTGCTATAAATGAAGGGCAAACGTTTCAAATCAGCACAACTGTTCTTCCTGCTAACGCAACTAACAAAAAATTATCATATTTCTCAACAAATCCAGAAGTAGCCTCAGTTAGTCAAACTGGAGTTATTACAGGAAAAGGTGGAGGGAATGCTCAAATTATTGTTTCTTCTAACGAAAATCCCAATATTTCAGCTTCTTTAAACACGCTGGTTTCTGCAACGAGTATTAAAGTAAGCAATATAAATTTAGGACAAACAGAGATTGAACTAAAGGAAGGATCTGTCTATTCGTTTAATGCAACAGTCCTACCATCAGATGCAACAAATAAGGGATTAGTTTGGTCATCTTCGAATAATATCTCTGTTGAGGTTTCAAATTCTGGCCTGATAACAGCAAAGAAAGCTGGAGAAGCAACAATAAATGTTTTAAGCCAGGATGGTGGTAGCATAAAAGCAACGTGTAAAGTTATTGTAGTAAAACTTGCAAACACAGCAACAGTAGGCAATGCAGGACCGGATCAATCGGTTAATGAAGGTGCAACAGCTACCTTGGATGGCTCGATGTCTTCTGGCCCAGATGGGAATGTATTAACCTACAAATGGACTGCACCTGCCGGCATCACACTAAGTTCAGCAACTGCACTAAAACCAAGCTTCACAGCTCCGGAAGTTTCAGCAAATACCAACTATACATTTTCTTTGGTGGTTAACGATGGAACAACTGATTCACCAGCCGATCAAGTTATTATCTCTGTTTTGAATGTCATAAAGGTTGGAGTTCAGTCTATTGAAACTAGTGTATTCAAGATTTATCCTAATCCAACAATGGGTAATGTAACTATTGAATTTACTAAAAACACAAGTAATAAAACTGAGATTTCTGTTTTAAATATGATCGGCACTGAAGTTTACAGAAGGGAATTGGATGAAGAAAACAAATTCAAAATGGACCTTTCTAATCAGGCTAATGGAATATATTTCATTAGGATCAGAACCGGAACAGCGCAATATATTAGTAATATCGTTTTGAATAAGTAATAATCATTGTGAACGTTTTAATTGTATTTCAGAAGAAGTGTAATAAGCTAGCTTTTGTCGCCAGCACTTATGGACAACCGCCCCAATTCCGGATTTGCATAGGAATTTAAACTGGAGGTTAAAACGGTTGAGATCTGAAGTAACCGGGAAATGATGATTGGTCTATCGGTTCCATTGTTGGATAAAAATGAGGTGATTGGGAGTTTGCAGACCTGAAAAGCAAACAAAGTAATTATTTGGGAAAATTCAGGATAATTAAAGTCAAAAGTAACCAATCGGTGAAGTACGTCCACTAATTCTATATGTGAGTCTTTAAGTTTACATTTTACTTAAACGACGATCGACATGTTAAACGAGAAAGGCTTTCGGGTTATTTATGATGAGTTTCTTGGT
>JBASYJ010000087.1:0-25811 GCA_049277435.1 Prolixibacteraceae bacterium
CGGGTTTGGTTCCGGCGGTAAATTTCTTTTGGTGAAGTACTTTCGCGGATATCGGCAATTTCGTTGACACGGATCACCTGCGTCCCGTTTTTAATGATCATGTCCGGCAAATCGGCCAGACCTTTATCGGGTAAGCGAAGGGTAATGTCCTGCATTTCTCCGCCTTTTTCAACAGTTCCCGATTTTTTCCCGGTCAGCTGGTCCTGAATCTGGCTCACCACATTGGTCACGCTGAGGTTAAAAATCCCGGCACGCAGACGGTCGACCAAAATTTCCACTTCGGGTGATCCGCCTTCCATCGATGCTTCAACATTGTACAGTTCAGGAATTTCCTGAACCACCGTTTTTACCTGTTCCGATAAATCCTGAATGACTTCCAGATCCTGACCGTGAATTTCGATGACCAGCGGCGCTTCATCGGTTCCCATCAAACCACCCAAAGCAGTTTGATCCTGAACGTATTTCAGTTCCAGATCGGGTAATTCGCCAATCGCCTGAGAAATAGACTGAATGGCAGAAGTTGATCCGCCCGGAGTTCCGGGTTTCAGGATAATTTTCAGGGTAGCTGTATTTTCACCCTGAAAGAGTGCATCCTGACTGTCGAGCATTCCGGTTGAAGGTCCTATCTGGGAATAAATGGTTTCCAGATTATCACCCAGAATTTCGCGGATGTTGCTTTCCATATTTTCAACGGCAGCAGAAGTTCGCTGCAAGCGGGTTCCTTCCTGCATTTTTAATTCGATGCTGAACTGACTGGTTTCGGATTTTGGCATGAATTCGATGCCGATTAAAGGGAAAATTAAGATGGAGATTCCAAGCAATACCAGGGTGGTCAGAATTACTGCCCATTTGAACCTGAGAATATTTCCGAGGAAAAGGCCATAACCTTTGATTTTGATGGATTTTACAGTTGCCGGTTTTTTGCTGCCTTTATAGAAATAATTATAGAGCATCGGGATAAACAAGGTGGCTACAACCAGCGATGAAAGTAAGGAGAATGTGATGGTCCAGGCCTGATCTTTAAATAGTTCTCCGGATGCTCCGTGAAGGTAAACAATAGGCAGAAACACCACAATGGTAGTAATCGTCGACGAGGTTATGGCGCCGCTTACTTCAGCAGTTCCTTCAATGGCGGCATCAAGAACCGACAGGCCTTTTTCGCGCAGCCGGAAAATATTTTCCATCACCACGATCGCGTTGTCGACCAGCATACCGGCACCCAAAGCCAGCCCTCCCAAAGTCATGATGTTCAGGCTGAGACCGTTGAAATACATCAGGTTAAAGGTGGCAATGATTGAAACCGGCATGGCTACACTGACAATCAACGTGGTGCCAATGCGGCGCAGGAAAACAAAAAGCACCAGGATGGCCAGTAACATTCCGAGTAAAGCGGTGTTTTCTACCTCGCCGATGGCATTGTTAATGAATGTTCCCTGATTGGAAATTACAGTTAGCTGGTAGCCGGGCAAAGCTTTTCCCATATCCACCAGCGTTTTCGAAATATCTTCAACCGCTTTAACGGTATTAAAACGGGTTTCCTTGTAAATCGATAAACCCAGGCATCGTTCGCCATTCATCCTGACAATGTTTTCAGGATCTTTATTTTTGAAACTAATTTTGGCCACTTCGCGAAGGTAGATCGGCGCTTTTTCGGCAAGGAGATTATCGGCAGTAATCGATTTGTAGCCAACAATTGTATTTTCAAAATCGTTCAGGTCGGTCAGTAAACTAACCCCTTTGACGACATATTTCATTCCCATTTCGGTAATCGATCCTCCGGAAATACTTTGGTTGAAGCTCTGGATCCGGGTGTTCAGTTCATCCAAAGTCAGTCCAAATGCATCGAGCAGGTATTGGTTGGTTTCAATCAGCACTTCATTTTCCTCGGCTCCTGAAACTTCCACATCGGCAACTCCTTCGAGTCGGACCAGTTCGTTCCGGATGTAGTTTTCGGCCACTTTCCGGAGTTCATTCATGTCGGTAATGCTTTCGTGCGAAAGACCGACCACCATTACCGGCGCGGTATTCGGATCGTGCTGGGTAATGTTTATTTCGTCGATTTCCTGATTTTGTGCGTAGGCGCTCGATGCTTTCTGCAGATCGAGAAACGCTTCGTCCATATCTTTGGTCCAGGCATATTCAACCGTGATCTGGGCTACTCCAACTTTCGAAACCGATGAAACCTGAACCACATCCGACTGACGAATAGCCAGTGCTTCCAGGTTCTCGACGAATTGCTTTTCCATTTCTTCCGGAGGACGTTCGCCTGACTTGACCTCGATAAACAATCGCGGATTATTGATCTCCGGGAACAAATCGATGCCCAGCTTGTCGAAGGAAATGTATCCCAACAGAACAACGGCAAGGACCATCATCAGTATGGTAACCGGATAGTTGACTGCAAATTGTGTTAATTTCTTCATTCGTTTTAGTTCTAATTATTCGGGTATTTTTTCATTTGTTAGCTCTGAAGGAGCTTAATCTAAATAACCGTGGGTGGAAACCCACGGCATGGCGGACTAATTCGATGCAGCCCCGAAGGGGTTGAACTTCATCATTACGGAAAATACTTTTCGTCAACCTCTATTCCATGTTCTTTTAACAATTGCCTCAACTCTTCTTCAAACGTTTCTTTTTTATGGTGTTCTTGCTGATTTATGATGTAATTCGTAATTATTTCTTTATCCTTCCATGCATAAGTTAAAGCTGCATATCCATCAGCCCAGCCTTTAAATTCGGGAAACTTTCCAGTTTCTTTCATCCAGATTGATGTAGATGTTTTAAGGTCACGCATAAAATCAGCCAATGCAATTGTTGGATGCAGATCACACAAAATATGTAGATGCTCTTCCATCCCGTTTATCCGATAGAGAAAACAATTTTTCTTTTTTATTATTCCCATTAAATAGGCAAATAATTCCCTGGAATGTTCTTTGGCTAGCGTTTTCTGACTGTCTTTTGTCCTGAAAACCAAATGATATAAAATCTGACGGTAACTAGACATGTTTGTTAAATATTCAACCCCTTTGGGGCTGTGTTTCTATTATTTTCGTGTCCGTGGGTTTCACCCACGGTTATTGATATTTAGCTACTTCGTAGCATTTTTTACAGAAATTATTCTAAAGAATACGATTGAATATTGTATAAGGAGTTTAATTTTACTTCACAATCTTTACTTTCGAGCGGTTCTTCAGGGTTTCGAAACCTTTGATTACCAGACGGTCGTTCATCTTTAATCCGGATGTGATTTCGGCTTCATTCTGGTTTTCGTAGCCAAGGGTGATGCGTTTTTCGTCGGCTGTGTTTTTGTCAACAATAAACACCGATTTGCCGCGCTGGCTCGAAATAATGATGTCTTTCGGAATAACGATCACACTGTCTTTGCGTGCCAGAACGATGTCGGCTTTGGCAAACATTCCGGGGCGAAGTTTTAATTCAGAATTAGTTACCGAAATAACTCCCTTGAAGGTGCGGGTTTCGGTGCTGATGGCCGGTGACAGTTCTTTCACACTTCCGGTAAGTGTATCGTTCGGAAGGGTGTAGTTCATGATGCGCACCTGCTGGTCGATTTTTACATCGCTGATATATTTCTCCGGAAGATTAACTTCAACGGTCATGGTGCTGTAATCCATCAGGCTAAGAACAGCTGTTCCGGTGGCGACCTGGGTTCCGTTGGTAATGGCCGTTAAATCGGTAATCACTCCGCGAAATGGGGCTTTTACCTTCATTTTGGCCAGCTGAAGATTGGCACGTTCGAAATCGTATTTGGCATTGGTATAACTTACTTCAGAGTTCCGGTAATCGAGCTGGGTGACACCACCTTTTTCGAACAGCGACTGCTGTTTTTTCATGTTCTGTTCCGAAATTTCAAGATTCAGTTTTTTACTTTCCAACCCGATTCCGTTTACATATTCGGCATCTTCAAGCTGAATCACTGTCTGTCCGTTTTCAACCAAATCGCCCAAAGCAAATGGCCGGCGTGTTTTTGGATTGATCAGCAATTTGTATTCTCCGGTCATTTCGGTATTAATCACTGTTTTTTTTGTCGCATTCAGTGTTCCGGTTGTGTTGATTACCTTTTCGATTGAGCCGGGTTTAATGTCGGTTACCGAAACCGGGACTGCCAGTTCGGTTGTCGTATTGGTTTGCTGATTGTTGCAGGCGGTAGTAGCCCCAATTAAGACAATCAACGCGATAAATTGGTGAAATGGTTTCATATTGGATTGAGTTATTATTTTTTCTTTTGAATCAGGTTTTCAGGAACTATGGCTTCGTTTTTCTCGAAATCGTATAACGACTGTATTTTCAGGTTAAGCAATTCGATTTTATAATCGATCAGCGATTGTGCAATGGTCATTTTCTTTTGTGAGAGCTGAGTCTGGAACAGGTTCAGATCCATGCTGGTTAAGTCGCCGTTTGCATACCTTTCAAGATTAATCTCATAGGTCAGCTGAGCATTCTTTTCGTTTTGTTTGGCAATATCAATCTGGGTGACCAGATTCTGCAAATTGCGGTACACTCTCCGGATATCCAGGGTAATCTGTTTTTTCTCTTCAGCCTGATTTAATTGCTGCGTTTCGATGACTGCCTCCTGAGCTTTGATGCGGGCTTTCTTTTCGCCCCAGTCGTAAAGTGGAAGATTAAACGCAACTGAAACTCGCGGATTATTGGTTGGATTATCATAGACGTTCATCAACTTAACATCATCTCCGCTAATACCTAAAGATACATTGACATCGCCCCTGAATTCATTCAGCGATTTGGTGCGGATCAGATCAAATTGTGACGTTTCAATATCGATTTCGCGTTGACGAAGTTCCATTCTCGAATTTAATCCAAACTCGATGGCCTTTTTTACATCAACAGTCACCGGATTTAATTCCACATCAGTCATCACCGTAATTTCTTCCATGATATCCATCCCGATGTATTGTTTGAACTGATCTTTGTAATTTTCGAGGTTAACCCGTGCATTCTGAACAGTTGATTTGGCCGTGGCAAAGTTCAGTTCGGCCTGATAAAGTTCTTCCTTGGCGGCAATCCCGGCAGTTACTTTGTTTTGGGTTATTTCGTAACTTTTTTGTGTATTGGTAAATTCATCCTGAGAAATATTCAGGTTCATTTGTGCCAGATACACATTGTAAAAAAATTGGGTGACCTGCTTTTCGCTGTTAAGCTTTTGCATGGCATAATTCAATTGTGCATTTTCGAGGTCCAGTTCCAGTTCTTTTAGCTGAAGTTTGGTGCGGTTATAGGTAAATAAAGGTTGTGCGATACTCAAGTAAAGGCTGTTGCTGAAGGTTTTGGGGCTAAGGTTGTCACTATTTTCGCTGTAGCTGTTCTGCCAGCCAAACCGGTTAACCAGGCTGATGGTTGCGTCGGTTGGAAGGATGGGTTGCGAAACAGTAAATGTTCCGAATGACTGGGTTGTTTCTGTTGTATTCCATAAGGCAAAATCTGTAATAAACCTTCTCGTTTTATCGTAAGATAACGGGGTCAAACTGAGCGAAAAATTTGATTTAAGTGCAGCATTTTGCGCTACCAGACTTTGTTCGGAGCGCTGCAGATTCAACAACGAACGGCGGATGTCGGGACTGTTATTCCGTGCAATTTCCAATGCACTTTCCAGAGTCAGAATTTGCTGGGCATTGGCCGAAAGAAAAAACTGACATAGAAAAATCAGGAATAGTCCTTTAAAGTTTAGTTTTTTGAAATGCATATGGTTGTTATATAAGGTTTCAAATTTCAAATTTTAAATTCCCGGATAATCGCATAAATTCCCGGATTTTACTGAACACTGAGATTGAACACTTTTACTGTCTCACCAGTTTAACTGCATCGGCTACCACAACCTGTGCTTCCGATTTATTTCCCAATTCTATTTTTGCCGTATCGCCTGAAAAATTAAAGGTTCCCAGACTATTCCATCCATCTTCGGCTGTTTTCATGTCAACCTGAACGACTTCATTTCCTTCACTGCTGTGAATGGTATATACGTATTCACCCGGATTGTCCTGCCTTTCTCGCCGTCCGCGCTGGCTCGATTTGACGAGGTAGGTAAACACTTCGTATGTTCCGGCTTCCTGCACCGGGATGCTCCAGGTTACCTTTTTGCTTCCGTCGCCCGACCGGATGTAATGTGCCGAACGGATAAACCTTCCGAAGAAACTGCTGTTTGTTGTTGCCCTCCAGGTTCGTGGGGCCCTCCAGGTATTGAACCCGATGAAGCGTTCTTTGGATTGGTCTTCTTTCAGTAACAGCTTCTGAAGCAAGCTGTAGTCCTCGGTTTCGGTGAACCTGAAAGTCGAATCTTCGTCATCCGAAATAATTTCTCCTTTTTCAGCCAGCCGGACCGGTATGTCGAGTATTTTTTCACCTTCAAATGGTGTGGCTTTGGTATCTTCCCCAATGTTATCGAGCGGAAGCCTGAGTTCAGCAGGAATATTCCGTGAGGTGAGTGTGTTTATGGTGATGTTTCGTGGAGCCCCGTCGAGCAGGTAACTAACTTCCTTGGTTTGGTTTCCTTCCAGATACAGCAGTTTGTCGATGGTTTCCATGTTTGCGCCACCACCGCCAAAACGACCGCGGCCGGGCCCTCCGCCTTCTCCAATCCTGAATTGAACCGAAACAATTCCTTCGGTGGGTTCGGTATTCGAGATTTTAAATTTCACCATGGTTTTCAGGCGGTCGCCATCGAGTACATTTACTGCATTAACGCTTCCGATCAGGTAACCGGGCAGTTCTTTACTCCGGAACCACTTTTCCATATAAGGCATCAGGTCGGTGTTGAATTCGCTTTCAATCCGGTTATTAAAATCGGTCATCGTAGTCGAGTTGAACTTGATGCTTTTCAGGAAGTTGAACATGAAATCGTTAAACGCTTCATCGCCGGCTTTTCGTTTGATGATCGAGAAAAGCGCCTGACCTTTCAGCTGGATCACATTGTCGATAATCTGAACTTTGGTGGGATCGTCAAGCAATTCGGCAAACGAATAATCGAGCAGAGCCAGGTTGGCCTGTTCGTTTTCAGTCATACCCTGCATACTGCGCATCCAGCCCATGGCTCCCGACTCGGAAGATTGTTTCAGGTATGCTTCAAAAATACGATCGGCAATTGGCCATTTATCTGATTGTACAAAGTATGCGTGATTGTAAAATAACGGGAAAAAGTAAAGTGGATTGGCTTTTTCCTCAATCTGCACTTCTCCCTGGCTCCGGTTAAAATCCGGCCTGGCTGCAGCCTGGGTGAACAGCGACAAAAAGTTATTGAATGCCATCACTTTTTTCTCTTCAGGAGTGGTCTGAACATCGCTGCCCCGGTTTCCCCAACGTTCCATCCGTTTAACTGAACCATTAAAATCGGCTTCATTAATTAATAATCCCTTTTCAGGAAAAAGAATGGTTTCGGGCTGAACCTGTTCGCGTTCGCCCATCAGCGTTCGCGGATAGGAATAAAACTGCGCCGGAACCTCTACGATGGTGAAGCGGTCGAACGGATAATACAGGTCGATTTTACGTTCGAAATCTTTCAATGCTTCGGCAATCAGATCAGGAATGGTATCTTTTACAGGCTCGAAAAATTTGGTGAAATAGTCGTGGTCAGGATGATGATACAAACTGAAGACCAAACCATCGATGGTGTCGGTTTTCTGGGTGTAATTCCCGATGACCAGCGAAATTTGTGGCAGGCGGTGACGATTGGTAAAATGGAAAGTTCCATCTTTTAATTCTTCCTTGCCCTGAGATATGGCAGTCAGGCCTGCTTTGGTTTTTACGGTCACATCAAAACTGCTGAACTGTTTCTGAATCCATTGCTTGTTCATCAGTCCAAAACCTGTTCCTGAAATCGGGTACCAGTTGCATTCGCGCGTGAGTAAAACAAAATCGGGCGACACAATTCCGGAGCGTTTATCAATCTGAAACATAAACGCTTTGTAGGCTTCCTGAAGCGTTTTGTCATCCACATCCAAAAAGCTGGTTGCCTCGTTGATGTTTCCGGAGTAGGTAAATTCAAGTTCGGCATTTTCGCCGGGGTCCAGTTTTGTTCCTGAAAATTCGATCAGCTGAATGTCGCGTTTGGCGTTTGTTTCCTGTCCGTTCCAGGTTATTTTGCTGACCTGGAATCCGGGATTCAGGGTAAAAACAAAATGATCAACCGGTTCCAGATTCGGATTGCTTACGTTCAGTCGGGCTGTAATATCCAGTTTGTTTCCATTGTGATTGATCTCCAGCACATAACTTTCAACTTTTAGACGCGGAGTTTTCAGGTTGGCATCATTCAGAGTCCTGACATTTTCGCGCAGCTCCTGGTTTTGAGCATAAGTTGAAACATGCATTTTACCCAGCCATATTCCAGCCGTCAGAAAAAGAATTGCCGGAATGAGTGTCACTTTATTGCTGAACGGACTTTGTGGCAACCTTTTCAGGAGCGAAATGGTGAGGAAAATAAACGCGATACCGAAACAGGCATACATTCCGCGGTGAATCACAATGGTTTGGATGTTTCCGAAACCAATAAAATCGGATTTCAGCAGCGGCATTGAATACGCCATGTAATCGAACAGGTAGTAATATTTTGTGTTCAGGTAAAAAATCGTGATGGCCACATAACCCAGCAGAAGTATAAAGGTGATGGCCTGATTTTTCAGGATGCTCATCACAAAGAACGAAAGGCCGAGTATAAAAATCAGGGTGGGTAAACTGATGATCAGGAAATAATTCAGATAAGCCATCCAGTTCACGGTAACATTTTCAGAAATCAGGTTAAAAATCAGGGCTTCCGAAAGAATAATCAGATTCAGGATCATGAATACCACAATGTTCCCGATCGTTTTTCCGGCCACATATTCGCCGTTCGACATCGACCGGATGTAGATGACATCGGTTGTATCCAGTTTTTTATCGCGTTTCAGGAAGTCGGATGCCAGGAATATGGCAATGATTGCCTGAACGGTATTCAAAATTAACAGGTTGACGTAGGGAATTACCGAAGAGAGCGCTTTCATGTCCCAGCTTCCGGCGCCACCATTGTCGAACATCATGGTTCCCATGTTGAAAAAGAACAGGAAAATCATGGCCAGAATGGCAAAAATCCGGAAAAACCAACTTCGCAAAAGCGTCGTGATTTCGTATTTGGCAATGGATAATATGTTATGAAAAAAAATCATTTTTTTATTTCCTATTTATTGATTGACAATTACTATTACAACAGATTTACTTTCCGGATTTAGGATTGATGGATTTGAATTATTCCCTTCAATCAGGATTTTTGAAATTAAACTTTTCGAATCGTTCATAACTTGCTTTTTCAAAAATTGTAAATCGTACATCGTTCAATCGTAAATAGTTAAATGGAATTCCACTGGTCGAGGTTACTTTCCATAAAATGCACATAGGCATGTTCGAGGTTTGGCGGAATATTTTGTCCGTTGTACCCGTTTATGGAATTGGCCACCACCTGAATTTCCCATCCTTCGCTGTTCGGAACGTTCGAAATCACCGGAAATTTTTCGTTGATTTCGAGGTATTCGGCTTCGGTAGCCTGGATCTGCCACACTTTTCCCTCGGCGCGTGTAACCAGTTCGTCGGGTGATCCGGTAAAGGCCAGTCCTCCCTTGTTCAGGAGCGCCATGTCGGTACACGAACTAGAAATGTCGCCAACAATGTGGGTCGAAAGGATGATGATGACATCCTGTGTTGAAATCGTGGAAAGTAAATTCCTGAACCGGATTCGTTCTTCAGGATCGAGCCCGGTGGTTGGCTCGTCCACAATGATAATTTTGGGCTCGTTAATGAGTGCCTGGGCAATTCCCAAACGCCGTTTCATCCCTCCTGAAAGCTTGTTGGCCTGCCGGTCGCGAGCCTCGAACAGACCAACTTCTTCGAGCATTTTGTCGACAGCCAGTTTGCGGGTTTTCGAATCACGCATACCAGCCAGACGGGCTGCATAATCCAGAAATTCATAAGTTTTGAGGTGCGAGAAAAAGCGAAAATCCTGAGGTAGATAACCCAGCATCGAACGGATTTGCTCCCTGTCTTTGGTCAGATCATAACCGTTCATGGTCACTTTCCCGGAGGATGGTTGCATCAGGGTAACCAAAATGCGCATGAGGCTCGATTTGCCGGCACCATTGGGCCCGAGCAATCCGAACATCCCATTGTTGATTTCCAGACTGACATCTTTGAGGGCATGATTGCCGTTGGGATAGACTTTATTCAGGTTTTCGATGGTTATCTTCACAGGTACAAAAATTAGGTCACGGAATATCAGACTAGAATTCTGGTATTAGGTTTAATCGTTTATTTATGTCGAAGTTACAAAAATGAGTCAAATGGTACTTTTTTTTAGACAGGCTAATTGAATTTATCGATAAATTGATTGTATGAGCCATTGAATAAAGATTACAAAACCATCAAATTTCTGTCGCAAATCAAATAAGCTGTTAATTTTGCATGCGAAATATTGAATTTTTCCATGCTGAAATTTCTAAACTCGAAAAAGTACGAAGCGAACGAATACCTGGTGTTGTTGTACCGGTTTCTGATCCTGATGGTTTTTTATTCTTTCTGCCGGATTCTGTTTTACCTGTTCAATCCTCTATCGTTCCCAAAGGTTACTTTTTTGTCGTTTTTCACCATATTAAAAGGCGGACTGATGTTCGACATCAGCGCATTGCTTTATCTGAACGCGGCTTACATGCTGCTTTTCCTATTACCGTTCCGGTTTAAATTTGCCGGTTGGTTCCAGGTTTTCCTGAAAGGATTGTTCATTGTTACCAACAGTGTCGGGCTGGCGTTCAACCTGATCGATATGATTTATTACCGGTATATTCTGAAACGTACCACCGCCAGCGCCTTCGATATTGCCGCATACGATGCCGACAATACCAGCCTGATTATGCGGTTTTTCTATGATTTCTGGTACATTCCGCTGATCCTGATTATTCTGATTATCGCCCTTTCTGTTTTATATTCCCGTTTAAAACCAAAGCCTTTCCGGATAAAAAATCCAATCATTTATTTTCTCTCCGGAATTCCGGTTATTTTGCTGGTTGCAACTTTGTCAATTATTGGCATGCGTGGCGGCTGGCGGCACAGCACCCGCCCGATCAACATGAACAATGCGGGCGCTTTTGTAAATGCTCCTGAAGAAATGGCGCTGGTTCAGAATACACCTTTCTGCATCATGCGAACCTGGGGGAAAAATGCGTTTGTGCACAAAACCTATTTCAAAACAGAAGAAGAACTGGAGAAAATTTACACACCGGTTCATGTACCCGATTCGGTTGGGCCCGCCCGGAAAGACAATGTGGTGGTCATTATTCTCGAAAGTTTCAGCCGGGCATTTATTGGTTCGCTCAATCCAAAAATCGAAGATCCCCGGCCATACGACCGTCTGCTTACGCCGTTTCTGGATTCACTGATCAACGAAAGCCTGGTTTTCAGCGACGCGTTTGCCAACGGCCGGAAATCGATCGATGCCATTCCTTCGGTCACAGCCAGTATTCCGGCGCTGGTACTGCCCTATGTGATTTCAGAACGCTCCGGAAACACGATTAACAGCCTGGCCAGTTTACTTGGAACTCAGGGCTACGAATCCGCTTTTTTTCACGGAGCGCCAAATGGTTCGATGGGTTTCGACGCGTTTACACGGATTGCCGGTTTTCAGCATTATTATGGCCGCGATGAATATGGAAACGAAGCCGATTTCGATGGCATCTGGGGGATCTGGGATGAGCCGTTTATGCAGTATTTTGCGCAGGGAATGAACCGGATGAAGGAACCATTTGTAACCACCTTGTTTTCGGTTTCGTCGCATCATCCATACGAAGTTCCGGCAAAATACAAGGGTGTTTTTCCTGAAGGCCGGATTCCGATTAATAAATGTGTTCGCTACACCGATCACTCCTTGCAGAAGTTTTTCGACACGGCACGGAAAATGCCCTGGTTCAAAAACACCCTGTTTGTGATCACGGCCGATCATGCGGTGGACTCGGACCTCAAGGAATATTACACTTCGGTAAACCGGTTTGCCATTCCAATCATTTTCTATAAAGCCGACGGAAGTTTTAAAGGCAACGACACCGGGCTGGCCGAACAGATCGACATCATGCCGACTATTCTGAGCTACCTGAATTTCCCCGATCCGTATGTGGCTTTCGGGCACGATTTGCTAAATCCCAGAAATCAGCGTTTCGCCATCAACTTCATCGAAGAGTCGTATCAGTTTCTGATTGGCGATTACGCGCTTTACATGACCGACGATAAACTCAATGCCATTTACAACCGGAAAGAAGATCCGGAACTTCGCAACAACCTGATTGGTAAAATTGATTTGACCAAAGAAGAGCTGCTGCAAAAAGCCATCATCCAGCAATTCAATAACCGCATGGCTGAAAACCGGATGGTGATTGGGAAATAAAAACTTTCAGGAAACACATAGGAACATAGAACACATAGATTTATTTCAATTCGTTTAGCTCAAAACGCCTATCGAATGATAGGCACAAAGCAAAAAGGATTCCATCTCTAAGAGAAAGATGGAATCCTTTTGTTTTTCTATGTGCCTATGTGGTTAATCAGTAGAAACTAAATCTGCTCCCAGCCGTCGCGGTAATTGTGCCTGATCCATTCTTCGGCGGAAGCCAGGGCATTGATCGTTTCGTATTTGGTATCGAATTTCGGATCGCCGTTAATCACCTCGAATGCGTTGGATGTAACGACCCGGATGGTTTCGGAGGAACCGATGTTGGTAAACTGCATGTTTTTTCCGTCCCAAAGCAAGCGTTTTTTTAGATCCTGAAGGCGCACAGCCAGGACTCCCATCACCACCATTTCGTTGAGCGGACCGGAATAGCCAAAATACGAACTGGCTTCCACCCGGTTGCTTTTATCTTCTTTTGCCGCGCGGATCCAATCCTGTTCGTGCCCGTTTGTTTCGGCATTCGGTATTCTCCGGATTTGATTTTCCGGTTGATGAAAATGCGCCATTTCCGAAGTAGGCAGCAAAGTTGGGTTTGAAGCCGAACTTCCGCAGATGATTTTTCCTTTTGTTCCGTAGAAAATCACACCGCCACCACTGTTGCCCATCTGTTCACTGTCTTTCAGTTCTATTGGACGTTCAGGCAGCAGGCCACCATCGTACCAGGTAATTTTAACTTCAGGCATAGCCACTTTCGGAAGGTTGTCGCGGCGTGGAAACCAGTAGGTTATTTTTTCGGCATTCGGGAGCGATTCGGTATTGATGATCGTTGAACTGCCTTCGACAGCGGTTGGGTATTTCAACATCAGGGCTTTAAAAACCGGATCGAGGATGTGACAGGCCATGTCGCCCAGTGCACCGGTTCCGAAATCCCACCAGCCGCGCCAGTTCCAGGGAGTATACACTTCGTGATAAGGGCGGAATTTTGCAGGGCCAATAAACAGATCCCAGTTTAAGGTATTTGGTACGCGCATGCTTTTCTCCGGACGTTCCAGGCCCTGAGGCCAGATGGGGCGGTTGGTCCAGGCATCCACCGCAGTGATTTCCCCGATTGTTCCGGCCCAGATCCATTCGCATATTTTGCGTATTCCTTCTCCTGAATTTCCCTGGTTTCCCATTTGGGTAGCCACTTCGTATCGAACGGCAGTTTCGGTCAGAATCCGGGATTCGTAAACCGAATGGGTGAGTGGTTTCTGAAGGTAAACATGCATTCCCGATTTCATGGCCATCAGCGCCGGCAAAGCATGCGAATGGTCCGGAGTGGCAATCATCACCGCATCGATGTCCTTTCTTTGATCGAACATTTCGCGGTAATCCTGGTATTTGGCTGCAAGCGGCCATTTCCGGAAAGCGTTTCTTCCGGCGTATTTCCAGTCGACATCACACAGGGCAACAATGTTCTCAGTATCCATGTTCGAAAGGTTGTTGAAGCCCATTCCCCCGACGCCAATTCCGGCAATGTTTAGTTTATCGCTTGGGGCTTTATGACCCAAACCTGCAATTACTTTTGACGGAAGAATTGTTACCGCCGCTGATGCCAGTGCGGTTGTACTTAAAAAATGTCGGCGGCTGATGTTTAAAGGCTTGTTTCCCATGGTATTTCTATTCCGAAATTAATGTTTTTCTAAACACGGTGAAAATAGCTATTCTGTTTTAAAATGAGAAATAAAGGATAACTCTAATCGCTTATTAAACCAATATAAAGTATAAATTCTCATGTCCCTTTTTTTTGTGATTTTCAGTCAGTTTCATTTGCGGGTAATTTATAATGAAAATCATTTTGGAGAACTCACAGAATTAATGGTTGACTAAAGATATGTAACATGAAGTTTTTGGTTGGCCATGTTATGCTGAATTTAATTTTCAAATTCTGAAAATCAGCAATAAAAATATTTTTGCTTTATTACAATGTTTAATGTTAAATTAAATGAGGGTTGTATTAAGAAAATTCTTTATATTTAGGTATCGAAAAAAAACTTTAGATCTATGAAAAAACTTATCGCCGTTGTTTTTCTATTTGTAACTTTTTTAATAGCAAATCAGGCAAATGCTTCGTCTTATTCCATAAATGAAGAAGCCGTTGATCTGCTTTTTGATACTGCTGTTGAAACGAGTATGATTTCGATTAATGCGATTGAATCCAGCCCGGTTTCAGCTGCTTTTTCTTCAACGATTTCGTCTAACGACAAAGATGCCGTTGTTGCAATCGTACTTGATTTTTTCCTTGGTGGATTAGGTATTCACCGTTTTTATCTGGGAACTGAAACACTTACCGGATTAGGTTATATTTTAACTTGTGGCGGTATCTTTGGTATTGTTCCTTTGGTTGACTTTATTGTCTTGATCATTGACCATGATGATATTAGTCCTTACATCAACAATCCTAAATTTTTCATGTGGAATTAGAACTTCACATATTAGAAACAAGGTGTCTGTTATATAAACAAAAACAGACACCTTTTTTTTCGTCATTTATGAGCATATCATTTAAAGGTATCAATTTATTTTTTTGCTTTTTATTGCTGAGTGTATCATTGAGTGCCCAGCAAGGAAATTATATATCATTGAAACAGCAGACCGAAATTCTTGAAAATCAAAAGAAGATTTCCAATGAGCTCGAATTGTTTTTTGATAACAGCAAGCAGATAATCACCAAATACTATCATGCATCAAAGGAGTTTATTATGGTTTCAAATGCGCTGGGCGAAATTAAAACCTACTTTCCTGCAAGTAATGAAGTATCCTATAAACAAATCGCTGAATTGTCATCCAAAAGGAATCTCATTTACTATTTCGCCAACAACCTGACCGACAATCTTGGACTGGTTGATGAAGGATTTAGCCTTGTTTCGAATACCTATGAAGATCAGTTTTACGTAACTTTATGGAAGGCTCCAACTTTGTTGAACGGAATAGAAACGGTTAAAATGGTTTTCGAGAATGGACTTCCGGTTTATTCTGAATATCAGGAAATCAAAAATAAAATAGTGAAGAAAATCTATTATTCCAATTACAAGGACTTTTCCCAGTTTAGACTTCCACTGAAAATTATTGAGATTAGTTATAAGCCTTCGGGTGATTCAATTATCAACCGAACTGTATATTCAAACGTCAAAGTTTCGTCCTCTTCTGATGGCAAGTATTTTAATTTTAAAATTCCGGATAATGCAAAACCTCTTAATATTGCTAAAAAGCAGTAGCCTTGGTTTACTATTCTTTTTGTTCTCATACAATGGTTTTGCTCAATCTATTGATCTGAAAGCTGATTTGTTGCTGGCCGATTCAGTGTCGAAACAACAAGTTTACCAATCCGGTAAACGATATTATATATTTAAAAATCAACCTAAAACATTTAAGAACAGTAATCCGGTAAGCATATTTTATGGAAGCACTTTATATGTGTATCAGAATTTTATTTCTCCACATTTTTCTGCCGATTGCCTATATAGTCCAAGTTGCTCTGATTTTAGTAAACAAGTTGTCAAAGAATATGGTTTGTTTAAAGGAGGACTACTGTCCTTTGACCGATTGAGCAGATGTAACAGAATTGCTGCTACGGATCTTGATCCGGCCCAAATAAATCAGAAAACACGCAGGTTTAGTGACCCAATAAATAAATATAAATGAAGCCCGTCTATTTTGTAGTATTCATTTTATTGTTTCAGTCGGGATTTGCCCAGAATAAAATTGAGCTTCCATTTATCGAACATCTAATTAATAAAGAATATTACAAAGAGGTTATACATTTGCTTGATCATGATTTTCTCAATTATAGTCCGCATCAGAAGGATTCGTTAAATTTTTATAAAGGATGGGCCTATTATTCACTTAAAGAATTAGATCTGTCGACAATCTCCTTTTTGAATGTGGGAGAAGAGTCGACATTTTATTTGAAGTCCCGATTTTTTGCAGGTTATGACCAAATATTTCTTGAAAATTATCCTGAAGCCAGAAAAATATTTAGTCAGTTGAATGTAAAAGACGAACCCAGTTTCTCGCTTTTTAATTTTGAGATGAGCGGGATTTGCCTGTTGCAGGGAAACTGGTTGGAGGCAAAGGAGCATCTCAAACAGGTAAATCCAAAAAATGCAACAATAAACCAGCAAGTTGAGGCATTAGGTCAAATCAACCGTGAACTTGAAACACATCGAAAAAAATCGCCTTTTCTTGCAGGATTGATGTCCGGTATAATCCCGGGTTCCGGAAAGATTTATGCAGGGAAAACCGGTCAGGGTATTGCCTCAATGATTGCGACTACCGGATTTGGATTAATTACCTGGGAAAACTACCGGAAACTGGGAATTGGTCATGTCAAAACGATTTTATTTGGGAGTATTTTTGTAGCCAATTATGTATCAAATATATATGGGTCAGTTATTTCTGTAAGAATTATTGAAAATGAGTATCGGGATGCCATACACAATCAAATACTTTTTCAGCTTCATATTCCTTTGCGGAATTTTTTCGAGTAGCCGGGCTTCAGAACTGAAAGGCGATAGTTTGTATGCTTCTGGTCACTACTTTGAAGCATCGATCGAATATGAACGCATGATTTTTAAGTCTGAAAGTCAAGCCAATTTGTATTTCTATAAATACAAAAAAGCATTGTGTTTTAAGCAAATGAAAGATTTTGACCGGGTGATCAATGAACTTCAGCCACTGTATTTTGCTAATTCCTACGATTCATTATTCCAGCGTGTTTATTACGAACAATCGCTATGTTATTATCTGAATGGAGATCCGAAGAAGGCATTGTGGAAAATTGATGAGTATTTTCATCGAAGTACTGATACAACTTCATATTCAGTTTTTATGCCCGTTAGGTTATTGTGTTTAAATGAAACCTTTCAGTGGGCTGAAGCTCAGGAATGCTTTTTGCGTTTTATAAAGGTGCAGAATTTCAACTCTGATAAAGATGCAGAAATGAAGCAAATGGTAAATAATCTGTACCTGAAGAGAAATCTGCCACGAATCAGAAAGATTAAAAAGGCCGAAAATTTATCCCGCTTTTTCCCAGGTTCCGGACAGATATATGCTGGAAAAACGGGAGAAGGGCTCGTAAATTTTTTACTAAATGCTACAGTACTTACCTTCGCTGCCCAACAGGTATACAATGGATTTTATATCACCGGATATCTTGCAGGTCTGGGGTTCTTCAATAAAACCTATCATGGAGGAATTAAACGCTCGGGAATTTTAGCCGAACAAAAGAATAAGGCACTAATGGTTAATTTTAATAGCAGAATTAATGATGCAATCCGCTCTTGTTTAGAATGAAATTAATTTCAAATCTTTCATTTTAATAATGGAAAGTAACGGATTAAATAATCTCGAAATGAGTTCATAAAGTATTTAGCGAAAGTTGTCCAATCTTTTATGTAACTACTTTTCTAAACACAATTTCAATTCAGTCCGAACGATGATTTTTGCCTTGGAAAAGGCTTTCCGACGGATGGGTTTCTTCCCTTTCGAGTCAACCCGGAGCGACGTTCGTTCCTCACTTAACACGGGCTACAAATATTTCGCCCATATCTGTGCTGAACCCCAAATCAAAATCACCAAACACTATATCCTACAGTTATACTTTTATGGGCTGTATGGCAACGTACTGAGGGACTTTTAAAGAGTTTAATCTGTTCGATTTCTGAATGAATAATAAGTCCCGAATCGATAAAAAAACAGAGGCGAACCCTTTCGAATTCACCTCTGCATATCCATTAATTAAAAGCTTAAGCCGGCATTTCCGGAAGACTCCAGGGTTTGCGGTAAGTATGTTTGATCAGTTCTGCAGCAAATTCTGTTGCAGGCATTGCATCAGTATAGGTTTTGGCGAATGTTGGATGTCCGTCATGAATTTTGAAACCGTCTTCAATAACAATTTTAATTTTATCATTATCATTGATGTTGGTGAATTTCATGTTTGGTCCGTCCCATTCCAATTCTTTGTTCAGGTTTTGTAAGCGAACAGCTAAAACTCCCATAACCACCATTTCGTTGAATGGTCCGGCTTCGCTGAAATCGGAAGCAGTTTTTACGCGGCTTTCGGGAGCTTCTTTGGCTGCGCGAACCCAATCCATTTCGTGACTGGTTTCAACACGACGACGGAATTTTGGGGCTTCAGGTTTGCGGCCTGACAACAACCATGGATTAACGCCATAGCATCCACAAATCAATGTGTCTTTTGTTCCGTGGAAAATTACACCACCACCTTGATCATTTGGATCTTTTCCGGCTGGCCATCCGGCTGGTAACATTGGTTTAACGCCACCGTCGTACCAGTAAACTTCAACCTGAGGAAGCTGAGCTCCTTTTTTCATTCCTTTCCACGGACGTTTTGGAGTGCGGGCAGGGAAAGTTAATTTAACCGACTGTGCTGAAGGTGCACAATCCTGAAGTAATAAGGTTGAATTTCCCTGAGCTTTGGTTGGGTAACCCAATTCGAGGCCAACAAATACAGGATGTAAAATGTGGCAGGCCATATCGCCTAATGCACCTGTACCGTAATCCCACCAGCCACGCCAGTTCCATGGGTGATAAACTTCGTTGTAAGGACGCATTTTTGCCGGACCGGTGAATAAATCCCAGTCTAAAGTTTCAGGAACCCACTGACCTTGTTTTGGAGTCATTAAACCTTGTGGCCAGATCGGACGATCGGTGAATGCTTCAACTTTGGTGATTTCACCAATTTCGCCATTGGCTAACCATTCGGTCGTTAAATTTACACCTTCGCCTGAAGAACCCTGGTTGCCCATTTGAGTTGCTACACCATTTTTTGCAGCAAGTTTGGTGAGCAAACGTGATTCGTAAACTGTGTGAGTTAATGGTTTCTGAAGGTAAACATGTTTGCCCATTTCAAGAGCATGAGCGGCAATGATGGCATGGGCGTGGTCGGCAGTTGCAATCACAACACCATCGATTGATTTACCCAATTCGTCGTACATCACTCTCCAGTCTTTGTACTTTTTGGCGCCGGAGAATTCCTTAAAACAGCCCTCGGCATACTTCCAGTCAACATCGCATAGACCAACAATGTTTTCTGATTTCAGGTTTTTAAGGTTAGCGTGACCCATACCACCGATACCGATACCGGCAATATTCAGTTTGTCACTTGGAGCTTTGTGTCCCAATCCGGCAATTACATTGCTCGGAAGAATGGTTGCACCAGCGGCGGCAGCAGCAGTAGTTGCCAGGAAAGATCTTCTGCTAAATTTGTTTTCCATTGGTTATTAAATTTTGATTTAGGTATTGAAAGAAATTGTGTGTTGGTCAAAAAAATCCCCTAAAGGTAAAATTATCTTCCTGAATCACCAAGCGCAAAAGTTGCATAAACCAAATTTTAATCCGTCAGGAAAAGTCGAAGAATTAAGTGTGAATCAGACACGTAAACGTAAATAAAAGTAAATGAATTTTTTCGGATAGCTTTTGTCTATTCAGGATTGAAAAATTCGATTTGACAGGCGAACAATCGCGGAGTATATTTGTCTTAAATATTTCGAATTTCAAATTATTAAAAATACAAATCATGAAAACTATTGGAGAAAAATTTCCTGAATTTCAAAAAGAAGCTGTTGTTTCGCTCGAAATGGGCAAAGAATTTAAAACATTAACCAACGTTGACATTACCGGTAAATGGACTGTGTTTTTCTGGTGGCCACTCGATTTCACTTTCGTTTGTCCGACCGAAATCGTTTCGTTTAACGAGCATTTTGAAGAATTTGCCAAACGTGATGCGAATGTTGTTGGTGCTTCAATTGATTCTCAGTTCGTGCATTTAGCTTGGAGAAAAGACCATTCAGGATTAAAAGGATTAAAATTCCCGATGCTTGCCGATACCAGCAAATCACTTTCTGAAGAATTGGGAATTCTGGAACCGGTAAATAAAATTGCATACCGTGCTACTTACATCATCGATCCTGAAGGAACAATTCAGCATGTGTCGGTAAACGGGCTGAACGTTGGAAGAAATGTAAACGAAATTATCCGTATCCTGGACGCGTTGCAAACCGGGGAATTAACTCCCTGCGACTGGGTTCCCGGAGATGCTACCCTGTAATTAGATTCAACATTTCGATAATTTCTCACGAGGCTGCCTGAAAGGGTAGCCTTTTTTTTTGCAAAACAGGATGGATTTCGAATCCTGATAAATGGTTCCAAACTGACTTATTCAGACAAAAATTTACTGGTACTGAAGAGGATTATTCATTCAAAGCCAGCATGTCATTTTCTGTAAAGTAAACTTAATGTAAACTACAGGTGTTTCTCTAACTCGTATGACTTTTTGAATAACTGACTACTAAAACAAATTCTAATTTTGCGCGCTTATTAAAAAAAGAGAAAATTATGGAAAAAAAGATGGGTAATCCTGCGGTTGTGGGCCTTGCTGGTTTCGGTTTAACAACACTTTTACTTCAATTTCACAACATTGGATTAATGGGACTTGGACCAGTGGTCGCCATGGGTTTTATTTTTGGCGGACTGGCACAAATGATTGCAGGTTTTCAGGAACAAAAGATGGGTAATAATTTTGGTTACAGCGCTTTTGTGGCATACGGAAGTTTCTGGATTGGCCTGGGTATCATCTGGATTTTGAACTTTTACAAAATTTATGAATCAAGCCACACCGATGTTGGTTTTTACCTGGTGGCCTGGACATTTTATACCGCGATTATGTTTGTCGCTTCGCTGCGTGTGCATAAAGCAATGGCATTTACTTTTGCCACTCTTTTACTCGGATTTATTCTGCTTGATTTTGGTCATTTTGGCGATCCGGTCTGGAATAAAATTGCCGGTTACGAACTGATTGTTTGTGCGTTGGCTGCCTGGTACATGATGGCTGCCATCATTATCAACGATTTGGCCGGAAAGAATGTGCTGAAATTTGGAAAACCATATTTGAAATAAGATAATTCTTCCTGTAATATTGAAAGGTATGTCGTTTGGCAGACCTTTTTTAATTTTATTTATCTTGGAGAATTCAGGGATTCCATCTTAAGAAAAAGAGATGGAATCCATCGTTCATGAGAATTGGACCTGTGATTATGGTGAAAATAGATATCAAAAAAAGAGGAATTCAGTTTCCCGGATTCCTCTTTCTTGATATCTAATAATCTCAAAATTAGAATATATCTTCAACTCCCTGCTGACCTTGCTGATCCGATGGAGCTTGTTTATCCATTTTGTAATTGTTGATTTTATAACTCAAAGTCAACATGAATACCCGGGGTTCGCGCTGCATTTTAAACGTCGATTTAAAATTGTCGCCAGCCGATGTTCCCTGAAATTTTCCGGTTCCAAACAGGTCGCGGACACTTAGAGTTGCCGATAACTTCTTTTTCATGAAATCCTGACGGTACGAAAGATTGGTGAACATCATCCCCTTCTGGTCACCCTGTGCTGAAACAGAAGGACCGCGGTACATTCCTGTTAACTGCATCCGGCTGTCAGAATTGAACTTTATGGTTGCGTTCAGTCTGCCTGAATAATTGGTGCTCTGGCGATCAACAGATGTTCCAAGAACTTCGCCCTTTAGCTGGTAATTGTACAACGAGAAGCTTGAATTCACGAGCAACCATTTGGTGAAGTTGAAATTACCCATCAATTCACCACCTATGGAATAATCGCGGTTCAGGTTATCCATGGTCATGTAAATGATTCCATCGTTCCTCATTTCCTGCAGGCGGGTGATCAGGTCGTTTGTCGTGCGGTAAAAAGTTTCGAGCGAAAGGAACGAAGTTCCAAATTTGCGCATGTAGCTAAATTCGTATGAATCGGTGTATTCAGGTTTCAAATCAGGATTTCCGATCCGGATCGTATATTGGTTCATGTAATTTGGAAATGGGTCCAGATCACGGCCATCCGGCCGGTTCACGCGTTTCGAGTAGCTGGCCATCAGCTGATTTTCGCTCGCCAATTCGTAGGATAAATGAATCGATGGAAACACATCAAATAAGTCGAGCGAATAAGTATTGTTCACATTGGCATGATGCTCAATGGTTCTTTTGTTGTACTCGCCTCTTAATCCTAACTGGTACGAAATTCCTGTTGTTTTTCCTGAATAGGTTGAGTAAACAGAATGAATCGCTTCGGTGAAATCCATGTCGCTGGTAAATTTCGGATCGTTGATAAATGTTTTGGTAGCCAGATCGTAGTTTTCGAAATAGAAACTTTCTTTTTCGTTTTCAATCCGGCTTTGCAAACCAGCTTCAAATTTTGCTCCTTCTTTCAGTGGCAGGGTATAATCCAGTTTCATCCGGTAATCGTTCGAGGTGCTGTTGTCGCTGGTATTTACGCGGGTCAGAAATTCGCTGGAGTTGGCAAACGAAGAATTGGTTAAAAACTCATCGTTGTTTTCGGCTGACTTGCCGTCACGGTTCCGGTAATCAAACGAACCTTCCAGTTTGTGCATCCCCGACTCATTAAATTTGGTCTGAAAGCTGGCATTGGCATTTACATAATTACCATTTCGGATTGAGGTATTTTTCTGGATCGAATAAATGTCGAGGTCTCCCGGTACAGTGTAATTGTGAATGTTTCCACCCCCGTAACTGTCGAATTTGTAAGTTCCAAGTTGCGACGATAAGGTAACCGTAGTTTTGTCAGTCGGATAAAAATCCAGACCACCTTTTATCTGGCTTCCACCGCGGGTCATATCGCGTCGGCCATCGGTGGTCAGAAAAGTAGTGGTGTCGTTCGAATACGATTCACGGGTCATTTTCATGGTTCCGTAGTTGGTTTCATCGTTCAGGTTTCCACCCAGGAAAACATTGTACTTTTTCGTTTTGTAGTTCAGCATCAGGTCGGTTCCGTATTTATCGCCGGTTCCAACATTAACATTTACAATTCCGTTTAGTCCTGAAAGTACATTTTTCTTCATCACCACATTGATGATTCCGGCCATGCCGTCCGGGTCGTATTTTACCGAAGGATTGGTAATAATTTCGATGTTTTCGATGGTTGACGACGGAATTTGTCTCAATGCATCGCTGCCACTCAACACACTTGGGCGACCGTCGATCAGTACCGTAAAACTTGACGAACCACGAAGGCTGACATTTCCGTCAATATCAACTTCAACCGAAGGTGTATTTTCCAGCGCAGTTACAGCAGTTCCGCCTGCGGCATTGATGTCGTTGGCAACATTAATGACTTTTTTATCGATTTTGTACTCGATACGATTTCGTTCGGCCACCACATCGACTTCCCCAATTTGCTGGTGCGAAGCTTCGAGTGCAATGGTTCCGAGTTCGACAGTTGGGGTGTTGGGCTGAATTTTCAGGTCTTGAATCGTTTTTTTGTCAAACCCGATAAACACTGCTTCAACAAAGTACTGGCCGTATGGAAGATCTTTAATTTCAAATACTCCGGAAGCATCGGCAATCCCTCCTGAAACCAATTTAGCGTCCTGTTTCCGGTAAACCGCGATATTCGCGTATTCCATCGGAGTTTTAGTTTCCGAATCGATGACCGATCCTTTTATTTTTCCGTTTTTGATCATGGTTCCCGGCTCAGTTGCAGTTCGCGGCGGAGGAACCTGTGCTAAAATAGCGCCTGAGCTTATCAGGAAAAACAGGAGCAGATAAAATAGCTTCTTCATGGTATTCATTTTTTGTTAATTGTTTTCAAAATAGATTCTGGTTGTTTTCTGTCAACACTCCTTCAGACATGGTAGTAAAACAAAAGTTTAACTGACTTTTAAAAACTGTTGTTAATGTTTGTAAATGCCAAATGCCGGTCTATTCGCGTCGTTCAGGAGAAAGGTAAACGTCTTCAGAAAAAAATATTTTTCGGACAGGAAGGGAAAAGTTATGATTATCTTACTTTTGATTTCAGGAGAGGAACAGTTTTTGATAACGGATTTGAACTATTTATTGAAAATTTTCACCATGAAAAAATTGATCTTTTATATTTTAAACACAGTATTTTTCATTTCCTGTGTAAGCTCTCTTCGGATTATCGAAGTGGAAGATCAGTACAAAAAATCAAATAAAATGAAACTGAGTTTTGACCCGAAATCATTTTCCGATGAAAAGGCCGGAGAGCTGGTGCCACGTAAAATTTTTAATGTGAATTCAAGCTACCTCTATGAAGAAACAACAGAAGCGAGGCCTGAAATTACACTTGATTTTCGGTTGATCACTCCGGTGTCGAATAAGGAAATGGATTCGGTGATGTATCTGAATCTAGATGGCGAAAAAATCAAACTCATTTCGAAGAAGTATCAGTACAAGGAATTCGAACACCGTTCAAGTTCAACCACCACCAGCGAATCTGCCCAAAAAACAGAAGATGGGAAGTCGACAGAAACCTCGGCAACAACAAAAACTACCTCAACCGTTTCCAATTATCAGTTGATGAACCGGATTTTCGTTATTCCCGAAAACCTCTGGATTTCGATTGCCCGGTCAGAAAAAATTCAGTACCGCCTCTATTTTGGCGACGAAGGAATTGATGTTATTCCAACTTATGCACAAACCCGCAAGCTCAAATATTTTTATGAACTAGCCATCTTCAAACGCGATGCAAAATATCCACTGGTTCCTGAAGGCAAGATGAAATGGTAATGAGCTATTTCTGAGTTATGAACATGTGTTTTCGGATGGCCTGTTTTTTTTGAAATTTATGATCCAGATAAATATTGGTTCAATAAATCCCGTGAGGGATTCAATGTAGGTAGCAGATTGAATCGCAAAACATAGTACCGTCCCATTCGGGACGGGATTTCGATGTGAGATTTAACATTCTACCCATCTCATGTGCCTACAGGCACAATTATACTATTTGAAATTTGTGATCAGGAATAAACCATCATTTTTTTCTGCTGATTTTATTACTTAGGGATCACAAACCATAAATTCGGGTTCGGGAATGTTTATTTTCTCTTCTGATTTTCGAGCCGGTATTCCGGTTTTTCCTTCTGATCTTTTTGCATTTCGTTAATGTCGTCAATCAACGGCGATTCTTTAATGGCTTCCCAATCGAAATCTTCATCAAGCGGAGTCAACGCTTTTTCAGGATCGAAAATCTGTGAATTGACCGGAACTGCGCGATACGGGGTAAAATCAGGTTTTGCGGTAAAAAAATCGGCAAAATCATTTGCTGTGGCATCGTACTGATTCAGGTAGGGTATTCCCAGCACATTCCAGAATGTTTTAAAAATACTTCCAAAGCTGTAATGAACTTTCGAAACGTAATTCCTTTTTACATAAGGCGAAATCACCATCAGCACACTACGGTGAGCATCCACATGATCGACTCCGTTTTGCGCGTCATCTTCAGTAATCACAATCGCCATGTTTTCCCAGAAAGGCGTGTGCGACAAATATTCAACAAT
>JBASYJ010000088.1:0-1830 GCA_049277435.1 Prolixibacteraceae bacterium
GTTTGCGACAGCTTTACAATGTCGGCGGGCATGGTAGCCGAAAAGAATAGAGACTGACGTTTAGATGGCAATTCTGCAATCAAACGTTTCACATCGTGGATAAAACCCATGTCGAGCATGCGGTCGGCTTCATCGAGTACGAAAAGTTCCACACTCCGTAAATCCACATATCCCTGGTTCATCAGGTCAAGTAAACGACCTGGCGTTGCAATCAGAATATCGATTCCGGCGCGCAATGCATCGGTTTGAGGGCGTTCGCCCACACCTCCGAAAATTACTGTGTGTTTTAAACCTGCATGACGGCCATAAGCCGAAAAGCTTTCGCCGATCTGGATCGCCAGTTCGCGCGTTGGAGTTACAATCAACGATTTGATTTTACGTTTTCCTTTAGCCGGAAGATGTGTGTCGTGCAAAATTTGAATGATCGGAATAGCAAAAGCTGCTGTTTTTCCGGTACCTGTTTGTGCACAACCTAATAAGTCTTTTCGCTGAAGTATGATGGGTATTGCTTGTTCCTGAATGGGAGTTGGTGTTTCGTAACCTTCTGTTCTAAGAGCCTTCAGGATGGGCTCAATTAATTCTAAATTCTCAAATGACATTTTAATAATTTGGAAAGGCTTTAATAATTCAATTTTGCTGAATCTGCCTTTGTGTTTAACGCCGCGAATTTAGGCATTAATCCGACATGCCCGCCTATTTCAGACTTATTTATCGGTTTTTGTTGAAAAAGAAGATGTTACGGTAATGTTGAAATGTATTTTGCTACTGAAAAGAAATAAATTACAAAGAACAGACAAGATAGCCTCATCCCCAGCCCTTCTCATTAGGAGAAGGGGGTAGGAAGCCGAAGTCAGATTCGATATCTCCACTAAACAAAGCACAATTCCTGAAATGCATTTTTTTAAACCTCCCCTGTTGGGGGAGGTTTGGAGGGGGCTTTTGTTCGCTGGGTTTTTAGGAAATTAGTCTTCAATAGCCCCATACAAAATAGCTGTCAGCCGGTCGTAAAATTCGCCGTGTCTGAATCCATGAATTTGCATCATACCTACAAAAATCAGGTCTTCTTTCGGATCGATAAAAAATTTGGTGGTATAATAACCGCCCCATTCATAGGTTCCAGGCGATTTCGAATTGATCCCGTTTCCTTCCGGAGTGAGCAGCGAAAAGCCTAAACAAAAAGTTTCTCCGGGTTTCTGACTGATTCTTTTTCCCAGTTTGTTGAGGCTGATCATCTGGTCGGAAGTCATCATTTCGATGGTTTTCCGTCCCAGAATTTGCTGGTTGTTGTATTTTCCATTGTTCAGCAAAGCCTGAATGAAAATAGCATAATCCATTGCCGTTGAGGATAATCCGCCACCGCCGGCATAATGACCGATGTCGGTATTTTTCGGATAGTCGATGTTTTCGGCCAGGCCGGCATGTTTTAAGGTTTCTAATTTACCTTCGGCATTGTATCCGTAGATCGGAACCAATCGGGATTGTTTTTCCTTTGGCAGATAGAAATAAGTGTCCTTCATCCCAAGCGGTTCAAAAATATGCTTCCTGAAATAATCACTCAGTTTTTCGCCTGAAACCACTTCGATCACGCGGCCCAAAACATCCATATTCAAGCCATACAAAAAATGATCGCCAGGCTGAAAGGCCAGTGGCACTTCTGCCAGCCGGTTTATAAATTCCTCAGTCGTCCAGTTTTCGTGTGATAAACCAACGCCCAGCATGTTGTGTTTCGCGTAAACTGCCTGAATTTTTCCCGGATAAAAATCACCGTATGCAATTCCTGAAGTGTGTGTTAACAACTGGCGCAGCGTAACCGGCGATTTTACCGGTACC
>JBASYJ010000089.1:0-9202 GCA_049277435.1 Prolixibacteraceae bacterium
GATCAGCAATCCAAAAATACCCGAAGCAAGAATTTGCAAACTGGTTGCAACAACTGCAATGAAAATTGCCCCGAACAAGCTTCTCAGTTCATTGGCCCAGAGTTTTTTAAAATCGATTGTTTTCATAGCCCGAAGTATTGTCGCAATTTACTATACGAAAAACCAGCGGTACATGTTAAACTCCTGAAAAAAAATCATTATTCTTTACTTCAGATTTTCCGATTCAAAACTTCCGGAGAATTAAACTTTGAGAGCGCAGCACCCTGCTTTTTAATTAAACCAGTAACTCAGTTTCACCACCAGTGCCCGGTTTTTCTCGAACCCCATTCGTTTCATATCAAAATAAGCCCAGTTCATGTCGAAATTCGTACGAACTAAAAAATCATATTCTGCTAGTATTAAAACAGTTAACATTTTGTTGTATTTAATTCAACGCAAAACAGATTTAAATCTATGTTCAGTATTCTATTCACCCCACATTCACGTGTTTTCAAATTAATCAATTCAAGTTGAATTACCCGATTGCTGCATAAGAATCACCATGCTAAAAACTTAAAGAAACAAGTTGAGCATATTCATGCATTGTAAAGATTAGTAAAGCACAAATTACTTCATGATAAATCTATCCCGTTATTTTAATACCGGATGCAATAAAAATAAAACCGCATGTGATTTTTTATGAACCCAACGATAAAAAGAAAAATTTGAATGAAAAAAATGTACTGCATAATTCAATTTAAAGAATGCCAATACCATTATATATTCTGTCAACTTGATAAAATGCGTTGTAAATATCAATGCAAGCACAGTAACTATTCGTAAATGTAGGGTGTAGTTTAAATTAATGCTTGCAGCAATCATAAAAGGATATGCGTTTTGACGAAAATCTATTGCTGATGTTCTAAAAACGAACTTTAAAAAGCAAAAATAAAGCGTAAGTCTTCTAAAATTTAAATAAATAATCAATCAACAGTAATTTATTCTTCATTTTTTAACCCTTTAAACTTAATTGAAATGGAAAAACGATTTGAAAACAAATTAACGATGATTAAAGCTGTAGTTAGTCTTCTAACACAAAATCAAACAATCTGGCAGGATTCCGTTCCGCAGGTTGCTGCCATCAATGATCTCAAAACGTTGATCACAAAAATTGAACTGGCCCAGCAAAATATCCAGACTGCCGGTTCAGGATTGGTTACTGAAAAACAGACCCAACAGGAAACCCTGATTGAAAATTCATTCGAGTTGGCTTCCATGTTGTTCGCATTCGCGCAGAGAACCGGTGATCAGGTTCTAAAATCAAAAGTTGATTTTCCCATCTCGGTTTTAAAAAACCAAAGAGACGGTGAATTGGCGGTTAGCTGTAAAAATATTCTGAATCTGGGAACAAGCCAGCAGGCAGCACTGGTGGAGTATGGAATCACTCCGGAGAAACTTAGTTCCCTGCAAAATCTGATTAACCAGTATGAAATCCAGTTGCCTGCTCACCGGGTTATCGTTTCGGAACGAAAAGCAACCAACGAAAAAATGAAAGGCTTATTTGCCGATGCCCTGGGAATAATAGCAAATCAAATCGACCGCATGATGGTGAGATACAAAGGCGCTTTACCCGATTTTTATGCCTCCTATCAAAATGCGCGTAAAATTCTGGACTATGGAATCAGGCACGAAAAAACCGAAACACCGGCATCTCCGGAACAAGCATCCTAAAGATCTGCAATCACCAGAATCCCTTTTCTTCGGGAAAGGGATTTATTTTTTGATTGTGACAGAAAAAACATTTTGATCAGTGTCGATTAAACCAGTTAAAGCTTGTAAATTTAACAAAAGGAAAGCGACCCGTTAAGGCCGCTTTAAATGTTTTCACAACGGAATAATCCTTATTGTGAATTGCTTTCAAATTGTAGATCAAATATAAAGAACTAAAACCACAAATCAACATAACCATGAAAAAAATTTTAGGACTGGATTTAGGGACCAACAGCATAGGGTGGGCATTGATTGAAAATGATGAAAATGGGAAACCTTGTAAGATTGCAGGAATGGGCAGTCGGATTATTCCGATGGATGCAGCTACATTGAGCGATTTCGATAAAGGAAATTCAAAGTCTCAAACAGCAGAGAGAACTGGATTTCGAGGAATTAGGCGGATTCGAGAGCGATATTTATTGCGGAGAGAACGATTGCACAGGATTCTCTTTAAAATTGGGTTTCTACCAGATCATTATGCCCAAAGCATCGATTTTGAAAAACGATTTGGACAATTCCTTTCTGAAACAGAACCTAAAATAGCATGGTTAAAAAACAGTAACGACCAATATAAATTTCTATTTCAAAATTCTTTCATTGAAATGTTGGCTGATTTTAAAGTGCAACAACCCCAATTATTGGAGGATGATAAAAAAGTCCCTTATGACTGGACAATCTACTTTCTTCGAAAGAAAGCATTGAACTATAGAATTGAAAAGGAAGAACTAGCTTGGATAATTCTCAACTTTAATCAAAAGCGTGGTTATTACCAGTTAAGGGGCGAAGATGAAGATGTAAACCCAAATAAATTGGTTGAATTCTATGCGTTGAAAGTTGTTTCTGTTGAAGGAACCGACGAAAAGAAAGGGAAAGATATTTGGTTCAATGTACATCTAGAAAACGGATGGATTTATCGAAGGACAAGTAATGTGCCGCTTGATTGGGTAGATAAGATTAAAGAGTTTATAGTTACCACGGATATTAATGATGATGGAACTTTAAAGCTGGATAAAGACGGACTAGAAAAACGTTCGTTTCGCGCACCCAAAGAAGACGATTGGACTTTAATTAAGAAAAAAACTGAATCAGATATTGATCAAAGCAAAAAGACTGTTGGTTGGTATATTTATGATACACTTTTGCAGAAACCCAATCAGAAGATAAAAGGAAAGCTTGTCAGGACTGTTGAACGAAAATTCTACAAAGAAGAATTAAAGGCCATTTTGGAAAAACAAAAAGAATTCCATGCTGAATTGCAGAACAAGGATTTGTTTTCAGAATGCTTGAAAGAATTATATGCCAACAATGAATCTCACCGGAATACGATTTCAAACCTAAATTTTACTTATTTATTTATGGACGACATTATCTTTTACCAACGTCCGTTAAAAAGTAAAAAATCATTGATCAGTGATTGTCCTTACGAGGAACGGAAATATTTGGATAAAGAAACTGGTGAAATCAAGACTGTTCCCGTAAAATGTATCGCCAAATCTCATCCATTGTTTCAAGAATATAGGTTGTGGCAATTTATTTCAAATATTCGGATATATCAGAAGGAGAGATGGATAAATGAAAAATTACACACCGATGTTGACGTAACAGCAGAGTTCTTTAAAAATGAAGATGACCTAACCAATTTGTTTGATTGGTTGAACAACCGTAAAGAGATTGATCAGAAAGCATTTCTGAAATATCCGGGATTCGGGCTAAAGAAAGAAGTTGACAATTACCGATGGAATTATGTGGCTGATAAATCCTATCCATGTAACGAGACACGCTCAATGATTTTAAATCGACTTGAAAAGGTTGAAAATAGACCAGCCAATTTTTTATCTATAGAAAATGAAGAAGCCCTTTGGCATATTTTATACTCCGTTGAAGATAAGCATGAAATTGAAAAGGCACTAAAGTCATTTGCCATAAAGTATAACCTTGATGATAGTTTTGTTGATATTTTCAAAAAAATTCCTCCATTTAAAAAGGATTATGGCTCTTATTCGGCCAAAGCCATTAAAAAATTACTTCCATTAATGCGAATGGGAAAATATTGGAATGAAGATTCGATTGATACAAACACGAAGCAACGTATTGATAAGATTCTGAATGGGGAATATGATGAAAAAATCAGAACCAGGGTAAGAGAAAAGGCAATTAGTCTAAATGATATTTCAAATTTCAAGGCTCTTCCTGTTTGGTTGGTTTGTTACATTGTGTACGATAGGCATTCTGAAACGAAGGAAATCGCAAAGTGGGAAAAACCACAAGATATTGATGCTTACCTGAAATCATTTAAGCAACACTCTTTACGCAATCCAATTGTTGAACAGGTTATCACAGAAACCCTTCGTACGGTTCGTGATATATGGAAAAAGCATGGCGATTTTTCTGAAATCCATGTGGAGCTTGGTCGTGAGATGAAGAATACTAAAACTGAAAGGGAACGAATTTCAAAAATCAATTCAGATAATGAGAATGCAAACCTACGCATAAAAGCACTTCTAATGGAATTTATGAATCCTGAATATGAGATAGAAAACGTTCGCCCCTATTCACCAAACCAACAAGAAATTTTAAGGATTTATGAAGATGATATTTTGAAGAGTGGCATTGAGATTCCTGAGGATGTTGAAAATATTTTGAAGAAATTCAAGGAAACAGATGCTAAAAAGCAACCTTCGAGATCTGATGTATTACGCTACAAATTATGGTTGGAGCAAAAATACCGATCTCCATATACCAATGAAATAATTCCACTTAGTAAACTCTTTACTACCGATTATCAAATTGAACATGTTATTCCACAATCAAGGTATTTCGACGATTCATCGAGCAATAAGGTTATTTGTGAATCTGAGGTCAATCAATTGAAAGATAATTATCTGGGATATGAATTCATTAAAAATCACCAAAGACAAAAGGTCATACTGAATTTTGGAAAAACTGTCGAGATTTTGTCGGTCGAAGCTTACGAAAAATTGGTCAAAGACAATTATTCCCGCAACAGGGGTAAAATGAGAAAACTGTTGATGGAAGATATTCCTGATGGTTTTATTGAAAGGCAATTGAACGACAGCAGATACATTAGCAAGGTAGTCAAAAGTCTTTTATCAAACATTGTTCGTGAAGAAGGAGAAGAAGAAGCGACATCGAAGAATCTGATCTCTTGCACAGGTGGAATAACCGATAAGTTGAAGAAAGATTGGGGCTTGAATGATGTTTGGAATACAATTGTTTATCCACGTTTCGAACGATTAAATGAATTGACAAAAAGCAATCAATTTGGGCAATGGGAAAACAAAAATGGGAATAGGGTATTTCAGACTCAAATGCCAATCGATCTTCAAAAAGGATTTAATAAAAAGCGGATCGATCATCGACACCATGCCATGGATGCATTGGTAATTGCATGTGCTACCCGAAGTCATGTCAATTACTTAAATAACGAGGCAGCAAAAGCCAATGCAAAAGAGTCGCGTTACGATTTGAGAAGAAAGTTAAGGAGGATTGAAACCGTCCAAATTGAAAAACTGATTGATGGAAAGAAGGTTTTGAAAAATATTGAAGTAGCCAAAGAATTCTATAAACCGTGGGAAACTTTCACGCAAGATGCTCAAACAGCACTCGAAAATATTATTGTAAGCTTTAAACAGAATCTTAGAGTTATTAATAAAACAACGAATAAATTTCAACATTTTGATGAAAACGGGAAGAAGATAATCGAGAATCAAAAGAATGGTGAAAGTTGGGCAATACGGAAACCGATGCATAAAGAAACAGTCTTTGGAAACGTGAACTTGAAGAAAATTAAAACAGTAAATCTTTCTTCTGCTTTAGATTACCCGGAACTGATCGTAGATAGCCGGCTAAAATCAAAAATTAAACAATTGTTTTCGGAAGGTTTGGACAACAAAAAGATTCAAAAATATTTCAAAGATAATACGGAAGAATGGAGCGACCTTAATTTTTCAAAAATTGAGCAATTCTATTTCACAAATGACACCAAAGAAAAGTTGGTTGCAACCAGGAAATCGTTAGACGAAAGTTTTACTTTCAAGAAAATAGAAGAAAGTATTACCGATACCGGGATTCAAAAAATATTACTCAAACATTTAGGAAACAATTCAGATAAACCGGAACTAGCTTTTTCTCCCGATGGTATTGATGAGATGAATCGAAATATTAGAGAGTTGAACGATGGAAATAAACATCAGCCTATTTATAAGGTTCGTGTTTATGAAACTTTAGGAAATAAGTTTAATGTTGGGGTAACGGGCAACAAGATTTCGAAGTTTGTTGAGGCAGCCAAAGGAACAAATCTATTTTTTGTCATTTATGTAAACGAAGATGGGAAACGCTCTTTCGAGACTATTCCTTTGAACATAGTAATTGAACGACAAAAACAAAGGTTAACCTCTGTTCCTGAAACAAATGAAAAGGGTGAAAAGCTACTCTTCTGGCTTTCTCCAAATGATTTAGTGTATCTGCCAACTTCCGATGAAATTGATTCAAATAGCTTACAAGGTGAGATCCGGAAGGATCGGATTTATAAAATGGTTTCTTCTTCTGGTTATCAATGTTTTTTTATTCCTCATTCTGTAGCAAATGGAATTGTAAATACAGTTGAATTAGGGGCAAATAACAAATCTGAAAAATCTTTGGATAAAATGATGATAAAAGAACTCTGTAAACCAATTAAAGTTGATCGGCTTGGAAATGTTATTGAAATTAATGGAATCGAGATTTAAAATATCTCCGCTACAGCCCGAAACCAGCTATCTAATTTTCAAGCAACCCAGCAGGTTTGAAGCTGATTCGCAAGGGTAAAGGTATCCTTTTTAAACCGGAAAACTAAAAATAATGGAAGCCAGAAATTACCGGATTCGAATTGAACCAGAAAAGTTCTACCACATCTGGAACAGGGGAAACAACCGTGAAAATTTGTTCTATACGCAGGCAAACTACGAATACTTTTTGCGGATGTATGCCGAATTACTTGATCCGGTTGTTGAAACATACGCGTTTTGTTTGCTGACCAACCATTTTCATTTACTGATTCGAACTAAATCATTTTTAGAGGTTTCACCCGTGGGTGAAACCTCTAAAAAAACAAATCCGGTCAGTCTGGCTTTTCAACGATTTTTTACAGCTTATTCGCAAGCCATTAATATTCAGGAACGACGTACCGGAAGTTTGTTCCAAAAACCATTTAAACGTCTGGAAGTAACTTCAACCAAACAATTGGTCAACCTGGTTCAATACATTCATTTCAATCCTCAGAAACATGGAATTACCGACGATTTCAGACAATATCCCTGGAGCAGTTACGATCGGATTATCCGAAATAAGCCTTCGAAATTAAAAAAAGACGAAGTACTGAAATGGTTCAGGAATAAAGAAAACTATGTGAACTACCATGCCCGGATAATTGACCCTGATGAATTGAAAAATAAGATCTTCGATTAAATATAGGTTTCACCAATTGGTGAAACCTATAAAAATAAAAAAAAACAACCACCCCATGATTAAACGAACCTTGTATTTTGGCAATCCTGCCTATTTGCATAAAAAGGATTTGCAACTAAAAGTGTCTGATCCGGAAACAAAAACAGATAAGGCGAGCATCCCGCTCGAAGACATTGCGGTTGTTCTGCTCGACCATCCGCAAATCACAGTCACTCATGCGTTAATGGCAAGCCTGATCGACCGCAATGTTGCCTTCATCAGCTGCGACCAATCACATCTTCCAACCGGTTTGATGTTGCCTTTAAATGGAAACCATGTACAAACCGAACGGTTCAGGATACAAATTGCAGCATCCGAACCTTTGTTGAAAAACTTATGGGCCCAAACCATCAAAGCAAAAATAGGAAATCAGGCCGCCATGTTGAAGCGTGCCGGAATCGACAACAAAAAACTACTCGCCTTACTGCCACGAATTAAATCGGGAGATCCCGACAATGTTGAAGGCCGGGCTGCTGCAGTATACTGGAAACTGGTTTACGGTGAACATGGATTTACCCGAAACCGAAACGGGATGGAACCCAACGCGCATTTGAACTATTGTTATGCCATACTCAGAGCGATCGTTGCCCGCGCCCTGGTAAGCTCCGGAATGTTACCTACCCTTGGAATACACCACCGGAATAAATACAATGCCTATTGCCTGGCTGATGACATCATGGAGCCCTACCGTCCGTTTTGTGACGAACTGGTATATCAGTTATTTGATTCGGGCGCCATTGATACAGAAGAATTAACGCGTGAACACAAAGCTAGTCTGCTGGGTATCGTAACAACAGACGTTCTGATCGATGGAAAAAAAAGTCCGCTGATGGTTGCCATAAGCCGCACAACCAGTTCACTCTTTGAATGTTTTGAAGGAACCAGACGGAAAATAGTTTATCCTGATTTTTTTAGTTCGCTGAATTAATACAGAAATAAATGTCATTCGACGCCTTAAATCAATATCGGGTTATGTGGGTTCTTGTTTTTTTTGATATTCCGGTTGAAACCAACAAACAACGAAAACTTGCGGCCCGTTTTCGAAAAGAATTGATCCGGGATGGATTTACCATGTTTCAGTTTTCGATTTACCTCCGGAATTGTCCAAGTCGTGAAAATGCTGATGTGCATAGTCAACGGGTCAAAAACATGTTGCCGGAATTTGGACACATTGGAATCCTGAAGATTACCGATAAACAATTTGGAATGATGGAACTCTTTTGTAGCAGCCAGTCCATCAAAAAACCGGAAGTTGCGTTTCAGCTCGAACTGTTTTAGAATCAAAAAACAGAGAGATTTAAATTAAGAAAAGCGGATTAAATCCGCTTTTCTTAATTTCTAACCTACCGAATAACTAACACACATTGAATAACATACAAGGCACACGATGTGTTAGAACTACCTAAAGATACAATTTGAAAGCAATTCACAACAGCGAATAAAACAACAAGAGATTATCTCGAGATGTGTTAGAACTACCTAAAGATACAATTTGAAAGCAATTCACAACACCAGTCATCTAAATCCTGTTTAATCATATGATGTGTTAGAACTACCTAAAGATACAATTTGAAAGCAATTCACAACCGTGACTCCGACAGGATGGATTAAAGTTTAGATGTGTTAGAACTACCTAAAGATACAATTTGAAAGCAATTCACAACGATCGAATGAATGTATAGTTTTCATAGTCTGATGTGTTAGAACTACCTAAAGATACAATTTGAAAGCAATTCACAACATGGTGATGTAATGCCAGTTAGTTTCATGTGATGTGTTAGAACTACCTAAAGATACAATTTGAAAGCAATTCACAACGGTATCCGTGTGCCATCGCAAAGCGGAGATGATGTGTTAGAACTACCTAAAGATACAATTTGAAAGCAATTCACAACCGGCATCGAACGAATAATTGCTCTGCATCCGATGTGTTAGAACTACCTAAAGA
>JBASYJ010000090.1:0-26017 GCA_049277435.1 Prolixibacteraceae bacterium
CGTATTGCGGATTTGAGATGATTGATTAAATCAGAATTTTAATAATATTTTAAATGGGCTGTTTCGGTGTTCAAACTGAAACAGCCCGTTTTTTTATATATTTGGTGAAACTACTAAACCAAATTCCTGAAATATGAATCCAATCCTGCAGAAATCATTTCTTTTAGGACTTGCTGCATCTCCTTTTTTATCTTCCGGAGCGATCGTTGAAAAGGCCCAAACCCCCAATGTTGTACTCATTTTTATTGATGATTTAGGTTATGGTGATTTGAGCTGTTACGGAGCGACTCAATACAAAACTCCCAACCTGGATAAAATGGCTGCCCAGGGAATCCGGTTTACCAGTTTTATGTCGGCACAGGCAGTATGCAGCGCTTCACGTGCCGGAATATTGACTGGTTGTTATCCGAATCGTGTGGGTATTTCAGGTGCACTTTTCCCGGATTCTAAAATCGGTTTAAATCCTTCAGAAGAAATTATTCCTGAAGTTTTGAAAAAGCGCGGTTATAAAAGTGCGGCCATCGGGAAATGGCATTTGGGGCATCGACGGGAATTTTTGCCCTTGCAACAAGGATTTGACGAATATCTTGGCATTCCGTATTCGAATGACATGTGGCCGGTAAATTACGACGGAACTCCCATCATTGCCGAAAAGAATCAGCGTAAGTTCGATTTTCCGCCGCTGCCATTGATTGAAGGAAATGAAAAAATACGTGAATTTAATTCGCTGGAGGATCAGGCGGAAATAACAACCATTTATACTGGACGGGCAGTTCAATTTATAACTGAAAATAAAAACCAACCGTTTTTCTTGTATCTGGCGCATTCCATGCCGCATGTTCCGCTGGCTGTTTCATCAAAGTTTAAAGGGAAAAGCGAACAGGGTTTGTTTGGCGATGTGGTGATGGAAATCGACTGGTCAGTTGGCGAAATAATGAAAGCGCTTGAAAAGAATGGACTCGATAAAAATACCCTGGTCATTTTTACTTCCGACAATGGGCCCTGGCAGAATTTTGGCAACCATGCCGGTTCAACGGGCGGATTGCGCGAGGCAAAAGGTTCAAGTTTTGAAGGTGGACAACGCGAACCCTGTATCATGAAATGGCCGGGGCATATTCCTGAAGGTGCAATTTGCAACAAGCTTGCTTCAACCATCGATATTTTGCCTACTCTGGCAGCCATCACCAATTCGCCGCTTCCGGAGAAAAAGATTGACGGTGTGAATATTTTGCCACTTTTACTGGGTGATGAAAACGCCAATCCACGTGAATCATTTCTGTATTATTACCGGAAGAACAGTCTGGAAGCCGTTCGGAAAGGAAGCTGGAAACTGGTTTTTGCCCATCCCGGACGAACTTATCTCGGATTTAAACCCGGAGCAGATGGATTTCCAGGCGGAACCAATGAGAATTTTCAGTTCGAAGAAGGTTTGTACGATCTTCGTCGAGACCCGGGCGAACGTTACGATGTCAAAGAATTTTATCCGGAAGTGGTGGCCGAACTGAAAAAACTTGCCGATGAAGCCCGGTTGGATCTGGGTGATGATATTCAGAAAATTGAAGGAAAAAACCGGAGAGAGCCGGGGAGGATAACTGATTAGGAGACAGGAGCCCGGAATGCCACTTCCTGAGTAACTAAACATATCGAAGGGAGCATTGCCAATAAAGAAACCTAACTAATAACCAAACTATATGAACAAAGCGAATGTATTGACTATGTTGGGATTGTGTTCTGCAGCTGTTCTGCCATCATGCAGCAAGCAGCGTGAAAAACCTGTCCGCCCCAATATTATTTTTATTATGAGCGACGACCATGCTTATCAGGCCATCAGCGCTTATGGGCATGGACTGAATAAAACTCCGAACATCGACCGCATAGCCAATGAAGGGGTCATCTTTACCCGCGCAACGGTAACCAATTCCATTTGTGCACCCAGCCGGGCTGTGATGCTGACCGGCAAATACAGTTTTATCAACGGAAAGGTTGACAATATTCTGCCCTTCGACTGGAATCAGGATAACTTTCCGAAACGATTGCAGACTGCAGGATATCAAACAGCCATGATTGGTAAAATTCATCTCGATGGATTACCCCAGGGATTTGATTATTCCAATGTTTTGCCTGGTCAGGGTAATTATTACAATCCTGATTTTATTGAAAATGGTGTTAAGAAACGTTTTCATGGATATGTTACCAGTCTTACTACTGAATTTGCGTTAAACTGGCTGGACAAGACCCGGGATAAAACAAAACCGTTTTGTTTGTTGTATCACCAGAAAGCTCCACACCGAAACTGGCTTCCGGAAGAAAAATACCTGCACTTGTACGACAACCACGAATTTCCAATACCGGTTAATTTTTTTGATGATTATTCGGGACGGGGAACTGCTGCTCATACACAGGAAATGAGTGTGGTAAAAGATATGATGTGGGGTCACGATATGAAATTTGAGAATGATCCGTATTCCGGCGAACCAACCAATTTTATGGGTGATATTAAACGGATGGATGATCAGCAGCGTGAAGCCTGGCGGGCAGCGTATAATCCTAGAAATGAGGAATTCATAAAAAATGAGCCTGAAGGCAGAGAGCTTGCTATTTGGAAATACCAACGTTACATGAACGATTATCTAAGTTGTATTCAATCGGTTGACGATGGGGTAGGAGAATTACTCGATTACCTCGATCAAAACGGATTGACCGAAAATACGATCGTTGTTTACACTTCGGATCAGGGATTTTATTTGGGTGAACACGGCTGGTTCGACAAGCGGTTTATGTACGAAGAATCGTTCCGGACTCCGCTTTTGATTCGTTACCCGAAGGAAATTAAACCCGGAACCATAAATAACAAACTGGTTCAGAATCTCGATTTTGCGCCAACCTTCCTCGATTATTGCGGAGTTGAAATTCCAAAAGACATGCAGGGCGAATCGTTCAGGAAACTCGTTTCGGGCGAAACCGGCGAATGGCGCGATGCGGTTTACTATACTTATTACGAATATCCTTCGGTTCACATGGTGAAACGCCATTACGGAATTGCAACCGAACGCTACAAACTCATTCATTTCTATTACAATATCGACGAGTGGGAACTCTACGATCTGGAAAAAGATCCGCAGGAAATGAAAAGTGTGTACAATGATCCGGCGTATGCCGATGTTCAAAAGGAAATGCATCAGCGCCTAACCGATTTGCGGATTAAATACGGTGATTCGGATGAACTGGATCAGAAATTTATTCAGGCAGTGGTTAAGAAATAACAATATTCAGAGTCTCACTTTAAGTGAGACTCTGAATATTGTTATTTCTGTGTATTTAGTTTTTCATTTTTATGTTGTACCTTAAATGAAAAATGTATTTTGAATCTGGTCACATTTATCACATTTATAATAGGGGCAATCTATCACAGAAAATTTTTTACACCCGCGAAAATTCACTTTTCTTTCTACGGAAGATTCAACAATTTAATTGTCCGTATTCTGATATTCTGGCATGGGTATTTATGCCAAACCATTTTCATCTGATGGTATATGTGAAAGCTGTTGTTGTTGATGTTAACAATGATAAGAGGGATATTCAGGGTCTCACTCAAAGTGAGATTCTGAATGTTCAAATACCAAAATTCCGCACATTTAATGACTCCATTGGAATTATGCTCAGGACATATACGCGGGCAATTCAAAAACAAGAGAGATTCAGTGGATCTTTATTTCAGGAACATTCAAAAGCCAATTGCTTAACTAATCCTTCAGAAATTAACTTTTCATGGTATGATGAGGAGTATGAACTTCAGGATAATTTAATGACAGAACAACAAGATTATCTGTTGACTTGGTTTAAGTATATTCACGAAAATCCTGTTAAAGCCGGATTATGCGGGTCAATTTTAGAATGGGAATTTAGTTCTGCAATTGATTATTTCGGACACAGGAGTGGTAAATTAGTAAATAGAACATTGTCAAAAGAATTGGGACTTATATAGTTATGGTTTTGGTACTCAGAGTTTCACTTTAAGTGAAACTCTGAGTACCATGCCTGTATGTTTTTCTTATCTTTAAGCAAACTGATAGCAATATGAAAATTCCCAATCTGGTTAAAAATGATAGCTGGCTCGAGCCATTTGCTTCAACAATAATTTCACGTCTGGAAACTGCAAAACAGGCAGAGCAAAATATTTTACACGGTAAAAGTTTAAGTGATTTTGCACAGGGGCACAAATGGTACGGATTGCACCGGGAAAAGAAACACTGGATCATCCGCGACTGGGCCCCGAATGCCACTGCAATTTACCTGATTGGCCAATTTAATAACTGGCAGGAACTTCCTGAGTATGCGCTGAATTCTACCGGATCTGGCAACTGGGAAATTACTCTTCCGGAGAAAATGATGTCGCATGGAGACTTGTTCGCATTTTCGATGCACTGGAACGGAGGTCATGGTAAACGGATCCCGGCATGGATCAATCGTGTCGTTCAGGACGATCACACCAAAATATTTAATGCGCAGGTTTGGGCTCCTGAAAAAATATACCAATGGAAGCATTCAGATTTTCAGCGATCTTCCGAAGCCCCGTTGATTTATGAAGCCCATGTGGGTATGGCCGGCGAAAACGAACGGGTGCACACCTACAACGAATTCAGGACCGATATTTTGCCGCGCGTTAAAAAGGCTGGTTACAACACCATTCAGTTTATGGCTATTCCGGAGCATCCTTACTACGGAAGTTTTGGTTATCATGTATCCAGTTTTTTTGCACCATCATCACGTTTTGGTACTCCTGAAGAATTAAAACAACTGGTCGATGAAGCGCATGGAATGGGTATTTCGGTGATTATGGATCTGGTGCACTCGCATGCCGTGAAGAACGAAACCGAAGGCCTGGGAAAATACGACGGAACACGCTACCAGTTTTTCCACGACGGCGGAAAAGGGGAACATCCGGCCTGGGATTCCTACTGTTTCAATTATGGAAAACCCGAAGTCATTCATTTTTTACTCTCAAATATCCGGTACTGGCTCGAAGAATTTAAGTTCGATGGCTTCCGGTTCGATGGTGTAACCAGCATGCTGTATTTCGATCATGGACTGGGAAAAGCGTTCACCTGTTACGACGATTATTTCAACGATGGAACCGATCAGGAAGCCATTTCCTATTTTATAATGGCCAACCGGCTGATTCACGAAATCAATCCGAATGCCCTTTCGATTGCTGAAGAAATGAGTGGACTGCCCGGCCTGGCCACACCGCACAAAGACGGAGGATTGGGTTTCGATTACCGGATGGCCATGGGAGTTCCCGATTTCTGGATTAAAATGATCAAGGAAGTATCGGACGACAATTGGGATGTGGGTACGATTTTCCACGAACTGACCTCGAAACGAATGGATGAAAAAGTGGTCAGTTATGCAGAATCGCACGATCAGGCATTGGTGGGCGACAAAACCATTGTTTTCCGTCTGGTCGATAAGGAAATGTATTTCAGCATGCGGAAAGACCAGCAAAATATGATTGTCGAGCGTGGGATCGCTTTGCATAAAATGATCCGGCTGGCAACCTTATCCTGTGCAGGGGGAGCCTACCTGAATTTTATGGGCAATGAATTTGGGCATCCCGAATGGATTGACTTTCCGCGTGAAGGAAATAACTGGTCATATAAACATGCCCGGCGTTTGTGGAGTTTAGCCGACAATGAAACTTTACAGTATCAATGGTTATTGGATTTCGATCGCGAGATGATTACCCTGGTGAAAAACTCGAAACTCATTGATGTTCCTGAAGTTTACCGGGTTTACGATCATAAAGCGAATAAATTACTGGCTTACACCCGTGGCAGATATTTGTTTGTCTTTAATTTTCATCCGAACCAGTCATTTGTCGATTATGGAATTCCGGTAGAAGCGTCAAAATATAAAATTATTCTCAGTACCGACGATCATCAGTTTGGTGGCCAAAACCGGATCGATAAACAACTGACCTATTTCACCCATGCTTCCGGCGGATTGGAAAGTCAGCATTACCTGCCTTTGTACTTGCCGGCACGAACTGCAATCGTGCTTGAAAGGATGGATCTCAAAAAAGTTAAATAAAAATCGTCTATTATTAAATTGCCAGAATGTCGTTTTTTACTGAAATACAAATCCCGGAGTTTCCATGGAAACTGGACCATTCGAAAAAAGTAATGCTTTTGGGTTCCTGTTTTTCAGAAAATATTGGTCAAAAATTACTCGATCTGAAGTATCCGGTCGATATGAACCCGTTTGGAATTTTATATAATCCCGAATCGATTGCGAACAGCCTGAAGATTCTGCTTGAAAACCGTGTTTTTACTGAAGCTGATTTGTTTCAGGATCAGGACATGTGGAACAGCTTCTTTCATCACAGCCGGTTTTCTGATCCCGACCGGGAAGTTGCCCTTCAAAATATCAACCAACGAATCCAGTCGTCTTCCGAATTTCTGAAAAAGGCTGATTTTCTGATGATCACTTTTGGTACATCCTGGGTTTATGAACTGAAGGAAACCGGGCAGATTGTTTCGAACTGCCACAAGGTGGCGGCAGCCAAATTTAAACGTTTCAGGCTGGGAGTCTATGAAATTACAGAGGTGTATCGCGAATTACTCGAAGAAATCTGGAAAGTCAACCCAAACTTAAAAGTCGTTTTTACAATCAGCCCAATCCGGCACTGGAAAGATGGTGCGGTTGAAAATCAGGTGAGCAAATCGACGTTGATCTTATCGGTTGACCGGCTGAAGACTGGTTTTGGCGATCAGGCTTGCGGGTACTTTCCTTCCTATGAAATCATGATGGATGAATTGCGCGATTACCGCTTTTATGCTGAAGATATGCTGCATTTAAGCCCGGTTGCGACCGATTATATTTTCGATCGTTTTACACGTTCACTGATTACCAAAGAATCGGTGGAAATCTCGAAAATGGTTCAGAAAATCAGGAAAGCATTTTTACATCGTCCGGTAAATCCAGCTACCAAAGAATTCGAAAGATTTGTCCGTTCGAACCTGAATGAGATTTGGGCTATGAAATCTAAATTTCCGGAGTTGAATTTTACTGAAGAATTGAATTATTTTGAACGTGAACTTGCTGCCTTCCCTGATAACATGGAATAATTTCTTTTATGCATGCTTTTTTTGATCCAAAATTCTGACCGACATTGTTTTGTGACCTGTCAGTCAAATTTGATTCAATGGGCTCATCACAATTTTTTATATTTTTGAATTCTTCCAGCAGATACAAATTATGAGGGTATTAATGTTTGGGTGGGAATTTCCTCCGCATATTTCCGGTGGCCTTGGTACGGCCTGTTACGGCCTGACAAAAAGCATGGCCGGATTTGACGATGTGGAAGTCACATTTGTGGTCCCCAAATCCTGGGGCGATGAGTCTACTTCGGAGATATCGCTTATCGGAGCAAACAATTACCAGGTTGTTTCCGAAGAAATACGGTTTGCCGATGTGGATTCGAAAATTGAATACTACGAGTTAAAATCGGGACTGATACCTTATCTGGGAACTGCTGAATACTACGAACTTGCCTCGAAACCCAGTTCAGCCGAACAGGAACTGATTGAAACCACTGCAGAGGGGAAGGTCTTGTTTACCGGTGATTATGGTCAGAACCTTTTTTCTGAAATCAGGTCATTTGCACTTGTTGCTGAAAAAATGGCTGAAGAAAAGGAATTTGATGTGATCCACGTTCACGACTGGATGACTTTCCCCGCCGGAATGACTGTAAAAGGAATTTCAGGAAGACCACTTGTCGTACATGTGCATTCGACTGAATTTGACCGCACAGGTGGAAATATCAATCTGGATATTTTCAGTATTGAAAAACAAGGTATGGACGCTGCCGATAAAATTGTTGCGGTAAGCAATGCTACACGTCAGCTAATTATCTCGAAATATGATGTTGATCCTGAAAAAGTAATTACGGTTTACAATGGGGTGGAAGCTAAAAAGAATGCTGAACAGAAAATTTCAGAACGAAATGGAGAGAAAATCGTTTCATTTCTGGGGCGAGTAACCATACAGAAAGGTCCGGAATATTTTCTTCGGGCAGCAGAACTTGTCCTTCGGAAATTGGATCATGTGCAGTTTGTAATGGCCGGGAAGGGTGATTTGCTTAACGATATGGTAATACTGGCCGAAAAATTAAATATCAGGGACCGGATCCGGTTTACCGGTTTTTTGCCTGATGAAAAGGTGGACGAACTTTTTCGTTCGAGTGATGTATTTGTTATGCCGTCGGTATCGGAACCATTCGGAATTGTTGCCCTTGAGGCCATGCAATTCGGTGTTCCGACAATCGTTTCGAAACAGTCGGGAGTAGCCGAAATTCTTAAGAATGTGATCACCTGTGATTACTGGGACACAGCCACTTTGGCCGATGCGGTGTATACCCTTTTAAGCAGTCCGGAATTCAGTCGTAAAATGGGAATTCTTGGCCAACTTGAAACCAAGAAAATGAGATGGGAAATACCTGCAGAAAAGTTGTTAAAAATATATTCGCAACTCATTTCAGTATGAAAAACAGTCGTGTACTGAAAATGAAACAATTATGTATAAACAAAGATTTAACGTCCTTTTTACATTAAGTATTCTTTCAAAAGTATTTTTTTGACTTCTTTTGTGTGATTCTATTGTGTGCAGATTTGATAGTGAAATAGTTGGAAAATAGAAAGAGATAGTTTATGGGTGTTAGATATATAAAACCTTCGATCGTGGAACAACCAAATTGGAAAAAATTATTTGTAGAGTCAAATATCCCGGAGAAATTAGCTCCGTTGAAAGACTTAAGCCGCAATTTGTGGTGGGTGTGGAATACAGAAGCCAGAGACTTGTTTCAGTCAATCGATGCAGATATCTGGGAAGCTTGTGAGCATAATCCAATCGTTTTATTGGAAGATGTCAATTACCAAAGGCTTCAGGAACTTGAAAAAGATGAGGAATTTTTGCTGAAAATGCACCATGTTTCGTCTTTGCTCGAAAAGTATTTGTCGGATCGCGAAAAAAAGACTGGTCCCTCGATCGCATATTTTAGTATGGAATACGGACTCCACGACAGTTTGAAGATATTTTCAGGAGGTCTGGGTATTTTAGCCGGCGACTACCTGAAAGAAGCCAGTGATTCGAAAGTTAATCTGGTTGGTGTTGGATTGCTTTACCGTTACGGATATTTCCGCCAGAACATCTCCATTTCAGGAGAACAAATATCGAATTACGATGCTCAGCAGTTTGCTAAAATTCCGGTACAACCTGCATACGATAGCGACGGAAACTGGATCATGGTTCAGGTTGATTATCCGGGAAGAACTGTTACTGCACGGGTTTGGCAGGTAAATATTGGTTCGATAAAACTGTATCTGCTCGATACCGATTACGAAGCAAATTCGGATGAAGACCGTTTTGTAACTCACCACCTGTATGGAGGTGACAACGAAAACCGCTTGAAACAGGAAATGCTTTTGGGGCTTGGTGGTATTCGTGCCCTGAAAAAACTGGGCTACGGAATGGATATTTACCATTGCAACGAAGGACATGCAGCCATGATTGGGCTGGAGCGTATGGTTGATCTGGTATCCGAAAAAGGTCTTCATTATGCTGAAGCCAAAGAAGTAGTTCGTGCATCGACTTTGTTTACAACTCATACTCCGGTACCTGCCGGTCACGACTCGTTTTATGTGGATATGTTCCGGCATTACATGGGCTATTATCCGGCACAGGTTGGTATCAGCTGGGAAGAATTCTGCAGCCTCGGTAAAGCCGATCAGCACGAAGATCATTTTAACATGAGCTACCTGGCATCAAACCTGTCACAGGGCATCAATGGGGTAAGTATGTTGCACGGCGATGTTTCGAAAGAAGTTTTAAGCCCGCTTTATAAAGGTTATTTGCCTGAAGAACTGGAAGTTGGTTATGTAACCAATGGAGTTCATTATTCAACCTGGGCAGCTAAGGAATGGAAAGAATTACACCAGAAATACTTCGGAAAGAAATTTCCGGTTGAACAACTTGATTTTGATGCCTGGGAACGGATTTATCAGGTTCCTGACGAAGAAATCTGGAAAATGAAACAGGCACTTCGGTTAAAAACGATCGGATACATCAAACAACGGTTTACAAACACCTGGATCAAACGGAACGAAAATCCAAAACTGATTTCAGAAGTGTTGGGTAAATTAAATCCGGAAGCTTTAACCATCGGTTTTGCCCGTCGGTTTGCAACCTATAAACGTGCACATTTGCTTTTCCGGAACCTCGACCGTTTGTCGAAACTGGTTAACAATCCTGCCCGTCCGATTCAGTTTATTTTTGCCGGAAAAGCTCACCCAGCCGATAAGGCAGGTCAGGATCTGATCAAATACATTGTCGAAATTTCGAAACGTCCGGAGTTTGCCGGAAAGATTCTGTTTGTTCAGAATTACGATATGAACCTGGCAAAAATGATGTTGCAGGGTGTTGATATCTGGATGAATACACCAACACGTCCGCTGGAAGCTTCAGGAACAAGTGGTGAAAAGGGCGTCATGAACGGAACCATTCACTTCTCGGTACTCGACGGATGGTGGGTCGAAGGGTATAAAAAAGATGCAGGCTGGGCCCTTCCGCAGGAAAATTCGTACGATGTGAACGACCTTCAGGATGAATTGGATGCCGAAACGATTTATACACTTCTGGAAGAAGAAATATTGCCGGTATTCTACAACCGCAATGAGAAAAATGTTCCGGAGAAATGGGTTTCTTACATCAAGAATACTTTTGCGCAGGTTGCACCAAATTTCACAACGGCCCGTATGATACGCGATTATCACGATCGTTATTATAAACCACAGGCTGATCGCAGTGCCCGTTTGATGGCCAAAGATTTCAAGCTGGCCAAAGATATTGCAAAATGGAAGTTAAATGTTTCTTCAGTCTGGGATCAGATTGACGTGAAAAATGTTCAGATTTCTGACGGAATCACCAATGTTCTGAAAATCGGAGAAGCATATCCGGCCCGCCTGGTTGTCGATTTAAAAGGGCTGAAGTCAGAAGATATCGGTATTGAAATGGTGATTACAGCCAATACTAAAGAAAATACCCCGAGGTTGGTCGAATGTCTTCAATTCGAGGTCGAAAGTGAAAAGGATGGATTGGCAACTTACCAGTTGAGCTTGCATCTGACTAACGCCGGAGCATTTAGCTATGCGCTTCGGATGTATCCTAAAAATGCAGAATTGCCACATCGTCAGGATTTCCATTATTTGAAATGGGTTTAATCCCGGACAGAATAAAACAAAAAAGGTGGCTATGGTCACCTTTTTTGTTTTATTCAAATCGGAAAACTCTTTTTAAATCGTGAAATCCGTTCAGGTTTTATTATCACCTTTGTCATCATATTCAGATTCCGTGAAAAAAAATCTATATCAAACCACATTTCTTGCCATTGTGGCCTGCCTCTTATGGTCGTCGGCATTTGTCGGCGTAAAAGTCGGTTTAAAATATCATACTCCCTTTCAGTTTGCGGGAATCCGGTTTATGATCTCCGGATTAATCCTGTTGCCTGTCATTCATGATTGGTCCCGTTTCGTCAAAGAGGTAAAAGAAAATCTTTGGTATGTATTTCTGATTGCTTTTTTGCAGGTGATGCTGCAGTATTCGCTTTTCTATCTCGGCATTAGCCTGCTCCCGGCATCAATTTCAGCAATGATTGTGGGATCTTCCCCAATATTTATTGCTCTTGTAGCACACTTTTTTATTAAAAACGATCGGATAAACTGGTCGAAAACGATCAGTTTTATTCTTGGTATCATTGGTGTGGCTGTTGTTTCAATTGGTCGGAAAAGTCTTCCTTCCGGAGCCGAAATCGCACTTGGGGGCGTTGGTTTATTAATCCTGAACAACCTTGTTTCAGGAATCAGCAATGTGGTGATTGCCCGGAAACAACACAGTATTTCGCCCATGGTGTTAACTTCATCGTCACTTTTTATCGGGGGATTAAGTTTGCTGCTTGTTTCATTTCCGATCGAAGGTATTCCACAAAAAAGTTTTCCTCCTGAATATTTTGCTGCACTGGCCTGGCTCAGTTTTTTATCTGCAGCAGCCATAACCATCTGGAATACCTTGCTTCGGCGCCCCGATGTTAAAGTTTCGGAACTGAACATGTGGAAATTCCTGATCCCGGTTTCAGGAGCAATCCTGAGTTGGATGATCCTGCCTGACGAATCGCCTGATCGTGTTTCGGTTGCCGGAATGGTTTTTATCGGAATTGCCCTTTTTGTTTTAAATCTTTCGTACCGGAAAAAAACGAATTCACTCATTAATTAAAATACTTTCCGAAAAGTCGGCACATCCGAATTTGTCATTCAGCTGTCATTTCAGGTCCTTGGGTCGAAAAGAATATGAATGGCGATCAAATGACTATAAATGACCACATTTAACAAGCCGAAATCACGTTTAAAAAAGTTAACAGATTCTGAAATTAAATAATTTCTCCGGGAAAAAACTTCAGGCTTCCGATTACAGACCAACAGATGCTAAATTATTAAATTGAAACTAATATTAAGTATTTGTTTATAATCTATTACTTTAATGGTGTTTGTTGTATGAAAATGGTGGTGAATTTTATTTTTGTCTTTTAGTGAACAACAGAAGGCAGGCTGTCATATAACATTAATGTTTATTGATCTTTCAAGTCATTAATTGTTAATTTCGGACTCTTTCTAATCACCGTAAAATTCAATTACCTAACTGCAACCTGGTTGCGTAAAATGTAAAATGTATGAATCCTATTTTTTGGTTAGTGCCGTTTAGTTCAATTCTGGCACTCGCTTTTGCTTATTATTTCTTCAAGCAAATGATGAAGGAAAGCGAAGGAACTGACACAATGAAGAAAATCGCCAAGCACGTCAGAGATGGTGCAATGGCTTACCTAAAACAACAGTATAAAGTTGTTGGTATTGTTTTCGTAATTTTAGCTGTTATTTTTTCTGTAATGGCGTATTTCAACCTTCAGAATGCATGGGTTCCTTTCGCATTTTTGACAGGTGGATTTTTCTCTGGTTTAGCAGGATTCTTTGGAATGAAAACTGCAACTTATGCCTCGGCACGTACTGCTCAGGCTGCTTCTGAATCATTAAACAAAGGTCTTCAGGTTGCATTCCGATCGGGGGCAGTAATGGGTTTAACAGTGGTTGGCCTGGCCTTGCTGGACATCTCTGCGTGGTATTTAATTCTTGATAATCTGGCTAATGTAGGTGAATCCAACAAATTGATTTATATTACTACGACTATGCTTACTTTCGGGATGGGTGCTTCAACACAGGCATTATTTGCACGTGTTGGTGGTGGTATCTTTACCAAAGCTGCTGATGTTGGCGCCGACCTTGTTGGTAAAGTTGAAGCCGGAATTCCGGAAGATGATCCACGTAACCCTGCTACTATTGCTGATAATGTTGGAGATAACGTTGGAGACGTTGCTGGTATGGGTGCTGACCTTTACGAGTCGTATGCCGGTTCTATTCTGGCTACTGCAGCTTTAGGTGCCTCGGCATTTATTATTAATCCTGATATGCAGCTAAAAGCTGTTTTCGCACCAATGATTATTGCTTCAGTTGGTGTAGCGCTTTCAATTATCGGTATTTTCTTAGTTAAAACGAAGGAAGGTGCTAAAATGAAGGAATTGCTTGGTGCTTTAGGATTAGGCGTAAATGTAAGTTCTGCTTTAATCGCAGTTTCAACATTTGGTATTCTTTGGGCTTTAGGCATTGAAAACTGGATGGGAATATCTTTCTCTGTTGTCGTTGGTCTTATTGCCGGGATCATTATTGGTCAGGCGACTGAATATTATACATCTCAAAGTTTCCGGCCAACTCAAAAGGTTGCCGAAAGTTCTAAAACAGGAGCTGCAACGGTCATTATTTCAGGTCTGGGTCTGGGAATGCTTTCTACCGCAATTCCAGTTATTACGATTGCTTTTGCGATTGTACTGGCATTTATGTCATCTCAGTTTGATATGCTTTCAATGACTTATACTCCAAACCTGACTCTTGGTTTATATGGTATTGGTATTGCTGCTGTTGGTATGCTTTCAACACTTGGTATTACATTGGCAACTGATGCTTATGGCCCAATTGCTGATAATGCCGGTGGAAATGCTGAAATGAGCGGATTGGATCCAGAAGTTCGTAAACGTACCGATGCACTGGATGCACTGGGAAATACAACTGCTGCTACAGGAAAAGGATTTGCAATTGGTTCCGCAGCATTGACTGCTCTTGCACTTTTAGCTTCGTATATCGAAGAAATTAAAATTGCCCTTGAACGTATAGCTACTGCATCAGTCGATGGTCTGGCAAGAGTTGGTAAAGAAATGTTATCAATAGATGCCATTAAAGCTTCTTCTTTTGAAGATTTTATGCAATACTATAATGTGACATTGATGAATCCAATTGTATTGGTTGGAATCTTTATTGGTGCAATGATGGCTTTTGTTTTTTGTGGTCTGACCATGAATGCAGTTGGCCGTGCAGCTCAAAGTATGGTTGAGGAAGTTCGTCGCCAGTTCCGCGAAATCGTTGGAATTATGGAAGGAACAGCAGAACCGGATTATGCCCGTTGTGTGGAAATTTCAACGAAAGGTGCTCAACGTGAAATGTTGTTGCCTTCGATATTAGCCATTGTTACTCCGGTAGCAGTCGGTGTTATATTTGGAGTAGCAGGTGTTCTTGGTCTTCTTATCGGTGGTTTAAGTACCGGTTTTGTATTGGCTGTATTTATGGCTAATGCTGGTGGAGCCTGGGACAATGCCAAAAAATATGTTGAAGAAGGTAATTTGGGGGGAAAAGGTTCTGAAAATCACAAAGCAACGGTTGTTGGTGATACAGTGGGAGATCCGTTTAAAGACACTTCAGGTCCATCCTTGAACATTCTTATTAAGTTGATGAGTATGGTATCAATCGTGATGGCAGGTTTGACTGTTGCCTGGAGTTTGTTTTAGAAATCAGTTCTGATGGAGGAAGATTCTGCCAGTTCTGGATAATTCCAACGTCCAAATTATATTAATTAAGATAAACCCCTGGGAATTTCTCAGGGGTTTGTTTTTTTTGCTAAATTGTTGAACAAAAAAGGCAGGGATGGAGTTTAACTCCTAAAACGTTCACACTAAAACCAAAATAGTATGGCAGATCTTTCAACAACCTACATGGGCGTCAAATTAAAAAATCCAATCATTCTGGGCGCCAGCAATTTAGTTACCAAACCTGAAGTGATAAAAGAGCTTGAAGAAGCCGGTGTGGCTGCAATTGTATACAAGTCACTTTTCGAGGAACAAATCCAGTTGGAAAGTCTTCAGTTTGAAGAGGAAATGAATGAGTATGCGGACCGGAATTCAGAAATGGGACGATTATTCCCGGATATCGAACATGCCGGACCAAAAGAACATATTTATAACCTAAAGAAATTGAAGGACAGTGTTTCGGTTCCTGTATTTGCCAGCCTGAACGCTATTTACGAACCCAGCTGGGTTGACTATGCCAAGGAACTCGAAGCAGCCGGAGTTGACGGACTGGAGTTGAACCTCTACGCTACTCCCGGTTATTTTGAAGTTGGAGCTGCTTCAATCGAAGAAAAACAATACCAGATTGTAAAAAGCATCAAGAAAGCTGTTAAAATTCCGGTCAGTGTAAAGTTGAGCCCTTTTTATACCAACACCCTGAACTTTATCAAAAGGCTGGATGAAGCCGGAGTGGATGGTTTTGTGATGTTCAACCGCTTTTTTCAGCCTGAAATAGATATAGAGAACGAAGTATTCCATTTCCCATGGGAGTTGACCCAATCCCGTGATCACCAGTTGTCGCTGCGTTATTCCGGTTTGTTGCACGGAAACATTGAAGGAAGTATCTGTGCCAGCCGCGGAATTTATTCTTCGGAAGATGTCATTCGCCTGTTACTGGCCGGTGCCGATGTGGTACAAACTGTTTCGTCTGTTTACCAGAATGGTCCAGCTTATATTACAACCATGCTTTCGGAAGTAGAAGCCTGGATGGATAAAAAAGGATACAAGAAACTGGACGATTTCCGTGGAAATTTATCACGTAAAAACCTGAAGGATCCTTATACATATCAGCGTGCCCAGTATGTTGATATCCTGATGAAATCAGAAGAAATCTTCAAAAAATACCCGATGGTTTAAATCATTCAGATTTATGAAACAGGAAAGCCGGAATTCAATTTGAATTCCGGCTTTCCTGTTTCATAGGTGCTGCGGTTTTTACCGCAGCCTTTTTACTCCGGAAGTTTAAACACTTCCGCACTCCCGGTTCTTAGTTTACTTTTTTGTAAATCAGTTCAATTCCATTTCCTTTCTTCAGGTTACGGCTGTATTTTTTGTCAATCGGATTATTCCAGTGTTCGGTAACTCCCAGACTGTTCAGCCGGGTCCCGTCACGTTCAGGGTCGTAAACTGTTCCTGAAGGTGGGTTTCCAGCCAAAGCCATTTCTTCCAGATAATGATCGCTGTACATCATGTCCGGAGCATCGGGCCATTCAGTAATGGCAAAGTCGAGGCCGACTGCATCGATCGCCACACCGTCCTGCGATGCGAATAAACTTCCCGGCCAATTGTTGCCAAATGGGGCCAAAGCCCATTTTGATTCAGGAACACCATTCACAAATTTGTTGCTGTAAATGCCGTCAATCAGAAAAAGCATTGTTTTTGCACCCAGATCTTTGTGTCCCATAAAATCAGGATAAACCGAATATTGGCGTTTGCCTTCTCGGTTCTGACTAAAACCACTGCAATGAGCATTCTTACGCCAGTCGTCTTCGATGCTGGTGCAGCCAAAAAAGTTCTTGGCGCATAAAGTTACCCCCTGGCTTACGTGTCCTTTTAAAAGTGCCATGTCGATGATGTAATCCGCTTCAACCATACTCGATGCGAGGTCTCTGGTTTGACGGTCGAAATCGAAGGAGTATTGGAATCCATCTTTTACAAAGGCTGATTTTTCACGGCCGTTGCCCCCGTTGTGGTCGACATAATGAACATTGGGGTAAGCCGAATGGCATTTGTCGAAAATATTGTTGGTGAAAAACCGGCTCGGGTCGGTTATCGTAATGTTTTCCTGTTTGATTCCGGCTTCGTTTACCAGGCTTTTTATCAACGATAAAACCAGAAATGGATTGGCGTTGATCTCGTTGTTGCTTTCCTGTGAATAGGTATTGTTCAGGTTAATTTTTACTGCAATCTTTTGTCCATCCCGATAGCCGGCGTCAAGTTTGTGTTTGGTTTTGTTGAAAAACCGGAACAGCGCGTCCCACGAGGCTTTTTCATCCTGAATATCAGTCAGGGTAAAAAGTGTCTGCGACAGAAGTTTGTCGGTTTCTGCCTGATTGTTAAAACGGTCTTCCCACCAGAATCCGGTTTTTCCGTCCCAGGATGCGATTTGGTTGTTGTGCCCCCAGACAACACGACCAGGAAACATCCCCTTTGCATCTCCAAGCGGAATGTTCGGCTTGTACCAGATGTCCAAACCGGCAGCCCGGATTTCTTTCGACGATTGTGCCGTGAAAACTGAAGTAGCTGCTATTCCAACCATCAGGAAAATAACAGCTGCCAGATATTTGGCTTCGAATAATTTGTGTTTTGCCTTTTTGAAAGCCAGGGCTGCTCCGGATAGAGCCAGAATCCAGATCACGAAACCCGACATGATTGGCGCTGCCACCTGCATGCACGGGTAAGTTGCACGCGAAGGTTTCGGGATTACCCTGATCAGGAACCAAATGGTTGCCAGCATGGAAATGACGAGGTAAACTATTGTTTCGGGCAATCTCATTTTTTGAAAGAAAGCCACAATCATTTTCATTCGTGCCGGGAGTTTTTGGAATTTTTCCGTTGATTTCATTTGTTGGTATTTAGTTGGTTTTGTTATGATTACAGTATTTTTGGTTGAGAACGTATAAGCAATTTTCTTCCGGAAGACACGACAAATTAAGTTTAAATTTTTAATAACTGATACTTGAGTCCACTGATATTAATTAAGTCCCGATCTTATTCAAGTTTCAGTACCATAAATGAATGAGGTTTTAGCTCCAGATTCAGAACTGATTTGGTAACCAAAGGTTGTTTTCTTCCGGCGAAATATTCTTTTTTTACGCCTGATATTTTAGCTCCTGAAACCATGTTTGTGGCCTGAGTAAAACCTTCGTTCAGCCTAAGTTTCACCTGCCGTGTTTCGTCCGAGAATGATTCCACGATCACCGTATTGTTGTCGTAGGCAAACAGACTCGTGTAACCGGGAGCTTCGAGCAGTGCGGGCAAAGCCGGAGTCAGAATTTCCTTAATCCGCGAAAGTACATCAACCGGGAAATGGTACAGGTCGATCACATTTTCAGGAATCGTGAGCACGTATAATTTGCCGTTCGAATAATTGCCACGGTGGACGATGGGCCAGCCATTCGTGTTGTCGAGCGCCGAAATAATTTCCCAGGAGTCGTTGGTGATGTACCTGATTTGTGGGATCAGCATTTCCTGTTCCGAAAATAAATGTGGTCCCCATCCTGCAACAAATTCTTTGACCATCGCTTTATTATCACCTGTCCGGAGTTCAACGATGTCGCTCAAACCTTTGTCCTGCATGGCTTTCAGGAATCCTGAAGTGATCATGATGTCTTTTCCGGAGCGAAGTTGCTTTTTGATTTTTGAAACAATCTCCTGATCAAATTTCGCCTGTTCTGTCAGAAAGACGATCGGTTCATTTTCAGGAAAAACCGGAACAATATCCATCGGGACACCAATCATTCCCATGTAATTGGGCAAAAAATCCTCGCCAACCGAATGAAATGGCTTGTATGTTTTTACTCCGATTGGATTTCCAAGCTGTCCAAGAAACTTATCAATTGTTTCGAACGTGTATCCGGCAGCGCGGGCAATGGTTGTTGGTTGAACCATTTCACCGTTTTTGCCGGCAATTGGTTTCATCATCTCGTCGTAATCGAAACTGCATTTTTCATGATTCTGCCAATCAGCCCGATCGGTTTTAACTAATGGCCGCTGCAATTGCCTGATATCGAAAAGGGTAATTTCCGGAGCTTTGGCAAACATGGTCAGCCAGAGTTGTTCGGCATAACGGTCCATGAATTTCAGACCGCCCGGATCAACCCAGCCGCCACCATTTTTATCCGGTTTCAGGTTATTGAAATACCGGAAAGCCAGATAACCCAGGTAGGGCTGAAGATGTTGGGCACCCGACGGATCGCGGGTTTCGGTTCCGGTATACAGGCCATCGAAAAGTTTCGGTTCGGTTTCAAGATTAAAACCACAGCCTTGAAAATGATCGTACCAGTTGGGATATTTGACGACCACTTTAATTTTCGGATTCACTGCTTTAGCCGGATCGATGATTAACTCTTTTGCAGATTTAGTCATCAATGCGAGCCGGTAATCGGTCCAGCTTTGATCGGCTTTGGCTTTAATGCACAATTCGCATTTACAATTGGTAAAGAAGAAATCATCCAGGATCAGCTCGTCGAAATGTTTGGCGGTAAACTCCACAATTTCCTTTATCTTTTTTCGGTGTTCAGGATTGGAGTAGCAGAATGTTTCAAAATTGTTGCTTTCGTCCACAGTCAGGGTGATTCCACCGGCTGTTTCAATTCCCCGGCTTTCGAAAAATAGTTTGGCTTTCATCAGGGTGGCTTCGTCAACCACCAGCAGGTCGCGGTGCGTTTCCAGGTAAATTTTATCCACATGCACCTGTCGGCTAACTTCGTCCCAGATCGGTTCAATCCAGTTGGTGTCGCCCATTTTCACTGTTTCATAGGCGCGGGAATAAACCGCAACTTTGAAGTTTTTGTAGGGTTCTCCGGCTTTTGCTGAAAAGGAAAAAAATAACAATAAAATAAAAAGCCTCCCCCAACCCCTCCAAAGGGAGGGGAGAAAGAACCGGTGCTCGAAGATTTTTGTTGAGCCTTCCGTAAACCCAATGCGAGATAGGGGTCGAAATAATTTGAATTTAACGACTTTCATTTTATCCATCTTATATTTTTAGAAATCTAAATGTTTGATGTTTGAGAATTACGATCTGGTAGTTTTTTTTAAGCCCCCTCTTGTGGAGGGGGTATGGGGGAGGCTTTTATTTTCCGACAAATCCGGCCAGCGCATAAACCAGGGCAGCCTGCCAGTTGATGGCAATCTCATTGGTACTGAAATCGTCCTGACTATCTTTCCATCCAATGTCCGTGTGTCCGCCGCCAACCAGGTAACCCGGCCACGGTTGAACTTCGTTATCTGCCCCGGAACGCCGGTCGTGCGGATTCATGGCCGGATTAATTCCAAGTCCGGTAACATAGGATCTGTTGTAGTAATTTCGGCCAAAAATATGCGCAATTGCATCCTGTGCGGTTTGTTCGTATTTTTTATCCGGAGCAATACGGTTAGCCACCTGAAGATTTAATACCTGACGGGCAATGGTTCCGTTGCAGCCCCAGTAATAGCGGATTAACGGACGGCCGTAGACATCGGCAGCTGCGTTTGCAGCAATTTTATCGGCAACTTCCACGATGTTCTTCTGAATGGCACTGACTATTTCCGGGTTTTTTCCTGATTTTTCTGAAAGAATGTATTCGAACATGCCGAGGTTGGTCACATTGCCCCAGTCCCAGTCTTCATCGGTTTTGTAATTCGCTGCGGTTGCCTGTTCTTCAAAATCTTTCAGAAATTCTGTCTTTCCGGTCGTTTCCCACATTTCGGCGGCAGCCCATAGCCGGTCATCTTTGTCTCTGGTTTGGTAACCTCCGGTTTTAAACTCGCCCTGTACAAATCGTTTTTCGTCCGGATTTTCTTGTAGAAACTTATAGCTGAGCTCGGCGGCTTCCAGACATTTTTGAGCATAAGCTTTATCGTATGGTTTGAAGTAGCGGGCAGCCTGTGCCATCATCGCAGCAAAATCAGCAGTTGCAGCCGAACTCCATTCAGTAAAATATCTTTTTCCCTGATCGTCTTCGGCTTTAATGAATGGAGCGAAATTTTTGCGGGTGAGTTTGTGAGCTACTTTTCCGGAGCCATCGGTGTATTGCATGGTAAGCAGCCAGTCGGTTTCCCATTTCATTTCTTTCAGAAAGTCGGGGTAACCTGCCGCTGTTTCGGGCAGATCGAGTTTCAGATTCTTCAGATTATCCTGAAACTGGTCCCAGGCCATGAACATCATTCCAACCGTAATTCCGGCGTTAACCACATATTTTCCGTAGTCTCCCGCATCGTGCCAGCCTTTGGTTCCATCACGACGAACATCTGGTTTTCCCTGGTAGTCTTCGTACCCGTCTTCAAGGTGGCAGGCCGCATGGGAAAAAGTGGTTCCATTGTGAATTCCTTCAACAGCTGTTCCGCAGCGCCAGAGGTAAAAGGCGCGCATGCTGGTGTAAAATGCCGGATTGTAAACCCTGGGCGAAATTTCAAACTCAGGCGATTTGTTGCCTTCCGGAGTTTCCAGGTAATATTTTCCATTTTTTGTAAACTCCGAAAAATCGGCTACTCCAACCGTTTGGGATACATCTTTCTGGAATACTAATTCAGGAATTTTACCCTGAAAAACGACAGCCTGATCGGTTACCTGTTTGATTACAAATGTTCTTGAGTCACCAATGACGGAAGCTTTTTTTGTGGATTGCGGTAAATAACCAAGTGAATTGATGCGAATGTTTTGATCCTGAGCTAAAACGGAGGAAAATGAAAAAATGATAAATGCAAGAATAACCGAGGCAATTGATCTCATGATGAATGGGTTTAGTTATGTTTTCTTGTGGTTTGTACAGTATGAAACAAAACTAATACAATTGCATTAAAGCTTAGTTGTCAGGAATAGCTATAGATCAACCTATTCGTGTCAAAAATCAACCGTAAATGTATCAACCGGTCTATAGGACAGTCTTTGCCTGATCTGATACAGAAACCTGCGATTGAACTATCGAGGATTTTTAGACCAGTTCGACTGATACTTTTTTGAAAAAGCGGGATTCGAGCAGGCGAACAATCCGCCTGACCACCGATTTTCGGATTTCGAGTTCGACCGGTTGGTTCGGATCCTGGTGTGCCCGGTTGATCCGTGTTCCCACAATGATGTGAATGATGTCGTGCTGGGTCAGCAGTTTTACGACTTCTTCAGGCGGACTGTCGCCCAAACGCATATCCGAAGAGTAGGTCTCCAGGATATCTTCAATGTGTCCCAAAGTCAGAATGCCTTCCGTCACAATTTCGAAACCATCCATTTTGGCGGCAGGAGGTATGTCGCCTCCCATAAAGCGATGCTGAATATCAATTTCCAGATTCATTTCGCGTGCAATAATTTCGGCAGTTGTTCCGCCACAAATGATTTTTTTTCCCGGAAATTCCTGAATCCGGCGCACAAAATCAGCATCTTTTATTTTGTAGAACGGCGGTCCGGTGATGAGCATAAATTCGCGCGGCTGTCTGAAATAAATCACGCCACAACTTGCGTCATCCCGAATCTCGAACCCGTCGTTCATGTTGGCCTGATTGATGATTTTCCTGGCAAGTTTGGTGGCTGAAATTTCAAATTCACGGTCAATCTGACTTTCAGCAAAACGGGCGATGAAATTCAGGCCCCAGCCCGTCGGGAACCGTTTGCTTCCCAATCCGGACTGCACAATACCATCGGTCAGAAAAATAATCCGGTCGTCGAGCATCGGGGTAAATTCGCGGATTCGCAATATTTTGCCAACATTTTCCTCGCCCCTGATCGGGATCTGAAATTCGTTTGGTTCAAAAATCTGTCCCCTCCTGAAAATGATGGTTTTCGGATTGTCGTAATTGATGATCCGCACCGACCCGGCATTTTCGATTTCGATGATGGTAAACGTGGCATAACTTTCTTTGCCATCCACACTTTTGGGAAGCGCCCGCATGAAAATGTTGGCTGCAACTTCAGGCTTGGTGTGAAATGAGGTGTAATTCAAGGCCATTGATGCGGTAAGCGTAGCTAAAACATTGGCTTTCACGCCGTGCCCGATCCCATCGGAAAGCACCAGAATCGTTCGACCTTCGGCTTTGATTTGACGGGAATGAAATACGTCGCCGCAAACAACCTGTCCGTGTCGTTTGAGTTGCTGTACATCTACTTCAATGTGGTAATCGGCCATGTGAGTTGTTTCTGGTTTGGGTAATCGTATGATTGAGATAGACGTGGACAGGACATTCCCTGCCCACGTCTATGATTAAAATTAGAAGATTGGATAGGTTTTCAAGCCTTCATTCAATCTATCCTTCATGATTTATTGTTCATCGTCGCCATATTTGTATGATTCGATGATCGAATTCAGCAGCTCTTCGGTCATCGAAGCATTGTCACCAAGCAGGAATGCGATCTTTTGCACAGTTTCCAGATTATGTCGGTTTACCCGTTGTGCGCGGCTGATGATTTCTTCGCGCACCAGTGAGGGCGCTGACATGTCGCGCAATAAGGCGCCGACAACGCGATGTTTATAAATCGTAATCACCGAAACGTGTAACAATTTATTCTGAATTTTCAGGTCGCGTTCAATGGCATTTTCTCCTGAATTCAGGGTGGTTGAAAACATTTTATAGATCACTTCCGGAACCAGTTCCTTCAGATCGGCGCCATGCAGTCCGGGAATGGTTTCAAACAATTCTTCGATTTCGGGACCAAAAAGTTTTGCAAAAGCTTCATTTGAATCAATCACTTTCAGATCGCTGTCTGCAATCACGATTCCCGCCCTGATTTTATGCATCATGGCCGAAGCAATCACGGTGGCTTCCCGCGCTTTCTCGAGTTTCCGTTCTGCCTTTTTCCGTTCGGTAATGTCGAAAATTGAGCCGACAATTCCGGTTATTTCCCCCTGACTGTCGCGGATTACGGCCTTGTTAAAAACTACATCGTGCAAAATTCCGGTTGCATCCCTGAATTTTGCTTCGTAACTCTGATCTCCCGGACTGTCCAGCAATTCCTGGTCACGCTGGGCGTAAATTTCAGCTATTTCAACAGGCTGAATATCGAATACTGTTTTCCCGATAATCTGCGATTTGGTCAGTCCGATTAGTTTTTCCTGAGCTAAATTGCAGGCTTTGTACACCCCTTTTAAATCGCGGTAAAAAATTGGAATGGGCAGGGCGTCAATGATTTTCTGATGCAATTCCGGATCGTCGATGAATTCCTGATTGCCGGCTTTTTCTTCGTATATCATATTGGATGAATTTCGAAATTTTGATACAAATCTTCTGGAAATATTCAATTTTATTTTTCAGAAAATTCACAGCAGAGTAAAGTTAACTATATTTCTGTTTTTACTTCTCAAATCCTTAAGTAAAACCTTTCTAAATAAGGGCAAGCAGCCCTTTAAACTACCCTGTTTCAGTTATTTTTTCTGAAATTTGCCGCCAAACCCTGGTACAAAAAAAGATGAAGCTAAAAGAGATCGCTGCTGTTTTAAATGCTACGATATCATGTGGTGCTGAAAGACTGGATGATGAGGTGGAAATGGGATACAGCTCCGACCTGATGAGTGATGTGTTAACGCTTGATACCGAAAATCTGGTTCTGATCACCGGACTGGTCAATCTTCAGGCAATCCGGACAGCCGAAATGGCCGACATCCGGGCAATTGTGCTCGTCAGGAACAAACGGGCCAATGAACAGATGCTGGAACTGGCCTGCGAAAATGGGATGTGTATTCTAGAATCGCCCTATTCGCTGTTTAAATCCAGCGGATTGCTGTTTCAGGCCGGATTAAAACCGGTTTATTAAGTTTTACAGTCTGAAAAGTTATCAATTACAACCTGAAACCTGAAATTTGAAACTGACATTTACCATACAAGGCGGAGATTTTAGCCATGCAGGAACTCCTTCGAGCGAGGTAAAAAAAGTATTGAAACAATTGGATATCGAACCTAAGACGATAAAAAACATTGTGATCGCCTTGTACGAAGCCGAAGTCAATGTGGTGGCCCATGCTTATCAGGGAACGGTGAATGTTGAAATTGAAGAACATAAAATCACCATTTGGGTGAGCGATAAAGGCCCCGGAATTCCGGATGTTGAACTGGCCATGCAGCCAGGTTTTTCGACCGCAAGTAAAAAGGTGCGTGAAATGGGTTTCGGCGCCGGAATGGGTTTGCCAAACATTAAAAAGAATACCGACGAACTGAATATCGAAACTGAAGTGGGAACGGGTACCACACTTAAAATGGTCAATTATTTTTCATGAGCGGACTTCCAAAATATCATGCACTTCGGGTTGATGCTGAAAAATGCATTGGCTGTACGCATTGCATGAAATCGTGCCCGTCTGAAGCCATCCGGGTGGTGCATGGCCTGGCAGTGATCGATCACGGGCGTTGTGTCGACTGTGGGCAGTGTCACCGGATTTGTCCGTCCAAGGCTTTTTACATCGAACAGGACGATCTGGAAGAAATCCGGGCATTCAAATACCGGGTAATCCTGTTTCCTTCGATCATGATTGGGCAGTTTCAGGAAAAATACTCGGAAAGCCAGATTTACGAAGGATTGAAAAAAGTTGGGTTTACGCATGTGTTTGAGGTGGAGCAACCCATGCAGGCCATGATCGAGTCCATCAGTGAGGTGCTTCAGAACAATGAGACTCAAAAACCCGCCATTTCAATTTATTGCCCGGCCATAGTCCGGCTCATTCAGGGAAGGTATCCATCTTTAACTGAAAACCTGATCCTCCGGAAAACCCCGCATAACCTTGCCGCACATTTTGCCATTGAGCGATTGATGCTCGAAGGTGCCAAACGCGAAGAGATTGGTCTTTTTTATGCCACTCCCTGTATTGCCAAAATTGCTTCGGTGAAAAGTCCGGTCGGAGAACGAGAATCGATTGTTGACGGAATCATCAACATGGATCACCTGTACAATGAAGTGATGAAGGTGATTTCGGACAAGGAGGAACCCGAAAATGCACACCTTCGCGAAAACCTGTCGAACGAGGGGATTTTATGGAGTTTAACCCGGGGCGAATCCTGTCATTTTGG
>JBASYJ010000091.1:0-13547 GCA_049277435.1 Prolixibacteraceae bacterium
ATTTGCCTTTCAGAAATATTTGGTGTTGACAACAACTTCTGTTCTTCCCGGATTTGTTGGTATGCCTGAAGCAATTCCTTTTGCTGAACGGTGTACGATGCTTTCAGTGCGGCACTTTTTTCTGTACTGGACAAGTTCTCGTTTTCAAGAATTGCGAGCTGTTCCGGAGTAAAAGTTGCACGGAAAGAATTTTTATATTCCTTGCCAACCGAAATATTTTGCTTGAGTAAAGATTGTTGTTCAACCGGTACTTCTGTGCTTTCCTTGCAGGAACCATCCTGCAGTTTCAACCGGTCTCTGTCCTGATCTGGAGTTCCATCACACGGTTCTGTTGTTCCATCCTGGCAGGATCCATCACGTAACTGGTCTCTGTCCTGATCCTTAGCTTGAATCTGGTCAGCCGTTAAATCTGCATCTTTCAGCACTGTGGTTTCTTCCTGGCACGAACCATCCTGAAGTTTCAGTTTGATTTGATCTTTTATCTGATCCTTGGTTTGATCTTTCAGAAGAGTAGCTTCTTCTGTTTGAGCCAAAATGCCTGATATGGATAGCAATAACATTAGGCATAGTGACACGACGGTTTTAAGATTTGTTTTCATAAAGCTGTATTTTAATCCTGAACTAATTATTCGACACTTATTAACCGAATAGTCCAATTTTTACCCTACCAGAATTCGAACTTATTTTCTATATTTCTGTTCAAGTTCAGGATGTTAGCAGATTTAGAATGAAAAGATCAGGAAAAGTGCAGGAGTAAACGGAATTGCCTGAGCTTGTAAATCGAGTGTGGTTTCCTGATCTTCGGGCAATCTGATGAAGTTGGCATATTTTAAATTCGAGTTATTTAAAACATTCAGGATTGAAATTCCTCCCTCCAGAGTTATTCTTTTGGTGTTTAAAGTATAAGTTGCAGATACATCGAACCGGTTGTAATCCTGTTCGGTTTTTCCGTCAGTCATTTGACGCGGATCAGGAAATCCGGAGCCAAACACATAGTTTCCGGAGAAATGAAATGGATTAAAATTGAGAATCAGCGCCGCTTTTAACTCATGCCGCTGATCGTGTAAGGCGCGTCGGTATTCAGGAACCGTGAAATAATCGAACTTTTCGAGCGTTTCGCAAAGTGAATAGCTGAGCCAGGCTGAATGTCCCTTATAATCCTGTTTTATAAAAAGATCCAATCCCCTGGATTTGTTGTCTCCATTAAATATACTGTTCGAACTGTAATTTTCGACGTATCGGGTCAGGCCTTTCGTGCGTTTATCAAAACCTTCGATGCTGAAATTGAAATTGTTTTTGTGGTAGGTTAATCCCAAAACCAAATGTCGGGATTCCAGAACAGGGATTGACTGATTGTCGCAGACCGACCATAAAAAATGATAATTTCCTTCCTGATCGATTAATGAACTGCGGGAAATAAACTGATTGTGCAAACCCCAGGCTGCATTGAATTTTAGACTTTCAGTAAGATTAATGTTTGTTGAAACCCGCGGCTGGAAAAAGGTTTTGTCCAGATTTAACGAATAATTGGCACGGATTCCCAGTTTAAATACAAGTCCCGGACCGGGTGAAAAAGATTCCATAATTATTCCGTTTATTCTGGAGCCATCGAATAATTGGTCCACTTTTCGCACCAAAAATGAGTCTTTCTGAAATTTCACTTCATTTAAAACCAGGGATGCTCCGAAATCGAGTTGATGTTTTTCTCCGACAGAAAGATGGTGATTGAATAAAATACTGGATTCAGAAACCTGATTATAACTTTTGTTGTCCTCATTGATAACCGTATTGAAATCGTTTGGACCACCTGAACCTCCAGGTTCACCCTGGCCCCCAGGATCTTCAGCACCACCCGGTTCACCTGATCCACCCGGTTCACCCGATCCACCCGGGTCCCCTGTTCCTCCCGGCTCACCAGCTCCTCCGGGTTCACCATTTCCACCCGGCTCAACTACACCCCCGGGTTCGCCTGCGCCACCCGGATTTCCACCATCGCCGAGGTCTGAAAAGTCAGATGTACTTTTTTCACTTCCGGTTCCGGCTTGTCTGAATCCAACTTTTCGCAAGTTTCGTAATTCTTTCTGAAGTGATGAATAAGCCAGTGAAAATTTGGTACGGTCGCCGTTTTTCCAGATTTTCTGAAAAAATGCCGATCCACCGTATTGTTTATTGTGCTCATGATCTTCATAAGCAATTTTGGAAGTTTCGCTTTCATTTTCAAGCGAGTTGTAAAATTTGTCTTCAGCAAACAGTGTGCTGATGCTGTATGAATTTCCGGATTTACTTGTCCCTGAATATTTTATATTCAGATCCCGGAAATTATAATCCGGATAAATGGTACGTTCAGTTGAGTCTTGTCCCTGTCCCTGTCCTTGTCCTCTTCCGGAGCGCCCGGTTTGAAAGGACATTTGCTGTGAATCGTACAATTCGTAATACGTCTGGCGAAAGGCAACAGTTAAAGCAGACTGATCCACAATTGGAATGCTCATCATTCCATTCAGTGTCATGTTATTGGCGCTTAGTTTAATTTTTGGCGACTGAAAATCTCCGTCGATACCTGAAATGTTGACCAGACCACCAACCCGTCCGCCATGCCCTGCATCGTAGGCACCCTTTAAAACCTGAATATCTTTAGCCATGAATGGATTGACAGCGCTGATGTTGTCATTGAAGTTTTTCATTCCGAACAGCGTAAATCCATCGAATAATACCTGAGTTTGACCTTCGTAACTTCCCCAGATTACCAGGTCATTTGATTGTTCGCCGGCAGCCAGAATGCCCGGTTGCAGGCGCAAAAGATTAAAAACCGAATTGTCGCTGTTTCCGGGAAGGTAGTTGGCAACCTGGTGATTCAGGCGCATAACCCCGGCATAATTTCCGACCTGAAGCGATTTTACAATTCGCAGTCCTTTAACTTCAACTTCTTCAAGCTTAAAGTCCGCAGGCTTCAGGATAAATTGATGTTTTGAACCGGAAGATACGGTTGTATCCAAAACGGAATATCCGAGGTAGGAGGCCTGAAGCAGGAAAAGACTGTCGCGCTGGCTTTGAAATGAGAAATTTCCGTACTGATCGGTTACCAGATTAGTATTGTTTATGATCAGATGTGTATAGGGCAGGGCTTCCATACCAGATTTGTCGGAAAAACGGCCGGCAAGATGATAAATTTTCTGAATTGGTTTTGGCAATTTTTTGTAAAAGAGGAAAACCCCGCCAACCTTTTCGAACGTAACAGGAATATCTTTCAGAATGTATTCGAAAGCTTTTTCAGGACTGGGAAACTTTCGTGATACGGTGATTTTAAATTTTGTGAGGTATTCGTCGTCATACGAAAATTGTAATTGATAATGCTCTCTCAGGTCAACAAGCAAAGAACTCAAAGGCTGCTCCTGACAAACTACTTCAACTTTCTGGGCCCGGCCAACGAATGTTGAAATAATAATGCCTAAAAGAATAAACACGATTTTCAAGTTCGGTTACTTGTTTTTTCTTAGTTCAAATTCGTTTGCATTTGTTTTTTGGTACTCAATTCCAAAAGGCCTGCACACAAGATCCAGTACCTGCTCAATATTTTGATTCCGGTCGAAATTTCCGGTGTATTGGTTATTAAATTTTTCATACCCGTTGATACTTACATCGAACTGTCGTTCTATTTCTTCGATCACCTCGCTGATGGGTGTTGATGTGAATATAAATTTATTGTCGATCCACGACTTTGCGGAGTTTGTGTCGATGTTTTTCTTTACGTTAAATCCGTTCTTTGGATTCAATTCAGCCTTTTGATTGGGATCCAAAATAACATCGTTTAAGGTTTTGATATCCATGACTTTGACTTTTCCGGAAAGACAGGTTACCCGGTAAATATCTTTCCTGGAGTAAATGGTGAAACTGGTCCCCAAAACTTTGGTCAAGCCTCTGCTCGACTTCACGGTGAATGGAATACCTTTTTTTACATCGAAAAAGGCTTCACCGTTAAAGGTTAAAGTCCGCTCGAATTTCCACCAGTACGGATGATAATTGATCACCGATCCAGCATTCATTTCAATAGTTGATCCATCAGGTAAATTTACCAGCTGATGCTCCCCCGGCAAAGTTTCGACTGTGGTGGTAATGTAGCGCATGACGATGGCCAGTCCCAAAAGAATAACCAGCGAAGCTGCAATTGCCATTCGAAATCCCGGATTCAGGAACAAACTTTTTTCCCTGGCCCGGGGTTCAGTATTTATTTTCGTAGTTAATTCTGCCCACACTTCATCCTTGGATTTGGTATATGGAATTTTAAGATTTGTGTTCATCTCGTTTAATTTATCCATCTGGTCCTTATTCAAATCACTATTTTCATCCTTTCGTTTCATTTCATAATCAGATTTAGTTTGAAATATTCCAGCGCATGTTTCATCCTTTTCTCAACAGCTTTAACACTGATCCCTAGTCGTTCGGCTATTTCATGATACTTTAAACCATCTTTTCTGCTCATTAAAAAAACTACCCGTTGCTGATCTGTTAATTTTGTTAATGCTTCTTCGTACATCTGCTGCAATTCCTTGTATTGCATTTCGTCTTCAGGTGAAACTTTATCGAGTTTAAACGTGATGGTTTTGGAATAATTTAGCTCCAGTTTTTTTCTCCGGTATAAACTCACAAACTCATTGTTCGCCATTTTGTAGAGTAAGCCAACATTTTCTTTCTTTTTAAAATCCAACTTTTTCTCCCACAGGCGCATAAATACATCCTGAACAATATCTGTTGACAGATCTGCATCACCCGATCGGTAATAGATGTAATTCCGTATTGAATCGAAGTGCTGATCGAATAAAATTTTGAATTCCTGTGGTGTCAATGGACTGTACTTTTTGTAATTGAACTTTAAATTTTACCATCTCCTCCTTTATTCAATAAAAGTTATGAAATATTCCCCATTTTTCAATCTTAATCCGATTTAAAAAGAATTTGCCCTACCCGGATAACTGAATTTATTCTTCTCTGATTGGTTTTGGTAAGGTTTAATTGTTAAAATACCTGATGCTTAGGATATTTTGGGCAAAGCAGATTTTAGGATCATAAAAAACTTCATGATCATCCTGGTACGAATCGAATGTGATATTTCTGGAAAAGAGTTCGATGAACTAAAAACCGGATAATTTGATGATGACTGTTGGAACAAGTAATAATCCGCCCAAAACAATTAAAAAAAGCATAAGCGGCGCGATCCATTTAATCCATTTTTCATATGGAATACGGGCAATGCCCAATACGCCAATCAACACTCCGGAAGTGGGGGTGAGCATGTTGGTAAATCCATCGCCAAACTGAAAGGCAAGAACAGTCGACTGTCTGGAGATGCCAACCAGATCTGAAAATTGCGACATGATGGGCATCGTCAGTGCAGCCTTTGCCGAGCCGGAAGGAATAATCATGTTGATGCCGTTTTGAATGGCATACATGATTTCGATCGAAACGATTTTATTAAAACCATCCATCGATTTCGACATGGCGTATAAGATGGTGTCGATAATTTGTCCGTTCCGGAGAATTACGATGATGCCACCAGCCAGACCAACAACCATGGCTGCAGAAAGAATGTCTTTTGCCCCTTCGATAAATAAGCGGGTAATTTCGTTGGCTGTTTTGCCCATGCTTAATCCCGAAAATATTCCCATCGCCAGAAAAAGCGCGGCAATTTCCATCACATACCACTGGTAACCCATTACACCGATAATGAGGAAAACAATCGTAAAAGCCAGCAGATTCAGGATAAAATAATGTACTGTTTTCCGGAGAGATAGAAATCCTGAAATAAGAAATATGGCTGTACTAAGCGGTATAATTGGAAAAAGCAGGCTGCTGTTTCCCACTTTTAATTCGGATGAAGGAAGCAATACAGCATATACGATCAGGATAATTCCTACCAGAAAATATACGATCCAGGCGCTTTTAGGTGTGTGAAATGCCAGTTCTTCCTGCTTTTCAGCGTTACGGTTTCTCCAAAAAATATCTTCTTCGTAAACCAGCGATTTTTCAGGATTGTGTTTTACTTTTCGGGCATACCAAAGCACGTAAGAGATACCGGTCAGATTAATCATAAACCACGAAAAAAGACGGTATTCAATTCCGGAGAAAAGCGGAATACTGGATAATCCCTGGGCGATGCCAATGGTGAACGGATTCAGGATTGCTCCCGCAAAACCTAGCGCTGCAGCCACAAAACATAAACTTACCCCAACGATTGAATCGTAGCCCATCGAAATAGCCAGCGGAACAAAAATTATGGTGAAGGCAATGGTTTCTTCGCTCATTCCGAAAACTGCACCAAACACGCTGAATAAAAGCATGATGAGTGTGATGATGATGTTGTCGACTCCCAAATACCGGATGAATTTCCATTTTTCGAATTTTTTTGTCGATTTCAGAAACGAATTTATGCCTACATCAATGGCTTTGCTCTCGTTCATAATCCAGAATGCACCACCAATCATCAGGATAAAAACGATTATTTCCGAAGTGTTGCGGAAACCATCGAAAAAAGCTGAAAACAGTTGCCAGGTCTGAGGTTGTTGTTCGGTGTAGTGAAACGAACCCGCTTTAATGATTTCACGGCTAACTCCATTCACCGTAACTGTTTCGCGTTCGAAACTGCCTCCCGGAACCACCCATGTTAAGATTGCAGAGAAAATAATAATGTAAAAAACTATCACATATGTGTGCGGAACTCGTTTGATCATCGTATCTTGGTATATAAAAACAGCCCGAATTTAGAAACAATAATGGGTGTTTTCATGATCAATTGCATAAAAAAGCTAAATTGACTTTCTTTAATTGTGTGCTATTAAATGAACGGAAAATAAGGATCACATGACTTATCCCGGGTATTTTCCTGAAAAAGTAAGTTTGGTTTATCCTGATAAATAATTTATCGTTTCGATTTTTTACCAGGGGAAAATCTGAATTTTGAATTTAAAAACACCATGCTATGAGGATGATTCTCGAAAATATTAAGGAACTTGTTCAGGTTGATCCCAAAAACCGACTGTGGGTTGCAGGGAAATCAATGGCTGAAGTTCAGACTATTAAAAATGCATTTCTGGTTATAAAGAATGAACAAATCTGGGATTTTGGCCCCATGGAAAAACTTCAGGATTCTGATTTTGAGGCCAATGATCTGATCACTGAAATTGACTGTACAGGAAGGATGGTTTTCCCGAGTTACTGCGATTCGCACACGCACCTGGTTTTTGCTGCGACCCGCGAACAGGAATTCGTCGACCGGATCAAAGGAAAAACATACGAAGAAATTGCTCAGAATGGTGGAGGTATTCTGAATTCGGCCCGCTGGCTTCAGGAAATGACAGAAGATGATTTGTACCATCAGGCGATGGAACGGTTGCAGGAAATTGCTGCCCTGGGTACCGGAGCAGTTGAAATAAAAAGCGGTTACGGACTGACCACCGAAGCAGAACTGAAAATGCTTCGGGTGATTCACCGGATGAAACAACATTCGCCATTGATGATCAAATCAACTTTTCTGGCTCATGCATTTCCGCTTGAATACCGGACCAGACGCGAAGACTATCTAAGCCTGATCATCAACGAAATGATTCCGCTTATTGCGGTTGACGAACTTGCCGATTATGTGGATGTGTTTTGCGATCGTGGTTTTTTTACCATGCAGGAAACGGAGCGAATTCTAATGGCTGGAATCAAACATGGGATGCAGGGGAAAGTGCATGCTAACGAACTGGCCAATTCGGGCGGCGTTCAGGTTGGAATCAAATACAATGCAGTGTCGGCCGATCATCTTGAATTTGTTGATGAAGCTGAAATTTCGGCCTTAATGGACAGCGAAACCATGCCAACAGTTCTTCCGGGCGCTTCATTTTTCCTGAATTTAAAACTGGCTCCTGTCCGGAAAATGATCGATGCCGGTTTGCCTGTGGCGCTGGCATCTGATTACAATCCGGGTTCTTCTCCCTCCGGAAATATGAATTTTATTCAGTCGCTGGGCTGTTTAAAATATGGAATGACTCCTGAAGAAGCGATTCATGCCACAACCATCAACTCGGCTTATGCCATGGGAATCAGCGAAAGTTACGGCAGCATTGCCAAAGGTAAAGTGGCCAATCTTTTCATTACCAAAGAAATTTCTTCGTATTCGGTAGTTCCGTATTCCTTCGGTTCAAATCTGATTGAAACAGTTATCCTGAATGGCGAAATCCATGAGATTTAGATTTCTCAGGATCAATATCCGGATTACAAATTTTCTATCATTGTTGTATGGCAAATCAAACAGTTTATCCGCTACGCGGAAATGTGAATCCGGGTTGTGTTGATCTAAAATACTTTATCCGCTACGCAGAAAATTCATCGTAGGAGTCCCTCAGGATGTTGTCATACAGCCCATAAGTGAATAAGTGGAAGATGCAGGGGAAACCGTTGAAGGTGGTTGATAAGTATAAAAAACCGCAAAGTTTCGTACCTGCGGCACTCCAAATTTCGATACTTGTTGTTGTTCTATAAATATTTCGTGCCTCTGGCACAACTTCATTCTAGTCAGGCGAAATGTCTAATCGGTTCCTGCTCCAGAGGAGCAAAATATTTATAGAAAGAAGAAATAGATGATGACAAACGTCCGGGAGACAACGTCGAACAAGGCTTTGGCCTACTTCCGGACGGAATATAATTGGTCTTTAAAAAATAGTTGCATATAAGATTCAGTATAGTAGTAAAATTAAGCCCCAAGTGCCTTATACCTCGCAGAGGTTAAACCAAACAGGCTTTTAAGTAGATGGACTAATTGTAATAGGTTTAATTTAGAAATGCTTATTCAAGTCCACATGAATCAGTTAATTCATGACTTTAATTAGCGATACAGCCAATAAATTTCTGAAACTTTGCTTTAAGGATTTGAACTAAAAGGCATCCGGATTAACTAACGATATTTTAACCAAATATGAAACAACTGATCGAATGTGTTCCGAATTTCTCGGAGGGAAGAGATGAAAAAATAATTAAACAAATTACTGACGCCATTGAACGGGTCGACGGTATTAAATTGCTAAATGTCGATCCCGGGAAAGATACCAACCGCACTGTAGTGACTTTTGTTGGCGAACCCGAACAGGTTATTGAAGCCGCGTTTCAGGGGGCAAAAATGGCCGCGCAACTAATCGACATGAGCAAACACAAGGGAGAACATCCGCGTTTTGGTGCCACCGATGTGTGTCCGTTTATCCCGATTGCCAACATTTCGATGGAAGAAACTGTGGTTTATGCGCACAAACTGGCGAAACGAATGGGAGAGGAGCTGGGCATTTCGGTTTATTGCTACGAATTTGCTGCTGCTACCGAAGTTCGCCGAAGTCTGGCAAATTGCCGGGCAGGCGAATACGAAGGATTGAAGGAAAAGCTGCAAAAGCCGGAATGGAAACCTGATTTTGGACCCGTTGTGCTAAATGAAAGAGCTGGAGCAACAGCCGTTGGCGCCCGCAATTTCCTGATTGCCTACAATGTAAACCTCAATACAACTTCGGTTCGCCGCGCCAATTCCATCGCTTTTGATGTGCGTGAGGCCGGTCGTGTGGTTCGCGAAGGTGATCCGGTAACCGGAAAAATTGTAAACGACGAAAATGGCGAACCTTTGCGCATTCCCGGAACTTTGAAAAAAGTCCGTGCCATTGGCTGGTTTATTCAGCAATACGGAGTTGCCCAAATCTCCATGAACCTGACCGATATTACGGTAACTTCCATGCATCAGGCCTTCGACGAGGTGGTTGAACGTGCCCGCGATCGTGGAATCCGGGTGACTGGTTCTGAACTGATTGGAGTAATTCCATTGCAGGCCATGCTCGATGCCGGTAAATATTTTCTCCAGAAACAGGAACGTTCGGTTGGAATTCCGGATGCAGAGATCATTAAAATAGCCGTTAAATCGCTCGGTTTGGATGAGTTGGCTCCTTTCGATCCGAAGAAACGAATCATTGAATACCTGATTGATGAGCAGGAAAATAAACTGGTCGATTTCAGTTTGGCTGGTTTCTCAAACGAAACTCTTTCCGAATCGGCAGCCCCGGGCGGCGGTTCTGTTTCTGCTTATGTCGGTGCTCTGGGTGCGGCCCTGGGTTCGATGGTTGCGAATCTTTCCGCTCACAAACGTGGCTGGGATGTGCGTTGGGAAGAGTTTTCGGATTGGGCTGAAAAAGGCAAACAGGCTCACGACCGGCTGCTGAAACTGGTGGATGAAGATACCGCCTCATTCAATGCCATTATGGATGCTTTCGGTTTACCAAAAAATACCGATCAGGAAAAGAAAAACCGATCAGCAGCTATTCAGGTAGCCACCAAACATGCCATCGAAGTTCCGTTTGAAGTGATGCAAACCGCCTTTCAGTCGCTCGAAGTGATTCAGGCCATGGCCGAAATTGGAAATCCGAATTCCTTGTCGGATGCCGGGGTTGGCGCCTTGTGTGCCCGGACTGCGGTTTACGGGGCGTACCTGAATGTTCGGATAAATGCCGGAAGCCTGGCCGATAAAACCTTCGCGGAAGATATTCTGCAAAAAGCCGCTCAACTTCTTCAGGAAACATTGGCTAAAGAAGCCGAAATTTTAAAATTGGTGGAATCAAAAATATAAACCAAATTTACTGAAGCTGCCTCAAAAATCAAGGAAACAGTCATCCTGAACTTGTTTCAGGATCCTATATCATGGTATATTAGATCCCGAAAGAAATCCGGGGTGGCCAGATTCGCATTTGTTTTGACTTTTGAGACAACTTTATTTTTTAAGTTTTGATTTATGAAGCTTTTCCGCAAATTCAAACCATCCGGATTAATCAATCGCAATCAAATTGCATTGCATGAGCTGGAAATGATTCGATGTGAAAATTGTGATCATGAATTTAAAGGTTATTTCTGCCCGGTTTGCGGACAGGAAGTTGCCGAGTTTAACCGGCCGATGGGATTTGTTTTATACGATTTCGTCGGCAATTTTTTTGCATTCGATACGCGTTTTTTTCAAACCTTTTGGTATCTGGTCAGCCGACCGGGAATGCTGACTTCCGAATTTTTTGCCGGGCGCCGGGTGCGTTACTCTCCGCCATTCAGGATATTCGTTTTCCTGAGTTTTATCCTGTTTCTGATGCTGCAGTTTTATTCTGAAAGCTGGCTGGATCAAAAGGCTAATCTGGATGTCCAAACAAAAACAGAACAATCCGGACTTGTTTTTAATATCGATACCAAAATTGACCAGGATTTAAACAGGAAGTTCCGGAATTGGCCAATAATTCTGTTTTGGAGGAAGTAAAACTGGTGCAGGATTCATTGTCAAAAAACGGCAATGATTTGAAAATTGATTTCAGTGATTTTAAATCCGGAAATATCCGAGATAATCTGAATAAACTGGCTTCACGGATGGAAGAGAAACTTAAAACCGAGACCGATCCGGCTGAAATAAAAAAACTGAATTCCTACATTATCATGTGTCGTGCTCCGGAAATTGTTATTTCGATTATCCTGAAATACCTGTCATGGACATTCTTTATTTTGCTTCCATTATTTGCTCTTATTTTAAAGCTTTTTTACATCCGGAGAAACCAGTTTTATATCCGGCACCTGATATTTTCCATTCATTTACATTCGTATTTATTCCTGCTCCTGATTATACTAATTTCATTGAACCTACTTTTTCATTCAGGAATAATTTGGGTTGGAACAATATTATTGCTCAGTTTTCCGGTTTATTTTATTCTGGCTCTCCGGAAATTTTATGGTCAGAAATTGGGGAAAATAATCCTGAAGTTTTTGGGGATAAGTTTGATATATAACACCGTGGTTTGGGCTGCTGTTGCATTTGTCTTTCTCAAATCGATCGGAATAGCCTGAACAAACTAAACTTAATTCAGGATTTATGATAGCGAAAACACCAAAGCCTCCGTATTATGCCGTGATTTTTACTTCTGTTCGGACAGACGGCGATGGCGGATATTCTGAAATGGCCGATCGAATGCTTGAACTGGCCCAACTTCAGGAAGGATTTTTAGGCGTAGAATCCGCACGAAACGAGCTTGGAATCACCGTTTCATACTGGCGCGACCCGGAATCAATTCAAAAATGGAAAATGAATTCGCAACATGCTTTTGCGCGAGAAAAAGGCCGGAAAGCTTGGTACCAGTCATTTAAAGTTCGCATTGCAAAAGTGGAGCACGATTACGGATTTGAGCAGGAATGAGTGTTTCGTCTGAATTTTGTTGTGCTTAATTTGACTGAATGAATCAGTTTAATTGTACTTTTTGGATATAAAAACTTAGTTTTGCGGCAAATTAAGAATTGATAGAAATGAGTACAGAAAAGGAAATGCTGGCACGAAGCGGATCGAAATGCGAATTGTGTGGAGCAACAGATGAATTGAAAGTGTATGAAATACCGCCCACATCGAACGGAAAAGCAGAAGAATGTGTGCTGGTTTGTGAAACTTGTCTGGATCAGATTGAAAATCCGGAAAAGATGGATGCCAATCACTGGCGCTGTTTAAACGACAGCATGTGGAGTACCGTTCCTGCTGTTCAGGTGATGGCCTGGAGAATGCTTAACAGACTGCGCGCTGAAAGCTGGCCAAACGATTTGCTGGATATGCTCTATCTGGACGAAGAAGCACTGGCCTGGGCCCAGGCAAGCGGTGAAGGCGTTTCGCAGGACGATGCAGTAAAACACATCGACAGCAATGGAGTCGTTCTTCAAAGCGGCGATACCGTAGTTTTAATCAAAGATCTGGATGTTAAAGGCGGAGGATTTACCGCAAAACGTGGAACTGCAGTGCGTGGCATTTCGTTGGTTGCCGATAACGCAGAACTTATTGAAGGCCGTGTGAACGGACAGGTTATCTATATTTTAACCAAATTCGTGAAGAAATCGAATTAGATATTTTTCAAATAATTTCATTATAAGTCAGGGTTTCACTCCAAAGTGAAGCCCTGACTTGTTTTTAGGTGACGCGATTTTTAATCGTCATCGGAGAAGTTGATTTTCATAAATAATAGTGTTAAATTGAAGATAAAATTATCGATGGACTTTTCTTCCGGTCAGATCTATCATATCTTCAATCGTGGAAATAATTCACAGACAGTATTTTTCACCCAAGAGAACTACCTGTTTTTTCTCGATAAGGTCAGAAAATACGTTTTGCCACATGCTGATATTCTTGCCTGGTGTCTGATGCCAAATCATTTCCATTTGATGATTTCGGTGAATCAGATTGTTGCTGATGTTAGTGAGCAGGTGACTAAAATTCGGGATAGTGAGGGTTTCACTTTAAGTGAAACCCTCACTAAACATTCCAAAACCCGAACATTGAATGATTCAATCGGAATAATTCTTCGGTCTTATAGTCGCGCGATACAAAAGCAGCAAAAAATTACTGGATCTTTATTCCAGAAGGAAACCAAAGCCATTTGCCTGACTGAACCTGAATTTGCTCCCGCTTATTTCGAAACCCATTTTGGAATGATGGGAAACCTTGATTTGCCTGAAAACAATTACCTGAATGTTTGCTTCAATTA
>JBASYJ010000092.1:0-51656 GCA_049277435.1 Prolixibacteraceae bacterium
GATACCGTGATTGCCAAATACGGCAGTTACGTTTCGAACACCTGCAACAACGACAACAACGACCACTTCTGGAAAATTCCGAATGTGATCGGAATCCGGAAGAAATAGAAAGTCAAGATTCTAGATCATCTTTAAGAGAGTCAATAAATTAGCAGTATTGAAACATCAAAGATGGTTGGAAGCAAATAAACTGTCTTATCCCGGCATCTTTCTAAAAATAATACGTCAATCCTATTTCCCAAATATTAAGTTGAGTATCATTATTTTGGGTTACAGGAAACTAATAAAATCTAAGAATATTGCACCATAAAAAACCCTGTCCGGAGCAATCCGGACAGGGTTTTTTATATTTCGGAAATACGATTTTAATCTTCAATCACCGTTACCCAACCGTGGGTATCCGGCTCGTCACCATATTGGATTCCAATCAGTTTTTTATACAATTTTTCGCTGATTTCACCAGGCTGGCCATCTTTCGAAAACACATAGGAAATCTTTTCGTCATAGTCATCAATCCGCTCAATCGGACTGATGACCGCGGCAGTTCCACAGGCACCAGCTTCTTCGAAAGTAGCCAGTTCTTCAACGGCAACCGGTCGCTGTTCCACCTTCAGGCCCATGTCCTGAGCCAATACCATCAAACTCTTATTGGTGATCGATGGTAAAATAGAACTCGATTTTGGTGTAATGTAAGTATTGTTCTTTATTCCGAAGAAATTGGCTGCACCACATTCATCGATGTATTTTTTTTCTTTTGCATCAAGATAAAACACATTGGAATAACCCAGTTCGTGTGCTTTTGCCCCAGCGGCCAAACTGGCGGCATAATTTCCGCCAACCTTATATTTTCCCATTCCAAGTGGTGCTGAACGATCGAACTCGCGCATAATCACAAAAGGTGTGGTTTGAAAACCTCCTTTAAAATATGGACCTACAGGAGTTACAAAAATAACGAACATATATTCGTTGGCTGGTCGTACACCAACCTGGGCGCCGGTTCCAAATAAAAACGGACGAATATACAACGCAGCACCCGACTCGTAAGGCGGCACAAAACGTTCGTTCAATTTAACTGCTTTCACCACCGCTTCCTCAAATTTTTCAACCGGCAGAACAGCCATCAAAGTCCCATGACTGGAATCCTGCATCCGTTTGGCATTTTCGTCCATCCGGAATACCCGCACTTTATTATCTTTTCCGCGATACGCCTTTAATCCTTCGAATGCTTCCTGTCCGTAATGCAAACAAGTAGCCGCCATATGCAGGTTCAGATATTCACTGTTACTAACTTCAAGTTCTCCCCATGCGCCATCTTTATAGGTACAACGGATGTTGTAATCAGTCTTCATATATCCGAAGCCTAACTTTCCCCAATCAATTTGTTCCATCATAATAAAAGTAGTTTGTCAATCAGGTTTTTTTAAAGAACCTAAAATAACGAAAAAAAAAGCTTCGAAGGACTGACTTATGCCCATCCCTTCAAAATTTATCGATTTAATCATTCAGACTGATTTCGAGCCAGTATCCGTTATGTTTACGGATATTGAGCACACGACCATCCGAAAAAATCAGGTATTGTCCTTTAATTCCATCCAGAATTCCTGAAATTACAGGTTCTTTGTCGAATGAAACACTGGTTACTTTCTCCGGAAATACAGAAACCGGATAACTGATTTCCCAAATTTTATCGTCAGGATAAATATATTGTTGCAATTCGGCAGGTAAAAGATCCGAGGCTTTCGTCTTTTCAGCCTGCAGATCAAAAACTCCGGAAACTTTATTCAGAAGCATCGACCGCCAGTTGGATTTATCGCCAAAGAAATTCTTCAGGTACACTTCAATCACTCCTGAAATGTGGCGGTTTGGTGTGCGGGCAAGAATAATCGCCTGGTTTGCCCCCTGATCAATCCAGCGCGTTGGCACCTGATGATGACGCGTCACCCCAACTTTCAATTCTCCGGAAACGGCCAGATATACAAAATGGTCGATCAGGTCGTGTTCGCGGGCCCAATCCATATCGCGGGCAATTCCCAGATGGGCCTTCGACAGTTCTGGGCGCATTACCGTTTCGCTGGCTTCCGGAGCAGTTTGCAGACAACTGTAGCAAAAGCCTTGTCCGAAAGATGTTTTGGTACGTTTGCCGCACGAAATACAATTGATCTGGCCGGTAAAAGTGAGCGTAATATTTTTCCCGATCAGGTCGTTCATCAGGATTTCCGATTCAGCCAATGGAAGAAAATAACGCACCGGTTCGGCAAATTCGGTACGCATCTTTAAAGTTGTTCCGGAAGCAAGCATTCTTTATCATTTATAAATCTTTCACAAAATACGCATTCGTTAGCTGAAACGAAAACGTCCGGAATTGCAAAAGGTTTTCAGGAAAAAACTGAAGGTTGATGTTGAATGTATTTTAATTAGAAAACAACAGTATACAAAGCGGTTTTGTACGTGTTTCTGCGAATACCCCCTTAAATTTTCGGATAAATATTAAAAATTCATGAACTTAAGATAAAAATCATAAAAAATAATCACTTCTAATGTGTTATATTTGGTAAGATGTCTATTGTGTCCTGATCAAATTCAGTAATCATTTTTTGATTCCTGCTTTTAACAGCAGCACGAATGAGCTTAAAAAACACCCCAATCATAAATCATTGATGATTATGAAACCGACGTACAAGGATCTTGAAAAACAGCTTGCAGAACTGAAGCAGGCAAATGAAATATTAAAACAAAAGTCAAAATCAGATTTTATCTATACAGATACTGACTGGCATTTTTTATTTGAAGATTCTCTCAACGGATATGCTTTTTGTGAAATGATTTATGAAAACGACAATCCGACTGACTTCAAATACCTGAAGGTAAATTCAGAATTTGAACAACTTACCGGGCTTCAGGGAATTTCAGGACAGAAATTTACTGAACTATTTCCAGGAATAAATAAAGAGCAACCTGAAGTTATCAGGTTATACGGATCGGTGGCATCAACAGGAATTCCGCAGAAATTGAAACTGTTTTTTACTCCGCTGAAAAGCCATCTGACCATTTCGGTATTAAGTCCAAAAAAAGGATATTTTATTGCTCTTTTTGACAACATTTCAAAACGACAGGAAGCTGAAATCAAATTAAAAGAAGAGGAAGAAAAATATAAGCACCTCATCCGAAATTCTTTTGACATGATTGTATTGCTCGATTCACAGGGTATTCAGCGATATGTAAGTGAATCCTGTGAAAAAATACTGGGATTTGAAGCCCATGAATTAATAAATATTCCTGTGATTGAGTCCATGATTCATCCGGAAGACCAGGTATTTGCGAAGGCCGAATTTGAGCAGATTTTAAACAACAGTGGTACGGGAGGCCTACAATACCGGCATCGTCATAAAAATGGTCACTGGATTTATCTCGAAGCCTTTGGCACCAATCAGTTAAAAAATCCGAACATAAAATCAATCGTTCTCAATGTTCGGGACATTACCGAACGGAAAAAAACAGAACACAAGCTGAAAACAAATGAAGCAAGGCTCAATGAGTTAAATGCCACAAAAGATAAATTTCTTTCCATTATCGCGCACGATTTAAGAAGTCCTTTCAACAGCATTGTAGGTTTTTGCGATCTGCTTTCTTATCAGGTTAAAAATCAGGACTACCAGGGATTGGAAAAATACGCAACAATCATTCAAAATTCTTCTCAACTGGCAATGGATTTACTCATGAACCTGCTGGAATGGTCACGCTCACAAACCGGAAAAATCGGATTTAATCCTGAATATTTTGAACTGGTTTCCCTGATCAGGGAATTGACTGAATTATTTACCGAACCTGCAAACCAGAAATCAATTCAGATTTTGACCAACTTTCCACCCTATGTCGCCGTTTATGCCGACCGGGCCATGCTTAGTACCATTCTGCGCAATCTGATTTCAAACGCTCTGAAATTCAGTTATCCTGAAAGTAAAATTGAAATTTCGGTCGTTGAAAACACCCATCAGATTGAAGTCGCGGTGATCGATTTTGGAGTTGGGATTCATCCGGAAGATCTTGAAAAACTGTTCAGGATCGAAGAAGGTTTTTCCACCCAGGGAACTCAGGACGAAAAAGGAACCGGACTGGGACTAATCCTTTGTAAAGAATTTGTTGAAAAACATCAAGGCAAAATCTGGGTAGAAAGTGAAGAAGGACAGGGAAGTATTTTCAGATTTACATTACCAAATCAGCTGTAATGTCATTAAGTAATTTTGAACGGCTGATCAAACTGGCCGATGAGGTTTTTGCTGTTAAGAATGATCCCAGTCAACTTGATGTGGATGATAAAGTATTGAAGCGTTTAAAACAAATCCACCCGGCAACCATTTCGGAATACACCGATGAAAACGGGCCGGTTGCATGGATTTTAATCATTCCAACCACGCTCGATTTAATGAACAGATTTCTGTCGGCAGAAATTACAGAAAAGGAACTGTTCGAACTCACTCCGCTACATGCGACATATGAAGCCCTTTACCTTTGTTCTGCCCTGGTTTTGGAAGAATACCGCCGGCAGGGAATTGCCAAACAACTTGCGGTGCGTGCCATTGAAGAAATACAAAAGACCAATCCTTTAAAAGCAATTTTTGTCTGGGCTTTTAGTCCCGAAGGCGATCAGGCAGCCAAAACAATTGCACATTTGGTCGGCTTGCCTCTTCTAAAAAGAGGGATATAATTTGCATTCCTGATTACTCCACTTCGAAAGTTATCCTGAAATATATCTCAAAGGGTAATACTTATCAATCATGAATACGACTTATCGTTCTATTCAGCACGTAAAAAATTTATATCAGTATTTTGTTCTAATTTTAAAATCTAAACCAATCCAACATGAAAAAAATACTTTCGTTTTTCGTACTTTCTTTATTTCTGAATGCCCTGGGCTTCGGACAGGAAACAAACTCTACCAAAGACTGCAACAAGGATATAAAAGATCAGCGCGGAACAATGAATCCCTGGGAAAAAGGTGCCCACGAAACAGGCAAATACCGGAATGTTTTGCGTGAAGCCGGATACAGCCAGGCAGACATTGATGCCAAATTAGCCAAAGCTTATTACGATGTATTTGAAGGACCAACCAAAGTATATTTCGAAGTGGGCGATTCGATGGCCTATGTTTCGGATGTAAAAAACAACGATGCCCGTACTGAAGGTCTTTCCTATGGTCTGATGGTTGCCGTGCAGCTGAATAAAAAAGATGTATTTGACAAACTCTGGCGCTGGACAAAACACTACATGCAACATCAGGGCGGTGCTCACGATGCCTATTTTGCCTGGAGCGTAGATAATAAAACCTTTAAGAAAAACTCGGACGGATCAGCTTCCGATGGAGAATTGTATTTTGTGACCGATCTGCTTTTTGCATCCAACCGCTGGGGAAACGATACCGGAATTAATTATTACGCCGAAGCCCGCAGAATACTGGATGCCATGTGGAGTAAAAACGGAACGGAAGGTGTAACAAACGTGATCAATACCGAGCACAAGCAAATTACTTTTGTTCCCGACAGGGGCGGCTATAACTGGACCGATCCATCGTATCATCTGCCAGCTTTTTATGAAGTTTGGGCTGAATATGCCAAAGATGGGCACGAACAGTTTTACCGCGATTGTGCCGACACGGCACGCGTTTACCTGCACCGGGCCTGCAACCGGCCAACCGGCCTGAATTCTGATTATGCCGAGTTTAGTGGCGCTCCCCGAAATTTCTGGAAGATGCAACCAGCTTTCCGTTACGATTCGTGGCGCGTTCCGATGAACATCGCTATGGATTATTCGTGGTATGCAAAAGACATTAAATGGCAACAGGATTATGGAAAACGGATTCAAAACTTCCTGTTCTGCCGGGGCATCGACACCTTCGAAGACCAGTTTATGCTCGACGGATCTTTGCCAGTACAGGAGGAAATACTTCAGGCTGGTGGTTTTCAGAAACTGCGCCATTCACTTGGATTGGTTTCCACATCGGCAGCAGCATCGATTATGGGAACTCAGGCAAAAAGCTGGAAATTTGTCGATGCCGTTTGGAACGCGAAACTCGAACCTTACGAAGACGGCTATTTTGATCCGTATTTCGATGGCCTGCTTTATTTGTTCAGCCTGATGCATTTAAGCGGAGAGTATCGGATCATTACTCCGGGAATGAAATAAGGAATTCAAATCCGTTGGTTAAAACCAACAGCAAAGGAAATGCCTCACTGAACTATATTGCCATGAATCAAGGCTGCGCTATCCTTTGCCGTCTGCTTTAGCTGACGGATTTGAATTTTTATTTCAACACAAATCCTGCTTCCAGATTTTCAGCAGAACTGGTTCCAACAAATACCTTATATTCGCCGGGCTCGCTTACGAATTTCAGGTCGCTGTTGTAAAAACGCAGGTCTTTTTCGGTCAGTGTAAATTCAACTTTACGGGATTCGCCTTGTTTCAGGAATACTTTTTGAAAACCTTTTAATTCCTTTACCGGTCGGGTAACTGATCCGACCATATCGCGCAAATACAATTGCACCACCTCAGCGCCATCGTACTTTCCGGAGTTGGTAAGCTCAGCGGACACGTTAATATTTCCATCGGCAGTTAAAATTGAATCACTCAAGCTAAGGTTTTTATACTCAAAAGTCGTGTAACTCAAGCCATAACCAAACGGATAAAGCGGATCATTGGAAACATCGAGGTAATTCGAACGGAATTTCGAGAACCAGGCACCTTCAGCCAATGGACGACCGGTGTTTTTATGGTTGTAATAGATCGGAATTTGCCCTACATTTTGTGGAAAAGTTGCACTCAGTTTTCCGGAAGGATTTACTTTTCCGAACAACACATCGGCAATGGCATCACCGGCTTCGGTACCCGCAAACCACACATTCAGGATTGCCGGAATATTGGCTTTTTCCCAGTTAATTGTGAGTGGACGACCTGTAAACAGTACCATCACCACAGGTTTTCCGGTAGCCTGCAGAGCGGCAAGCAATTCGCGCTGGTTCTCCGGAAGATTAATATCCGAACGGCTCGAAGCTTCTCCGGACATTTCAGCCGATTCGCCAACCGCAGCAATAACTACATCCGATTTGCGGGCCGCAGCCACCGCTTCAGCAATCATTTCCTTTTGAGAGCGATTATCCCATTTGGTTGGTTTCCCAAATATGCTGATCCGTGCATCAAGTTTCGGATCGCTCACCACATTGGTTCCCATTGCATAAATTACTTTGGCCTGATCGCCCAGAGCATTTTTCAAACCATCCAGTAACGAAACAGATTTTGCAAAATCGCCGGCCACGCTCCAGGTTCCTGGCATGTTTTCACGATTGTCGGCCAATGGGCCAACCAGGGCAATGGTTCTCTTTTCCTGAAGAGGAAGTGTTTGGTTTTCGTTTTTCAGCAACACAAAAGTCTGGGAAGCAATTTCGCGCGCTACCTGCCTGTTTTCAGGAGTAAATATTTCGTTTTTTGACCGGTTCCCGTCGCAATATCGGTATGGATCTTCAAACAGTCCGAGTTTGTATTTGGCCACCAGAATCCGTCGGCAAGCCTGATCAATTTCTTCCTGAGTTACTTTTCCTTCATCCAATGAAGCTTTCAGTGTATTTAAAAAACCATCGGCAACCATATCCATATCCACTCCGGCATTTAGGGCAAGAGCCGAAACCTCTTTCAGATTGCCCATCCCATGATCGGTCATTTCCTGAATACCGGTATAATCGGTTACCACAAATCCGTTGAAACCCCACTCTTGTCGCAACAAATCGGTGAGCAACCACTTGTTTCCAGTTGCCGGAATTCCGTCGATTTCGTTAAACGACGCCATTCCACTACCGGCCCCTGCATCGAAAGCGGCTTTGTAGGGTGGCAAATATTCGTTGTACATCCGGATGCGGCTCATGTCAACCGTATTATAATCGCGGCCGGCTTCAATGGCTCCGTACAAAGCAAAATGTTTGACACAGGCCATCATGGTATTGTTCTTTTTCAAATCGTCACCCTGATATCCTTTCACCATGGCTTCTGCAATTCGCGAACCCAGGTACGGATCTTCTCCGGAACCTTCGGAAACACGCCCCCATCGCGGATCGCGCGAAATATCGACCATCGGGGAAAATGTCCAGCAAATCCCATCGGCCGTGGCTTCCTGTGCTGCAATCCGGGCACTTCTCTCCATCAGGCTCATATCCCAGCTGCACGACATTCCGAGCGGAATCGGAAATAAAGTCTGGTATCCATGAATCACATCCATCCCAAAAATCAGCGGGATTTTCAGGCGGCTTTCCTCAACGGCAATTTTCTGTACTGCCTTTATTTTCTCTGCAGATTTAATGTTGAAAAGTCCTCCAACCTTACCTTCCCTGATCTTTTCGGCAATGTTGTTATTGCTTCCGGCACCGGTAATAATATCTCCGGACGCAGGTAAATTGAGCTGCCCGAGTTTTTCTTCCAGTGTCATTTTTGCCATCAGATCGTCGATGAAAGAATTCATCTGCTGATCGTCGTTTGCAGATTTTTTTTGAGAGCACGACATCAAAAATGGTAGCAATGCAATTGCCAAAATCAGAAGTAAGTTTGAAGTTTTCATATCATATTCTTTTATTGGCCTCCCCCAGCCCCTCCAACCGGAGGGGAGTTTTGGCACTTTCGATGATTAAATATTTTTTAGCGGTACTTTGTGTTTATTTAAATTTCCCGGAGGGAAAATATATGGGTAGATAATATCCACCTGATAGCAAAATTTGTCCCGTATGGGACAATAGAGATCATCATCATCTATTTTTAGTCCATCCAGATACTGTTCCTGAAGGAAAAAAAAATCAAAAAGTCGAAATATATTCAGATAATTTAAAGCTGGATAATCAATATCCGGGAATACTGAACACTGAGACTGATCACATTTTATTTTTCCTGAAATGTGAAATCCAGCCTGGTTAAACCGTTCTGAACATCAGGATCTTTCATAAAAAGTTTCCAGAACAATTGCGTCCGGTAATTTTCAATCATCACCACGATTGGCCCCTGGTCGATAGCCAGGTAGCGTTGCGGAAACCAGTTTTCGGTTTCGCTGAAGGCATCGTAAAACCCGTAAGGCCCCCAAAGTTTGTCGCCAAGCTTTTCGTAAAAATAGCGAGCGGCCCGCATGCTTTCTTCCGGAGAATAGGGGAATGAAGACAAAGCCGCAGTTGGTGAAATTACGCCCAAATCGTTCGAAGGCTGGTGTGCATCGTAACCATTCACCGAATAGCTTGCAGTCAGTCCCCAGCAATCGGCTCCGTAACCTTTGTAATTTTTGGGATTTTCGACACAATACTGGTAATCGATCATCACATGGTTTCGGGTTTCATCCCGGTAGTTGGCATACCGGTCTTTAAGATTTCGCGGATCGAGCCCGAGATACGAATAATGCGACCAAAAGAGTGGTCCGCCATATTCTTCTGCACCATTGTGTTTTAACTTCAGGGTGTAACCATATTTCGTAGTCTCGCCGTTGATTCCGCCATTTCGTGCCCAACACTGGTGATAGGCTTCCGGAGCAAGCGGAAAAGTTGGGGAACTTGCACCAAGTACATAGGCAATCAGGCATTCGTTGTACCCTTCGATGGCAAAATTCATCTCCCAGTTGTGCGTTGGCGACCAGTGCCAGTACAAAGCCGGTTTTCCATTTTGGTACCAGTTCCATTCCACTTCACGGCAAAGCTGATCCAGTTTTTCAGCCAGCACATTTTCCTCCGGAACATCCGGATTCAGATAATTTTTTACGCAGATCAGGCCCTGAACCAGGTAGGCTGTTTCAACGATATCGCCGCCATCGTCCTTACTTCCGAAAGGCTTTATCTTGCCGGTTTCTCCAAACATCCAATGTGGCCATACGCCATGAAATCGATCGGCCTTTGCAAGAAATCCGGCGATTTTACTGAGCCGTTCAATACCTGCTTCGCGGGTAATAAAATCACGTTCGATCCCAACCAAAATTGCCATTACTCCAAATCCGGAACCACCCGAAGTGACCACATTCTGGTCGTTTTCAGGATAAATGCCATCGACATGAAACCGCTCGCGGGCCATTCCTGAATTGGGTTCAGCGCCGTCCCAGAAATACTGAAAAGTTCGGTACTGAATCGAATCCAGCAATTGCTCATCGGTTAAACAGGACGATGTTACTGCTGTTTTGGTGGATTTCCCCTTCCCGTTTTGGCAGGAAATGAAGCCTGCTGCAAGAAGTATTAAAATTACAGAAGCTGGTAAAAAATTGATTTTCATTGTCGTAGCATTTACAAACCAGAATTCATTATCCGGATTAAGTATTCTTATCAAAAAGAAGGATGTATCAAAAGTCGGAATTTACTTGTCCGTCACCCCGAATTTATTTCGGGGTCTGATGATCAATGTGATGGGATCCTGAAACAAGTTCAGGATGACTTGCAAAATCGACTTTTGATACAACCATCCTCTCTTTTTTTATTTCAGTACAATTTTTGAATTCCCAAGTTTTGTACTTACGATATAAATTCCCCTGTTCAGATTTACCCTGAAGTTTCCATTTTCTGAAATGCCCTCAGCAACTTTGCGACCAACGATATCGAATACACGAACGGTTCCGGAGTAATCCGAAATGTGAATCTGACCGTCAAAATAGTACGCATTAAAGGCTTTATTTACCAGTTGCGGATTTAATCCGGTTGTTGCGCTAACAAAGGTAAACTCGTCCATATACAAGGTGTGCTGAACATTGTCAGCTGCATTTTGAGAAAAGAATACATCTTTGATCAGGTCTTTCGATGCAAAAGTCGGATCGGCAGCCCAAAGGTCGGCCAAAGGAACGATCACTTCGGTCCAGGTATCGGCAACCAGACCATTTGGAAGATAGCTGGCAAGCAATAATTTGCCGGTGACATTTGGATTCCCGCTAAATGCTTCGAGATAAATTTTAGGCAAAGCAGCTTTATCGAGTGCAACAGGCGAATTCACCCAGAATTTCAGTTCTTTCATGGTTGTCAGATCAAAAGCCTGCCAGCCAATTGAAGCAGTCATAGCTTTCCAGTCGCCTGTATCCACTGATTTCCACTGCAGTTTCAGCGCATTGGTTCCGGCTTTAACCGGTGAAGTTACCACAGGCAATTTATCTCCATCCGGAAGGCCGGCTCCCTGCCAATGTTCAGTAACAACGGTACTCGGAGCAGTTTGATTCACCCAGCTTTGATCGTGGAAACGGTCGCTGGCACTGTTATCGAACAAAACAAGTGTGCTTGGAGGTGGTGGAACTACGATATCCTCATCTTTGACAAAAACAATATCGTCGATATAAGTTACAGCTGCCGGATCGATTGGCTCATAATAATCGGGGAAGAATCCAAAAACGGTTACGTTTTTAATTCCATTGGCTGTTAAGTCAAACCTCATCGTTTCCCATTCGTTTGTTTTTGAAGCAGGAGTCACCGGATTCATTTCTTTGGTAATGGCTCCTTCGCATTTAATTCTCAGTTGTGAAGTGGCGTTTGTACGTAAATATTTAATTTCGACCCAGTTGAATCCTGAAGGAACCGCTGTCTTCAGAACAGACCAGAAACCTGCCCAGATTTTATTTTCAGCTTCAGCATCGTAACGTTTCCATTCCCAGACTTTATTGCTGGTGTTAATACCTGTTTTAAACGGATTATCCACAACAGCAAAATCCATGTGTGCAGGTGGATTTCCATGAACCTCTTCGGTAAAGGTCACCTCGCCGCTTTCAAAATCATCGAGCATCAGATTGTCGTTTACGAATTTGAAATCGTCCATAAAAAGTGTGTGTTCCACATTATCGGCCGTATTCTGTTCGAAGAAAATACCCTTGATCACATTTTTTGCAGCGAAAGTTTCATCAACAGCCCAGATGTCGGCCAATGGGATACTCACTTCTGTCCAGGTGTCGGCAGCCAGATCAGCAGTTACATAATTTTCAAGCATCAGCTTGCCAGTGTGGTTCGGATTGCCGCTATGCGATTCGAAATAGAATTTTGGCAAAGCAGTTTTGGCCAGTGCAACCGGCGAATTAATCCAGAATTTGAGGTTTTTCATTGCAGTCAGGTCAAACGAAGTCCAACCCACAGCAGCAACCAGGGCCATCCACGAACCACCTTCAGCAGATTTCCACTGCAGTTTCAGGGCATTCGGGCCAGATTTAACCGGAGTTGTTACACATGGTAATTTATCACCATCAGGAAGTCCTGCTCCCTGCCAATGTTCCTGAACCAGCGTACTTGGAGCTGTTTTGGTTGACCAGCTCTGGTCGTGAAAACGGTCGCTTGCACTGTTACTGAAAAGTGTCAGAGAGGTAGCCGCCGGAACAACCGGAGGGGTTTCGTAAATTACTTTAATATCGTCGATGTAAACCAACGCTGACACATCAATCGGTGTATAGTTATCAGGAAACAGACTGATTACATTGATGTTCTGAATCCCATTCGCAGTTAAATCAAAAACAATGGTTTCCCATTCATTTGTTTTTGTAGCAGTGTTAACCGGATTAAATTCTTTGGTTACAGATCCTTCAACCTTCATACGAAGTTGAGAAGTAGCATTGGTGCGCAGATATTTCACTTCCACTTTGGAATATCCTTCAGGAACCGCATCCTTTAAAATTGCCCAGAATCCTGCCCACGACTGATTGTCACCAGTGTCGAGGCGTTGCCATTTCCAGGCTTTATTGCTGGTGTTGATTCCCGCTTTTACCGGATTGTCAACAACCGAGATATCAAAGCTGGCCGCAGGATTGATATGCACTTCAGTAGTAAAACCTACCTGGCCGCTTTCAAAGTCGTCCAATACAATATTATCCAGAGCAAAACTGGTCATGGAAAATAAGGCAATACAAAAAGTAAAGATTATTTTTCTCATAATGTTAAAAATTAAATAGTTAATATGAATAGTTATCTTAGTCTGACTAACAGTGAATATTCTTTTCCGTCAGGAGTTTTCATTAGAATGGTGTGTTGTTTTCCTTTCATGATTTCCTGACTGTCGAATTCAAAAACATTTTCCCCAACATTTCCTGAAATTGTTTTTTCGAGAACAACTTTGTTCTGCGCTTTGCTGGTGACGGTAAATTTTACAGTTCCGGCACTTTCCAGATAGTAATCCAGCTCGAAGAGTTTCCGGTCGGGATGGCGCATCAGGTCAACTTCGTTGGTGATGGTATTGGCGATGGCCCGGTGAAATCCCTGACTGAAGACCGGTTTATCCTTTACCCCGGCGGCTTTTAAACCTTGCAACACGTGCTCATTTTTCATCATCAGGTTCCAGATCAGTCCTGAACGGTAATTTTCCATCATCACCACAATCGGCCCCTGATCAATCGCCAGATGTTTTTTTTCTGAAGTATTTGTCGATGGGCAATAGGCATCTGCAAAGCCGTAAGTTCCCTGTGCAAGCGGCATCTCAGCGAGATTCAGTAAAACCTGGGTGCTGTAAAAAGGTGTGTAAGGAAACGATCCCAACGCCGCAGTAGGCGCAATCACTCCATCGTCGTTCAGTGGCGAGCGCGCGGAATAGTTCCAGGGTGGTTTTCCGCCGTAACAGGCAGTCAGTCCCCAGTTGCGTTCGTCGTATTTGTAGGCGGAAGAAGCTTCTGTCAGGCAATACTGCCGGTTGATCATGGTATGTGCCACATTCTGATTCCAGTAATTGGCATATTTATCTTCAATCATTTTCGGGTTCAGGCCCAGGAAGGAATAATGTGCAAAAAACATGGGGCCGCCTTTTGTTTCCCCAAGGGGAAGATCATAGCCATAATAGGAACGGTTTGGATGATAAATGCCGCCGCTGTTTTGCCAGCCTTGTGCGTAAATTGCTTCTGAAATGTTATGCGGTTCAGGAGCAGCCAAAGCCAGAACATAAGCTATCCAGCCTTCATTCCAGCCACGGATATCGAGATCAAGCCGGTCTTCCTGCGAATACCACAGCCATTGCAATGCTCTTCCTGAACGGGAATAAAAGCGCCAGTCCATGCTGTTCCAGAACGATTGAATGGAATCGCGGATTTCGGTTTCGATGGCCGAACCTGAAGAATAATATTCTGCTGCAGTAAGCAAGCCAGCCATCATGAACGAACTCTCGATCACATCACCGGTCTGAACCTGGTTTCCAAACGGATGGGCTGTTCCATCCGGATTGTACCAATGCGACCACATTCCTTTGAAACGCTCGGCTTTTCCTAAAAAGCGAACAATCTTCAGCGTGCGATCAGCTGCCTGCTGACGGGTAATCCAACCACGTTCAGCCCCAACCACAATGGCCATGATCCCAAATCCACTTCCACCTGTGGTAACAACCGGCCCACGATCATTTCCTTCCAGCGCCATTCCGGTTTCGGGACTGGCACCATCGTAGAAATAGTTGAACGTTTTGTGCTGCCATTCTTCCAAGACAGGCTGAACGACCGACGGCGAATAGGTTTCATCGTTTTTTTCAACGACAATCGTCGGAAGCTGATCTTTTTTGCAAGCCAAAAAAGTGATTGCGATGAGCAGATATAGGAAAATTCGGTTCATATTATGACAGTCAGGTCTAAAATTGATTTGATATCCGATGTTGCATTTGCATTCTTTATTTTAGATTTTAATTCTTTCGTCCGGAAAATCAGAAATGCTTTATTCAACTTCATTGTGCGGACGGTTGTTTGGTTCGTTTTTTTACCCGGGGCAACGCCCCGGGCTATGTTATTTTGCCCTTTCAGGGAGACAAAAACATCTTCTTTCCCAGGTATCCGTTGACTAAAGTCAACGGCAAAGGATAGATTCTCTTTGTTAAGCGCTTTCAGAAACCAATCGCATTTCGAAACCAAAGAGCTTTCCCCCATGGGGGAACGGGAAGGGGGCTGTGTTTATTAATATCCCGGATTCTGTGTAATTACACCTTCCGATTTATCGATTTCAGTTTGAGGAATCGGGAACAGTTCATGCTTGCCCACCACAAAATTCGGAATGACACTTTTGGCTTCGTCCCAGCGCACCAGATCGTAAAAGCGTTCCCATTCCATGGCCAGTTCAATCCGGCGTTCCTGGTGAATGGCAGCCCGTAATTCGTCAATTACAGTAGTCGTTATTTTTGGCAGAACCGTATTGTCACCACCCCGGGCACGGGCACGAATCATCTCCAGTTTGGCCAGAGCTTCTGTAGTATTTCCCATTTCGACGGCACATTCGGCATGCATCAAAACCACATCGGCATACCGGATGACCCGGATATTTACCCAGGTTCCCTGAGCCTCTGCCGGGCGCCCGTAAATACCGCGTTCTGAAAGGTTTGTATATGCTTTCTTATTAAAGAATTTGTAGCCACTGGCATCCGCTTTTACTTTTTTCCCTTCCAATACGTCCCCATCGGCAATTACAGAAGCGGCCTTCCGTGGATCGCCCGGTTCATAGGCATTCATTAAAACCTGACTTGGCGCATTGAATCCCCAGCCTAAATTGGGTATTCCCCGGATTCCCTGAATCTGAGCAAACTGACTTCCCAGATAGATTTGTTCAACAGGTCTCTCTTCGGCATAGACTTCAAAAACCGATTCATCGCCATATTCCATCACTTCGGTAAATATCTGGTCGTACGGAGTATTTAAACTGTTGTCTCCTGAAGCAATGATTGCCGAGGTCAGGTTATAGGCTGCTGACCAGTTTTTCTGATACATGTAAACTTTTGCCAGAACTGCGCGTGCGGCATTCTGGGTGGCCCGGCCACTGTTATTACTTGCCAGCAAAGCCTGACGGGTTGGTAAATATGGAATAGCCAGCATTAAATCGTGTTCAATGTTCTGCCAAACAACTTCGCGCATGGAACGTGGGGGAGTTTTATCATTTTGACCAAGAACCTTGTCGACGTACGGAACACCGCCAAAAGCCTGTGCCAGTCTGTAATACATCACCGAACGAAGGAACAATGCCTCGGCATAATAGGTTTCCTTTTGTTGTACCGTATCTTCCAAAGCACTAATCAGGGCTAATGCTTCATTCGAAAAATAGATCGATTTATAGCAGGCGCTGTAATAATCGGCAATATTGGCATTGCTTGCGGTGTAGCTCAGTGATTTAAACTGAGTAATCTCGCCTCCATCGCTGGGAGTACTTCCTTTTTCAACGTCCGGAGTCGTGTAATTATTCATTCCGAAGTTTGCCCAGCAAAAAGGCCAGCCACGGAGCGTTGCATACGCTTCGGAAAGTTTTGCCTCAACCAGAATTCCTTTGTCCAGGGTATTGTCGGGAGTGTAATTACTTTTATTCCAGGTTCCTTTGGGGAAACGATCCAGAAAATCATCGGTACAAGCTGTGCCAATCAGCACGATCGCAAAAAATATGAGTAAGTTTTTCATGAGTCTTCAGAATTAAAAATTAACTGTTACGCCTGCTGTATAAACTGAAGGGAGTGGGTAAGTTCCACCATTATCAATCCCTCCATCCAGAATTCCACCACCAATTTCAGGAGTATAACCACTGTTGTTTTTAAATGTGATTGGATTCTGCGCATTCAGGAATACTCTGAATTTACTGACCCCCAGAAGATTTAATGCACTTTTGGGAATGTTGTACCCAATCTGTATGGCCCTGATCCGGAAGTATGATCCGCTTTCGAGCAGGTTGGTCGAGGGTTCAAAATTATTTCCGCGCGAAGTATCCAGAGCCGGCTCAACATTCGAAGTCCCTTCGCCGTGCCAGCGGTCAAGCGAGGTGGAGTAAAAATTGAACTGCGCATAAGTCGGCAGCTTTTTCGTATTCACGATTTTATTTCCATAAACACCGTTGAACTCGATGGCCGCATCGAAATTACGATACGCTCCGTTCAGGTTAAGACCATAAGTGAAAGTTGGAATGCTGCTTCCGATGAAATCACGGTCTTTGTTGGTGATTTTTCCGTCGCCATCCAAATCCTTATACCGGATATCGCCGGGTTTCGAAGTCCAAGAAGCCGGAAAATAGCTGTCTATTTCGGCCTGATTCTGAAAAATTCCGTCCTGAACATATCCATAAAAGGAACCGACCGAATGACCAACTGAAGTCCGGTGATATTTTCCGGTCACGATATCCGAATCGTCGTTTCCAAGCGAAAGCACTTTGTTGTTCAGTGTTGCGCCATTGGTGCTGATTCCGTAGCTGAAATCGCCGATTTTATCGCGCCAGGTAAGTATATATTCGATCCCGTTATTCCGGATTGAACCCGCATTGGTAATGGCATAACCCGCACCTACAGAAATCGGCGGTGCCACATAAGCCAGCAAATCGCTGGTTGTTTTGGTGAAAAATCCAAGTTCGAGCGCCAAACGGCTGTCGAACAGCTGGCTTTCGAAACCGGCATCAAAACCGGTTACCACTTCCCAGTGAATATTCTCGTCGACTAAATTACTAACTGTCGGGATGTAATACGTTTTGCCATCGACCACTACCTGCTGTCCTTTTGGATTGATGGTCGGGAAATACAGGTAATTTCCGATTTTGTCGTTCCCCAATTGCCCCCAGGAGGCTTTCACTTTTAAATAGTTCAATTTGGTTGTCAGGTTCTTCACAAAGTCTTCTTCGGTAGCCACCCAGCCTAAACCGATGGATGGAAAATATCCCCAGCGTTTATTGGGCGAAAATTTCGAAGAACCATCGGCACGGAACGTTGCTGAAACCAGGTATTTATTGGCATACGAATAATTAGCCCGTGCCAGATACGAAATAAAGGATTCTGCTTCGTACCAGTCGCCATTGGTTTTATTTTGTGCCGATCCCATGTTCAACATCCAGAAATCTTTCGGAACCACCCACATTTCGGCACTAACCAGGGTATCGGCAGCGGCATTAAATCCTTTGCTTTCCTGAATACGGGCGGTATAACCAGCCATGGCTCCAATCCGGTGCTGGTCTTTTATTTTGTTGTAATTTACAATCATATCCACCTGATATTTGGTGTATTCGGCAGTATTCCGGCTAAAAGCTGTTTTTTCGCTTTTATGCGATGAGTTGGATGTCGCATTGTTTACATCGAAGCGAGGAGTATAGTGGCTGCCATAATTTAATCCGATGTCGCCATAACCGGTAGCTTTGAAGGTGAAATCCTTTAAAAAAGCCACTTCTGCATAAACATTTCCGACCGTGCGGTAGCCATAACTTTCGCTGTTTCCCTTATTTATTTCCATCACCGCCACCGGATTCGGTACATCTTTCTGAATACCGGGAGCCGGAGTATAATACGAACCAATGTTATTCGGATCGTGGTCTTCTTCCGGAGAATAGATCGGGTAAGTTGGCAATGCCTGAGCGGCATTTTGAACATTGGCAGCTGCCGGATCAGCATTCCAGCGGCTGAGTGTGGCATTTCCCCCGAGTTTCAGGTGATCGGAAATCGTATAGTCGCCGGCCCATCTTCCGTTAAACCGCTGGTAAGAGTTGTAATTTACAATTCCATCCTGAAGGAAATGGCCTACCGAAAGAATGCTGCTCGATTTTTCGGTCGACTGCGAAACGCTGATGCCTTGATTGGTGATAGCTGCAGGCCGGAATATTTCTGACTGCCAGTCGGTGCCACCTCCAAGCAGGTTGGGAATCCATTCAGTTGCCGAAGGATTCATGTTCCGGAGTTGCTCGTTGTAAAGCATGGTAAAATCCGAAGCATTGGTAAGTTTCAGACGATCGCGGTCGGACAGAATTTGTACTCCCGCATAACCATCGTAGCTAACCGAAAGCTTTCCTTTATCAGCTCTTTTTGTGGTAACTATAATTACTCCGTTGGCTCCCTGAACACCAAAAATGGCCAGCGAGGATGGATCTTTTAAAACTTCGATGGAAGAAATATCGTTGGGATTTACAAAATCGATGTTGTCAACAAACATCCCGTCGACCACAAAAAGCGGATTGGTGCTGGCATTTACCGTGGCGACACCACGCAACCGGATTGTTGGGCTTCCACCGGCGGCTCCACTGTTCGTCATGACCAATCCCGGCACCCGGCCCTGCAAAGCTTTTACCGGATTGTAATCGGGCGAAGTTTTCAGGCTTTCGCCATCAACCGAAACAATCGAACCGGTCAGGTCGCGCTTGCGGGCCACACCGTAACCAATTGCAACAACTTCATCCAAATCGAATGATTGTTCTTTAAGGGTAATATTAATCGTAGTCTGGTTATTTACGGGTACTTCCTGAGATTCAAATCCCATAAAGCTAAATACCAGTACAGCTTGTTTATCCACCTGAAGAGAATAGCTCCCGTCAGAATCGGTAAGTGTACCCTGCATACTGCCTTTTACCAAAATACTAACTCCTGGTATGGGTTCATTCTTAACATCAGTAACCTTCCCTCTTATAGTCAGTTGATCCTGCGCAAAAAGAAAAGATACTGACAACAGAAGGTTCAGTACAACAAGTAGTTTTTTCATAGTCAGATTATTTTATTGGTCAAAAATTTAGATAACCAAATCTACGTTGTACAGATACTATCCCGAAAGAAATTGCTACACCTTGAATTCTTCACCGGTTAAAGATGTTGCACAACAACTGCACAATTACCTCACCTATACATCCTGAAAATGTCGTAATAATCAATCCTACAGATTAATAGACTGACAGGTCTTTTTATATTGTTTAAACGTCGAATTAAAAATTAGGTTGGAGAAATGAAGTCAGAATAATGAATTGGTACAACTTATATGTTCAAAATTCCGATTTATCTACCGATTTCTGTATAACTTAATACCTATACCACCGGTGTTTTTTCTTTTTTTACTACTTTTAGTATCCATTTACCAATTTTGGACAATGATCAGAAATATTGCCACAAATACCCGGATCACTCTATTTTTATTATTTCTCCTGACAGGTTATTTTCAAGCTATAGCCTCTGATGGCTTTTATTTGAAAAACCATACCAAACAGGAATATCAGGCAGCCAGCCAAAACTGGTCGGTTGCCGAGGACAGTAAAGGCTTTCTGTATTTTGCCAACAACATTGGATTGCTCGAATTCGACGGAATAACCTGGACACTTTATCCTGCGCCTGCAGGTGCATTAATCCGGGCGGTGGCTGTGGATAAGAATAACCGGATTTTTACCGCCGGATACCGTGAGCTGGGCTTTTGGGAACGTAACCAGTTGGGAAGACTCGAATATCATTCCCTGAAACAGGAGGTTGAACCGAACTTCACCACCAACGAAGAATTCTGGAATGTAATCTGTTCCGGAGAAAAAGTGTTTTTTCAGTCGTTTTCGAAAATCTACATCTACAATTACAAAACCTTTGGCATCATTCGACCAGGTGGATTTATCAATTCCATTTCCGACGGAGGAGACCGGATTTTTGTAAACATTATGAATCAGGGGATTTATCAAATTCAGGATGACAAAATCTCCCCTTATCTGGTCAGCGATTTTTTCAACCGCAAGGAAATCCGGTTCATCCTGCCACTCCCGGATTCACAAAAACTGATTGCCACTTCAAACGACGGACTTTTCATTTCTGACGGAAAAAATCTGAATTCCTGGCAACCTGAACAAAGCGAATATTTCCGCAAAAACATCATCAACCGGGGCTGTTTATCTACCGATGGAAAAATTGTTGTCGGTACCATTCTTGACGGTATTTCGGTGTTTACTCCGGAAGGCAAACTGATTAACCGGTTTAATCAGGAAAACGGACTTCAGAACAATACTGTTCTGGGCATCCTCTGCGACAGCAACCAAAATATCTGGCTTGCGCTGGACAAAGGGATAGATATTATCTCGTTTTCTCCTGATCCGTCGTATTCGATTGTTGAGCGGAAAGAACTGGGCGCGGTTTATTCCGCAGCGGTCTACCGCGATAAAATCTATCTGGGAACCAACCAGGGACTCTATTTCAGATCGATGAAGAACCCGACCGAAACGTTTAAACTCTCTCCCGGAACCCAGGGACAAATCTGGGATATCAAAAATATCGACGACCGCTTATTCATCAACCACAACAAAGGGACTTTCGAAATTTCAGGCGATCAAACCAGGCTGATATCAACTGTTTCCGGAGGATTCTCCATCATTGAGAATCTGGTAAAACCAAATTCGCTGGTTCAAAGCACCTATTCAAACCTGATTTTCTACCAGAAAGAAAAATCGGACTGGAACATCAGCAAAGTCATTTTCGATTTTAACGACCTGATCCGGTACATCGAAGTGGATCATCTGGGAAATTACTGGGCCAGCCATTTGTACCGGGGAATCTTCAGACTTAAATTTGACAATCGTGATTCCATCGTATCTAAACACTATTATGGCAGCGAAGTGTTCGGAAAAGACCACAGCATCCATGTTTTTAAAATCGAAAACCGGATCGTATTCACCACCGGCGAAAAAATCTACACCTTCGACGATTTAAACGATACCATCATCGATTATTCGGTCCTGAACGAAAAACTTGGTGACTTTAAACGATCGACCCGGATTGTTGCCGGCCCGAATCATACTTACTGGCTGATCACCGACCGTTCGTTCGGCTTGTTTAAAATTCAGAATTCGGAGCTTGAAAAAATCAAGGAATATCCGGCGGGTTTATTTAACAACCAGCTGGTTACGGGCTACGAAAACATTGTACCAACCAGCGAAACCAAGGCCATTCTTTGTCTCGAAAATGGGTATGCGTTCCTGAATGCCGATACGATCAGCCCGGCTTCGCTCATCTCAGGCAAAAGACCCGAATTAAGGCGGATCACCATCAGCGGCACCAACGAACAGCTGAGCGATCTGCCCTTAACCAGCGATAAAATTAAGCTGCATTTCAACCGGAATAATCTGCAGTTAAGCTTTTCATTCCCGTTTTTCAGCAGCGACAACATTAAATACCAGTCTTTTATCGAAGGGCTCGACCAGCAATGGTCGGATCCGCTTGAAAAGCCAATCTTCAGTTTCAAACGAATTCCGGTTGGTGAATATAAAATCAAGATCAAAGCCATTAACAACTGGGGTGAATCGAGTCAGGAATATGCGCTGAATCTCGAAATTTTACCTCCCTGGTACCGGACAGTCCTGGCTTACCTGAGTTATATTCTGATAATTCTGGTTGGTTTGCTGATGTTCAGACGTGGCATCATCCAGCGAACACGTCAGAAAGAAAGCCGCGACCGGGAGGAAAAGGAACGCGAATTAATCCAGCTCCGGAACGAAAAACTTCAGGCCGAATTATCGTTTAAAAGCTCCGAACTGGCCAGTTCGACGATGGCAATCATCAAAAAAAATGAATTTTTAATTGATGTGAAAGAAATGCTCCGGAACCAGAAAGAACAACTGGGAACCCGCTATCCGGATAAATATTACGACACCCTGGTTGGTAAGATTGATGCCAACATGAGCAGTCAGGATGACTGGAAAGCGTTTGAAGCTAATTTTGAACGGGCACACGAACAATTCATGAAAACCCTGAAAGAAAACTACGAAGAACTCACTCCGAGCGACCTGCGACTTTGTGCGTTTCTCCGGATGAACCTGGCTTCGAAAGAAATCGCGCCCCTGATGGGAATTTCGGTTCGTGGTGTGGAGAACCACCGCTACCGGCTTCGCAAAAAGCTAAACCTTGAAGGAGACAGCAACCTGACAGAGTTTATCATCCGATTGTAAAACCACGTAAATTTTTCCGGTATTTTAACTTTAGATTTATGAGTCCGATCGAATTAAAACGAGTAACAATAGCCGATCTCCAGGATCTGCAGCTCATCAGCAGACAAACTTTTCAGGAAACATTTGCCGCTGTAAATACCAAAGAAAACCTGGAAAAATACCTGACCGACAGTTTTAATGACCAAAAGATGACCGCAGAGATTGAGAACCCGGATTCGGAATTTTACTTTGCCCTCCTTAACAATCAGGCTGTTGGCTACTTAAAAGTTAATTTCGGCGAGTCGCAAACGGATTTGAACGATGAAAAAGCCATGGAGCTTGAACGGATATACGTTTTGAAGGAGTTTCACGGCAAAAAGGTAGGACAGGTTCTGTTCGAAAAAGCGCTGCAAATAGCAAAACAACACGATCTGGAATACATCTGGCTGGGCGTATGGGAACATAACCACAAGGCAAAAAAGTTCTATCAGAAAAACGGATTTACCGAATTTGACAAGCATTTATTCATCCTCGGAAACGACAGGCAAACCGATCTTCTAATGAAAATGGATGTCCGGAAGAAATAAGAAATTACAGCCGGCCAGCATTGCACCCGCCTGCCTTGGGCTGATCCGGCAAAGAATATCTATAAAATAATTTTTAAGGTTTGCTGCAGGATGCTTTGGCTTCCAGCATCTTCTGATTCGATTCGATCGCTGAAATCACTTTCAGGAGTTGTTCGCCCATCCCGATTTTATACCCCGATGAAAACAGGTAAACCTGGCCAGCCGCATCACAAAATAGGACCAGTGGCAATTTGTCTTTTAATCCGGAACCATAAACCGCTGACACCGCATTCAGGATATTATCACCGGAATCTACCCCACTTTCCATTTTTGCAGGCAGCTGATATGTTTTCAAAACACCCGCCTGAGCCGCTTTTTCGGCAGGCATGGCAAATAAGAATTGCCCACCCCATCGATTGAACTGATCGACATACGGGCCCAGATCATTCAGGATATGTTTTGAGGGTTCCTTGTCGGGGTCGAGTACCACCAGAACCGAATAATTACCGGTAGCCAGCGAAGATAAACTCACCGGATTGCCTTCTTTCAAAAGATTCAGCGCTGTCAGATCCAGTTTTCCTGAAGGAATTAAAGCAGCCGATTCACGGCGCATTTCAACCGGAACAGTACTTGTTTTTCCTTTTTCGATCGTAAAAAACGTCATGCGGCTCAATACCGAACCATCTTCCAAACGGTTTCCGGTAACCAGGTTATATTGTCCGGCTTCCAGTTCAATCCCTTTGCCTGAATTCGTCAGTGTTGCGCCTTCAGGAAATTCCAGCGTATGGTAGAACCCGTTTTTCAGGAAGCCGATCGTGTAGTGCAGGTAATATTGCGGGGTCACCGGATTATTCTTTTCTGTGAGTTTCAGCATTCCCGTTTCTGGCTGAGTGGCCACTTCGGTATCGAAACCAACCCGGTTCCATTCTCCGTTTTTGTTGTACTCCGGAATTTGTGTTTCAGGATTCAAACGGGCCGGAATGCCAAAGGTGCGGCAGGCAGCTACAAAGAAAATATTGCGCGAAACCGGATCGGCCACCCGAAGATTGTAAACACCGATAGGCGAAAGCGGCGCCCGCGAATGCAGGTTAGCCAGTTTATTGATGCTGATATTTTCACGAATCCAGCTGGTTAAGATTGAAATGTCGTTTCGGGTTGATTCAGCCATTTCCGGCCCAAATGAAGTTGCCAGAAAACTACGCCACGAACTTAAATTCTCGAGTGCGATGCGTGGCGACAAAATATAACGGGTAAACAGTTCTTTGGATAAACCCGGTTTCTGTGCTCCGGAATGCGCTGTTTGTACCAGATGATCGGTCAGAATTGCTTCCTGTGCATCGCTGAAATCTTTGTCGGAAAGTTGAATGGCCAATTCCAGAACGGTGTTCTGATATGCTGATGCATTCTTTTCCAGGTAAGCTGAAATCTGGTCCCAGTTACCGTAACTCAGTTTAATCAACCGTGAAACGGTATCCGCCCCAAGCCCGGTTTTGGCTGCCAATTCAGCAATCCAGACTGAATCCTTAAACGTGCTCATCGTTGCATTCCGGATGGAATCTTCAAGCGCCAACCTGCGATCGTTTTCTTTTCGTGAAGCATCAGTGACATTCAGTTCAACTTTAACCGCGTGCGGCGGAACGAGGTCGAAATCCTCGCTTCTGTTTTCAGGTACCGACTGGTTTAAAATCAGCACCAGTGTGTCCGTTTCAGGAACAGAAAGTTTTTGATAGGCAAATTTTTCGTTTTTGGCCGCGTAGATAATCAGGTCGCCCATGCCGGTAATCAGACTGGTGAAACCATCCGCATTGGTAATTCCGGTGGCAATCGGATAATATTCAGCATAATTGTACAACTGGAATTCAACCCTGGCGCTGTCGGCAGGGGTTCCGTCGGCATTTTTAACCGAGATAACCATATTTTTTACTGTTGCATAGTTTGAAGTCAGGTTCAGTTCCGAAAACCGATCGGCAGCAATTACTACGTTCTCGCATCCAAAATAGCGACCGTATGCGCGCGTATGAACCAGCATCACCCGGTGCGAAGGTTCGGTGAACCAGCCCATATCCAGATCAACATCCGGCTCGCAGGCCCCAAGGTAATGCCATTTGCCGTCGATCCAGACTTCGACCCAGGCATGATTATCGTCGGTGTGTGCCCAGCGCGGTGTGTATACCTGGCGGGCCGGAATTCCGGCAGTGCGCATGGCAGTAACCGTAAACGTAGATTCCTCGCCACAACGCCCGAATGTTTTTTTGATCGTGCTCAACGGTGCACTTGTCCGTGAATCGGTTCCGCGGTAATTCACTTTTTCGTGGCACCAATGGTTAATTTCCAGAGCGGCCTGTTTCATGCTCAGTCCTTTGATCCGGGCAGCAATTTCAGGATACATGACTTCACGGAAATTATCCAGATTCTCGTTGTTCACACGCAACGGCAATACAAAATGCAGAAACTCTTCCTCCGGAATCGTCTTTCCCCAGGGCATTTCATCACGCGCTTTCAGGCTGAACTGAATGTTTTTCAGAAAAAATGCAGCCGGATAATCGGCCAGATCGCTCAGGGGCATGTAGGCAAAAACGAACTCCAGCGCCTGTTTTTCGTCCGGAGAAAGTGGCTGATTAAAAATGTCCCAGATTGGAACCAGACTTTTGGATGTCAGTTCTTTTTGCTCTTTCAGCATGCGCTGAATATCAGCCAAACGATCGGGATTTTGAATGATTGCCGTTTTTTTCTGGCACGAAAAGAAAAGAATGGAGATCAGCAGAAGTACCGAATATCTGTTTATCATGATTGGTTTAGGTTATCAGGTATACAAATTAAGCATTTTCCTGATCAACCCGAATGAATAAATTATGGAATTTGCATGAGATTCTCTAAATCAAAACATTAATAAACCTGAAAAGATTATTTCCGAATCCTTACATAAATATGTTTGATGTGCGATTTTTCAACCTCACGTTCATCAACCTCAAAATACTTGTCCAGTGATTTTATCAATGGGGTTAATTTTGGGAATCCATAATTCCGCGGATCAAAATCGGGTTTCTTTTTCATGATTAAAGAACCAACTTCAGCCAGAAATGCCCAATCGTTATCTTCAGACAGATCTTCAATCGAGGTCCGGATTAATTGAATAAACCGTTTGTCGATGACATCAAATTCGGACTGCAAAGCTGGCTGAGGAGCACTTGTCGTTGTTTCAACCGATTTCGAAATCTTCTTCGATCCAATAATTTCGATGTAAATAAACTTGTCGCAGGCCACAATAAACGGATTTGGAGTTTTCTTTTCTCCAATACCGATAACCAGCATACCCGATTCGCGCAAGCGGATTGCCAGCCGGGTAAAATCGCTGTCGCTTGAAACCAGGCAGAAACCGTCGACTTTCTCGCTGTGCAGAATATCCATCGCATCGATAATCATGGCCGAATCGGTCGCATTTTTTCCGGAGGTATAGCTGTATTGCTGAATGGGAGTAATGGCATGTTCCAATAATGCAGGTTTCCATCCCGAAACGGTTGGTTTGGTCCAGTCGCCATATATTCGTTTGATGGTAGGCAAACCAAGTTTTGCAATTTCATCGAGCATTCCTTTAATGTTTGAGTAGGGAATATTGTCAGCATCAATCAGCACGGCCAGATTCAAATCGTTTTTGGGTCTCATAATCTTTGTTTTACATCGGTGAACGAATATACTTTAAATAATTATCCCGAATCTGTAAATCTTTCCCACCTTTTAAATTCTTTTTCCAGTTTTGCCTGAATATCTTCCGGATTAGTCAGCGGCATACCTTTTTTGTGTACTTTGTACCGTAACCGGACCGATTTTTTGATTTTTTCAATTTTGGGCAATGACGTTCTGTTCGTGGTTTCAATGTAATTACCTTCAGCATCGACCAAAATTACTTTGGGAAGAAAAACTCCTTTGCGGCCGATGAAATTTTCCATAATATTTACCGCTTCATCAAATTCAGATTTTGTTGCACGGCCCAGCGCTTCGTACTTGTATAGTTTTTTGCCATCCCAGGTCACAACTGTAGCCGAGCTTTCCGAAATTTTGGTTTCCATATTATTTTCAACATTAAAGGTATCGTGCCCGGACGGCATCAGCAGGATTTTTCCGCCACCACCCTCAATATTAACGGCATAACGAGGGATTGTAATTCCTGAAATCCAGCCCTGAAGGTGTTTCATGTAGATTTTACCAATCTGAATGGGTGTAATAAAATGTACGATTCCCTTTTCCTTGTGGCATTGCAGCAAATAATACGGATGCACCCCGATCCACAGCATTCTGCGGAATGTTTCAGCCAGACTCAGGTAATAATCGTTCACATGATTGAGCAATACCGTTTGATTCCGGATAGTAAAACCATGGTTCCTGATTTTCCTGACAGCTCCGGCCAGGTCTTCGGTTATTTCGTGGTAGTGGTTTATCTGGGTCATAAAGTACACATACTTTTCAGGTCCGGAATTAAACCGATTGGCCGATTTTTCAATCAGATCCAAAACTTCGTCGGTCACGGCCATAGGCAAAACTACCGGAACCCTGGTGGCGATCCGGATCACCCGAAGATGCGGAATCCGGCTCAATTCTTCCAGAACATACTGAAGCCGGTTCCGGCTGATCATCAGGGCATCACCACCGGTTACCAATACTTCGTCGATATTTTTGTTGAACCCAATATAGAATAAGCCACGGTTAATTTTTTCAAGGTTCACATCCACTGTTCCATCGAGCGATTTTGCCCGCTGGCAATGCACACAATACGAAGCACAACTGGTATTTTCAGCTACAAAAAGTGCTACCCGGTTTGGATAACGCTGGTAAGCAGCCCCAAAACTCCGGGAACTTTCGCCCATAGCCCCTTCAATACCGGTATTTGGGAAAAGCAGGTTGGCCGGAGTCGGAACACTTTGCCAGAAAATCGGATCGAGCCGTTTTTTCGATTTCTCGCCATAAAACAAGTTGGGATGCCAGGGATCGGCGGCCATCAGCGATGCAAAATAGGGAGTTATGCGCATGGGTTCTTTTCCCATGTGTTTCATCTCCTCAATGGTCCGCCTGATTTCGGATTCCTGAACAGAACTGAGCTTTATTACCTGCTTTAGCTGATCGACATTTTGAACCGTATTTTGGAGCTGCCATACCGGATCCTGCCATTGCTCCCCGGTGACATCTTTCCAGAGTTCGATGGAGGTATAATTCCTGGGCCTGTAATATATCGAATCCTTCTTCATTCAGTTTCTTTAGGTGGTTCATGTATTTATTTACGTAACAGCAGTCCCATGGTTTTCAGAAAGAAGGATTGCGGAATAGTTCAGATTTTTTTAAGCAAAAAAAAGCAGTTCAATCAAGTTTTTTAATCCGGAGGTTTGCGAAATGAGCTTCTGTTCCCGGACCGATCCACAAACCAACATCGCCAACGTTGTCCGATCCCAGTTTTAAATCGTTCACAATCAGGCTTGGCTGCGAATTTTCACCCACAAAAAGTTTAGCTTTTTCGTCCAGCACTTCAATTTTAATTTTGGTCCATTCTCCCGGAACAAGATCGACATACGATTCATATTTCTCCGGAAAATCTTTCCGGAGCTTATACCACGGAAAATCGGGAAAAGAAATATACTGAACAGAATGATTCCGGCGAACCTGATCATCTGCCCGGCCATTGGTCGGTCGCAGATAAATACATTCAAATTTTGAATTACCGGCATTAATCCGAAAAGCCAATCCGACAAATCCACGGGCCTGTTCGGACGAACCTTCTGCCGGCCGGCCGGCCAGTTCCAACTCAATCGTTCCGTTCCCGAAATTTAAACCGCTTAGCTTAACAAATTTTACTTCGGAATTCTCTCCCCGATCAGTCACTTTAAGCGACGATTTTCCCAAATAAATTTCTTCTGAAACAACCACATTGACCGGGTTCAAATCCTGATTTCCCGATAATGAAATTGATTGAAAGTTGGGCTGGGCAAACACGGAAACAGAACCAAACAAAAAAAGAAACAAAAGTAATCCGGAAGTTTTCATAGGTAAAAGTTAAAATGTGAATAATCGATTCATTTCATTTACCGGCAGGCAGCGTAAAATAAAAAACAGAAACTTTGCCTACTTCACTCTCTGCCCAAATCCGACCGCCATGTTTTTCGACAAATTCTTTGCAAAGTAGCAAGCCCAGTCCGGTACTTGGTTCACCTTCCGTTCCTGTTCTGTTGGCCTGCAGATCAATTTTGAACAGATTATTTTCCATTCCTGGATTCATTCCAATTCCGGAATCATGGATCGAAATCTCGATCATTTCCGGATCTGACTGCCTGGCAGATATATTTATCTGACCTCCTCTTGGGTGAACTTAACTGCATTATAACTTAACGGTGCATGGTTAAACAGCATTTGAAACCGGGTTTCGCTCTCCTGCAATAAATACGTCGACTTTTCCCGTTCAGCAATCTGATTTTGCAATTGTAGATTAGCATATGCTTTTTCTGAGAGTTCCTTTGCAAAGGCAAAATGCACATTGGTAATCTTTTTAAATTGCCCGGCCAACATAACCGGCACTTCCTGATAGGCTTCCATAAACTCACCTCTTCCGGAGCCAATTTCACCAGCAAACTTCAACACCTTCTCCTGATCAAACTCATCATTTCTGACTTGTCCAATCGTCCAGTTAGCAATTTGCATTCCTCCGACAGTGATACTTGCCCCGAGGTCTCTTAAACCTTCACACATGCATTGCTGAATAACAGGACCTGTATGATTCTGCCGGCCAATAATCGTATCCGATTTCATACAATTCACATAAGCTCTTTCCGACTTCAGGATAAAGTCGCGACATAACCGGGTAAAATTACCGGGTTTTGTAATTGGAATTCCGTTGGGATCAGTAATCAATGAAGCAACTCCATGTGCCTCGGCAAATAAATCCTGAAGGCGCTGAAATTCATCAATATTTAAAATGTCACTTAAACCTATTTCATCCTTCAGTTCCGGAAACCGGATTGGAAATTCTTTGTTCTTTTCCATTCTTTTCCCCTTTAGATCATTCAAAATACGAAGACTCTGGCATACCAAATCCCGGAAACCAAAAACCTGAAAAAATCCGGATGATTTTATACTTTTCTAAATTTAACTAAATCATTCTAATTTCCAGCAGTTTATATAACTCTTCGATTTCTTGTCGGGCTTTCTCTTCGGAAAAAGCATTTTTTACCGGAATAATTTCTTTCCCCGTTGAATCGCATAAAATGATTCTCAGATCAACCTGTTCAATATCGAGCGACCGGTTGCCCCGACTGTATCCCCGCCAGTTTTTCTTCGATTTTTTAACATCAAATTTCATATTTGGTTCAACTGCAATCCAGCGGCCAGTGGCAATAAATCCAAACAAGTTGCTTGAATATTTCATCCTTTTCTGTTCAACATCGATCCTGGTACTTTGTGTACTAAATCCAAGGAAAGCTCCGATTAAAATCAGAACCGAAGCATAAAGCGAATTGTAGGTAGCAAATAGCCCGACAAAAAACAACAGAATTCCAGCTGAACTACCAATCGGGCCAAATGATTTTTCCAGAATGTGATTTTTTTTCATTTCTCAGTTTATCTAACATTTAAACTATTACATTTCCGGCAAATAAATCCCAGAAAGATAAGCGCAATCCCGATTACAATCAGCAAAATATGAAGCGGGTGAATGGTACGGATCAGCAAAATCTGAATCACGATCCAGCCGGAAAGAATCACTCCCTGTGCAAGGATTAACCAGTATGCATATTTGTATTTTCGGATAAGTGCACGAAATGCAATCATGCTAAAAATACCGTTAACGATAAAAAGTATGATTCCAGGAATCAGGAAATCCTGAAATGGCGTGAATTTCAATAAGTCCAGCGACAAATGCATGGCACTCCCGTCCGGATGGGTGATCAGTATCCATCCACCAAGCAGAGCACCAATACCGTTGAAAAGCAAGAGTACCGACGCTAAAATATTAATTACAAATTTCATTTCCAGATTAGCTTTCAGAAATTTAAAGCACCAAACAAGCACACAAGTTAATGAATATGAAGAGAAAAATCAGAACAAATTTTCTTCATTTTTATGACTCTGTTTTAAATTCAATAATTCGAAATTCGTTTCAGATGAAGCTTTCCGATAAAATTCATTGACTGGCGGATTCAAAAAGGGAATTTCATTATCTTGTTGCTTTAAAAAATTAAAACCGCTATGAAATACTCATTTGCTGCACTATCCCTGATTTTCTGTTTTGCAGTCATCTGGAGTTGTAAGCCCAACAGATCGTTTACCGACGATGAACTGGTGCTGGTTCCGCAGGTTGCAAAGAAAATCCCCGGAATTGCATCCTTTAAATTTAACAGGCAGACCACCTTTGTTGTCGAATCAATTGAACAACAGGAAATCGCCCGTAAATTCACAGAATTCTTTGAAAAAGCCGCAGGCTGGAAACCCCAAATCAGCATTGGTGGCGACGAGGGTTCGAACCAGGTTTATTTCAAAGAAGAACCTGTTCTTGGGCCCGAAGCCTATTCACTCGATGTTTCATCCAAACGAATTGAAATAAAAGCGGCACAACCTGCCGGGTATTTCTACGCCATGCAGACCTTACGGCAGTTACTTCCTCCTGAAATCGAAAACTCCCAGGTCAGCGAAAAGATGAAATGGCTGGTTCCGTCTGTCCGGATTACCGATCATCCGGCATTTGCCTGGCGCGGATTTATGCTCGATGTGTCGCGTCACTTTTTCCCGAAGGAAGATGTTTTCCGATTGATTGACAACCTTGCATTCCACAAAATAAATACGCTGCACCTTCATCTGGTCGACGATCAGGGCTGGCGAATCGAAATTAAAAAGTACCCCAGGCTGACCGAAGTTGGCGCCTGGCGGGTTGATCGCGAAGATCAGCCGTGGAATTCGAGGCTCAAACAGGAAGCCGGAGAACATGCTTCGTATGGCGGTTTTTACACCCAGGAGGATATCCGCGAAATCGTTGCCTACGCGCAAAACCGGTTCATCACCATTGTTCCTGAAATCGAGATGCCGGCACACGTCGCTTCTGCCCTGGCAGCCTACCCGCAATATTCCTGCACCGGTGGGCCGTTTACGGTTCCTCCGGGTGGCGTATGGCCAATCACCAATATTTACTGTGCCGGCAACGATTCCACATTTCTTTTTCTTGAAGATATTTTAAGCGAAGTCATCGATCTGTTTCCTTCGAAATACATACACATTGGTGGCGATGAAGCCACAAAAACCGAATGGGAAAAATGTCCGAAATGTAAAAAGCGCATCAAAACCGAAGGTTTAAAAAGCATGGAAGAGCTGCAGAGTTACTTCATCAAACGAATCGAAAAATTCATTCATTCAAAAGGCAGAATCCTTCTGGGGTGGGACGAAATCCTTGAAGGTGGACTGCCGGCTGAAGCAACGGTCATGAGTTGGCGGGGTATTCAGGGCGGGATCGAAGCGGCCAACCTGGGTCATGATGTGGTGATGTCGCCCAATTCGTTCTGGTATTTCGATTATTACCAGGGACCATCCGATCAGGAACCTCCTGCCATTGGCGGTTTTTTGCCACTCAGTAAAGTGTATGGTTTTAATCCAGTTCCTGAAGAATTAAATCCGGAAGCCGCGAAACACATTTTAGGCGGCCAGGCCAATTTGTGGACCGAATATGTTCCCGGCATCAAACATGCTGAATACATGATTTTTCCGAGAATTGCCGCTTTGTCCGAAGTTTTATGGAGCCCACGGGAAACTCACAACTGGAGCGGATTTTCGCACCGGATTCAGCGATTGATGCAACGATACGACCTGATGGGAATTAATTATTCGAAAAGCGCCTTCAAAGTATCGGCAAAATCGGAAACCAATTCGGAGAAAAATCAGTTGTCGGTGCGTTTAACCAGTGAACTGGAAGGTGCAGAAATTCATTTCACCACCGACGGAACAGAGCCCGACACCTCATCCGAACGATATGCCGAACCCGTTTTGCTCGAAAAAACAATCCTGCTGAAAGCTGTCACTTTCCGAAACGGAATTCCGGCAGTTCCGGCATTTTCCCAGATATTTAACGTGAACAAGGCCACAGCCAAAAAGGTCAGCTACCTCACTCCTGCCAGCGAATCCTATCCCGGATCGGGCGAATCGACCCTGGTGAACGGCGTTCACGGCAGCTCCAATCTTTCGGATGGCGAATGGCAGGGCTGGGCTGGTTCGAACATGGAAGTTATCGTCGATTTAAACGATTCAACAGAAATACAAAACATCATGGTCGGAGCGCTTCACAATGCTTCAGCCTGGATATTTTTACCTGCACAAATGGAATTCTTCGTTTCTCAGGACGGAATAAAATTCGAAAAAATTGCCACGGTGAATAATTTCGAAAATCCTCTTTCAGAAGAAAAACTACAGAAAGATTTTTCAGCATTCTTTCAACCTGTGAAAACCCGGTTTGTAAAAGTTATTGCGCACAACCTGGGTAAATGCCCCAAAGGGCATGCCGGCGCCGGCCAGCCTGCATGGATGTTTATCGACGAAATTGTGATGGAATAATTACATTACCTTAAAACAAAAACAGGCTGCCTGATTTGAACCGGCAACCTGTCTTTCGATCCTTCTTTTGGCATTATCAGGGTTTCATTCCCATCGCTTTGATGTACGATTCATTCATGGTACATTTACTGTATTTGCTGTTTTCAAGCATTTCGAGCATGGCTTTCTTTACCATTTCCTGATCGGGCCGGGCCTTGCGGATTTCATCGAAACCGTTGCGCGAACTTTGGGTGAATTCGATAATTTTTTCCCAATTTTCGGGTTGGGTAATGCTAACCATTCCGCGTGGGCTATTCATCTTTTTATATGGCCAGTATGTCCAGCCGATGTTATTTTTTTCCATCAAACGCGTCCAGGCTGAAATCCACTGATCGGTATTCTCACCGGTTTCGCCCATGTAAATGGGCAGATTTACAGAGTCCCGAAAGTTTACAAAATCCTGAATGTTTGCCTGAAGCGTATCACACCAGTACCGGTGACAGGTATACATCAGTTTACCGTCGAACTTTGAATCCTGAAAAACAGTAAAGTTGCTGTTCCATTGTGCCCCGCCCAGCAAAACAATGTGATTCTGATCGACTTCGCGAATGGCAGCAATGGCCCGTTTGTAAACCGGTTCGAGCGCTGCATTCAATTTTTCCCTTTCTTCTTCAAAGTAGGTGGCAATGGGTTCATTCAGTAAATCGTAACCCAGAATTACCGGTTCGTTTTTATAATGATCAGCAATTTTTTTCCAGATTCCGGTAAATTGAAGCTGACTTTCCTCCGAAGTCATCAGCCAGGGGTAGCCATAACTGTCGTCGATGTTGTCGCCGGTTTGCCCGCCCGGTGCATCGTGCATATCCAGGATCAGGTAAATTCCCGACTCGCGGCACCAGCTTACCAGACTGTCGATTCGCTGAAATCCATCCTGACCGGCAGAAAGGCCCATATAATCTTCGTCGGTAAATAATTTGTAATGAAAAGGAATCCGGATGGTGTTCATTCCGGTCTTGCGGATGTACCGGATATCTTCGCGGGTGATGTAATTGTCTTTAAACTGTTTCCAAAACTGGTTGGTAAAGTCAGGTCCAACCATTTCGCGAAATGCCTGATCGATTAAACGAACCGAACTCGCTTTCCGGAATCCGAACATATACCCTTCAGGATTAAGCCAGTTACCAAGGTTAGTACCCTGAATAAAGAATTTTTCGCCGTTGGGGGTCCTGAGGTTTTGTCCGTCGATGGTTATAAACTGATTTTGAACTGAGGCTTCCTGTTTGGGTGCGGGATCACAGGCTACAATAAGTAACAAAGACGCAAAAAATAAGAACATAAGATTTTTGATCATCGTTTATCGGTTTTTGGTTAGTGTAAAATGACTGGTGTATTCAAAACAAGTGTCAGGTTTTATAAATCCGGATTTAAAAATAACCTTTTTTTACTTTTCCCCAATCAGCTCTTTTTTGGCCCTCAAAATTAAGAGTCGGGCAGACTAAAATAGAATATGGCCCCTTTTTCAGGTTCGCCTTCGGCCCAGCAGCGCCCGCCATGCCGGGTAACAATGCGGTTAACATTGGCCAAACCAATGCCGATCCCATCGAATTCGGTTTGTTTGTGAAGCCGGTTAAAAACGCCAAACAGTTTATCGGCATATTTCATGTTAAATCCGGCCCCATTATCCTTGATGTAAAAAATCGTTTCAGCATCACTTTTTAAACTGCCGATTTCGATCACTGCATGTTCCTTTTTTTCGGTGTATTTAACGGCATTCGATATCAGGTTCGACCAAATCGTTCCGAGCAATTGTTTATCGCCAAAAGTTTCAGCCAGGGTTCCGATTATAATTTCGATCTTCCGGGTTTGAATTTCCTCCTTGAACATTTGAAATCCCTGATTTACCAGCACATAAGTATCGACCGGCATTTTTAGCAGCTCAGATCGGTTTAATCGCGAGAAAGAAAGAAGGGCGTCAATCAGTTTGCCCATTTGATCGGAGGCTTTTGAAACCACATCCAGATAAGCCAGTTCTTCCGGTTTGAGCGGACTGGTTTTATTTTCAAGAAAGAGATTGATAAAACCATTGATGTGCCGCAACGGAGCACGCAAATCGTGCGAAATGGAATAGGAAAAAGCTTCAAGTTCCTTGTTTGCCAGTTCAAGTTCCTGGGTTCGCTGAGCCACCCGTAGTTCGAGTGTTTCGTTCAGTTTATTAATCTCATCTTCAGCCTTTTTCATTTCGGTGACATCAATAAAGGTTACCAGGTAATTATCATTAAAGGTTTTGCCGGTAATGATGATTTCACGCTGACTACCATCCTTGCAGGTTACGTGATACACTTCCGATTTTATATCTTCGCCGCTTTTTGTGGCTTCCTCAACGGCAAAGCCCCAATTTGCGATTACCCATTTCCGGTAATCTTCATCCGGATAGGCTTTTAGCCACCATTCATTCTGGCTGGGAACATCCTTTTCATCATACCCGATGATTTCTATAAACCGGCGGTTTCTGAAGGTAATTTCTCCATTTTTGTTCACATAGGTAATTGGTAATGGCGTACTTTCGAGCAGGCTTCTGAATTTATTTTCACTTTCAAGCAGGGCCAATTCAGCCTTTTTACGTTCGGTGATGTCCATAATTGTCCCGTTCAGTTTATGTGGCCGGTTATTTTTGTCGAACTCCAATACCCCGGCACCATGAACCCACCGCTGTTCGCAGTCGTTTTGCCGAACGATCAGATAATCCTTCTCGAACCGCTGATTTTTTCCTACTACTTCGTTAACCACATAGTTCTGCATGATTTTCTGCCATTCAGGATGTATTATCCGGACCCAACCTTCGAGTGAATGATCATAATGCTCATCAATTCCCAAAATATCGTCCAGTATCTTCGAACTTTTCCACAAACCGGTAGTAACATCCCAGCTATAACTACCCAATCGGGCAACCGATTGAGACTCGCGAAGAATCTGTTCGCTCTCAATCAATGCTGATTCAATTCTTCTTTGTTCGGTAATGTCCTGAACGGTGGTAATAAAATACAGCGGATCACCCTTTCTGTCACGTTGTAATGTAGTACTGATATCCACCCAAATCGTGTTGCCATTTTTATGAATGTATCTTTTCTCCCAGCGGGCCGATGTTTTTTCACCTGAAATTATTGAATTGATGATTCCGACATCGTTTTCCAGATCATCAGGATGTGTAATATTCTGCCAGGTCAGTTTCTTTAATTCATCTTCCGAATAACCAACAATTCGACTAAATGCCTTGTTAATCCGTAAATTACCTTGAATGGTGGTCATCGATTTGCCAATGACCGAGTTTTCGAAAATACTCCTGAATTGTTCTTCACTCAGGCGAAGGGCAAGATCTGCCTGTTGCCGCTCGGAAACAACCGCGGCCAGAATCAGCGACGAAATACTGATGATCGCCAGATAGAGCTGAATCAGATAAACTGAATCATTTCTTAATTCCGGACTAAAAATTCCTTCATAACTGGTGGTTGCATGATACAGAATATTGATACCGATAATTCCCAGTGCTGAAGCTACTCCACGGGTTCCAAACCGCAAAGCCGCCCAGATTAAAAACGGGAAAGTCAGGTAATTTACTATGGAAAGAAAATTTACATCACCAGCCAGATTGCTAAATAAATAATAGTATACAAGCGAAATTGAACCATACAGGGATAAAACTTCAAGGATAAACGGAAATTTAATTTCTTTCAGTTTATTCATCGAAAAGCCGGACCAGGTCAAAATAAAAGGAGCAACAATCAGTATTCCTACACCATCCGATGTCCACCAGATTTTCCACGTATACCAATACGGCTGATTTTCCATAAAAAAGGCGGCCACTGATGCAACCGAAGCAGCAAAAGTATTGCTGACAAAGACAGTTAAAAGAATAAAACCGATAATAAACTTTAAACTGTTGAAGCTAAAATCTGTACCATAAATTTTCAGGATTAACCAGGCTCCAGTCATCGCACCCAACGACATGGAACCTGCATAAAAGATGCTCACCACGACAGGCGCCCCGCTGGACATTTCCAGCATTAAATCGATGATAAAAAGAGCGCTGATAATCCATGGGCGCATTTCCGACCGGCTTAGTAAAATCGCAGTCAGAAAAATCCCTGATGCTGGCCAGATGATTGCAGTACCTTCCTGATCAAAAATATTTTTCAGAATAAATTGACCAACCAGGTAATAAATGGCCGAAACAGCTATCATCCAAAGAATATCTTTTAAAATAACATCCTTAAAATGATTTTGACCGGATGAGCCAAACTGTGTTTCAGGTATTTTTTCGGTGCTATTTCCCATCTTATTCGGATTCAATTCGGATTCATCCAAAGTAAGAAAAAAAACTCATACTCAATTGGATTCTCAACCCCGACCACATTATTCCGGAAGAAATGAAAAAGCCTGATTCTGCTTACTGGTTACCATGTCTTTGTATTTGCTTAAGAATTCTGACCAACCGGTGTATTTCCGAAGAAAATATGTTTAAAAGAATCTCATGTTTTTTTATGTAGGGAATGATTTACTTTACAATCTCTTAGATAATGAATTAAAATTGCGCGGTGTAAAAGTGATTCTGTTTATTTCAGGAATCTGGGCGGAAGCGAATTCCCGGGCAACAATAAAAGATAAAGATGGAGATCAAGAACGCGATCATAAACAGAGCCTTTCCGGATAAAAACGCCCTGATAACTGCACAGGGTAAGATAACATACAGCCAGCTGCTGAAGCGGGTGCAGCAGTTTGCTCTGCTTTTCGAAAATAAAGGATTCACCAAAGTGGCCATTTATGCCGAAAACAGACCGGAGTGGATTTACGCTTTTTATGCCGCGCTACAAAACAACTGCATTGCCATTCCGATCGATTTTCTGGCTTCGGCTGACGATGTGGCCTACATCATTGGCGATTGCCAGCCCGAACTGCTTTTTATCAGTTCCGGAATGAAGGAATCGTACGAGAAAGTTGGCTTAAAAACTCAGCACAAACCCCTGATTATCATCATCGACGAGATCAGCCCCGATGATTCAATTCCTGAAAGCCAGTGGATCGGGCCTGACGACAACAACACCACAGCCGTAGTCATTTATACATCCGGAACAACCGGAAGCCCAAAGGGAGTGATGCTTTCGTACACCAACATTCACGAAAACATGGTTTCGGTCATCGACTGCAAAATATTTATTCCTGAACGGCAGGTCATGATTTTCCTGCCTTTGCACCACGTGTTTCCGCTTGTTGGTTCCATGATGGTTCCGATTTTTGTCGGCTGCACCATTCCGATGGTTCCGTCAATGCAGTCGGCCGACCTGATGAAGACATTTACCGAAAATGAAGTTGGTGTGTTTTTGGGGGTACCGCGTTTGTACGAACTGATGTACCGCGGAATCAAGGCAAAAATCGATAAGAGTCCGGTTGGACGAGCACTTTTGTGGCTGGTTTTGAAAACCAAAAACCGGAATCTCGGAAAGAAAATCTTCAAAAAAGTGCATCAGGGTTTTGGCGGGCACCTGCAATACATGATTGCCGGCGGAGCCGCGCTGAATAAAGAAGTCGGTCATTTTTTCTACGGAATAGGCTTCGATATTCTGGAAGGATTTGGTATGACCGAAGCTGCCCCGATGATTACTTTTCCACGCCCCGGAAGGGTGAAAATTGGCTCGACCGGTGAAGCGCTCACTGGTTTGCAGGTTGAAATCCGGGATGGAGAAATTGTTGCCAAAGGTCCGAGTATCATGAAAGGTTATTATAACCGGCCGGAAGAAACCGCCGAAGTAATCAGGGACGGATGGCTGCATACCGGCGATCTGGGTTATCTTGAAAACGGATTTTTATACATCACCGGCCGGAAAAAAGAAATCATCGTTCTTCCCAATGGCAAAAACATCAATCCCGTTGAAATTGAAATGAAGCTGGATGGTTTTTCACCGGCCATCAAAGAATCCGGAGTTTTTATGCACAAGGAAATGCTTCACGCGGTAATTGTACCTGATTTTCAGTTCTTATCACAAAACGGAATCGAACAACCCGAACAGTATTTTCGCGATGCCATTATTTCGCCGTTTAATGCTGAAATGAGTTCGTACAAACGAATCATGCAGTTTACTTTAGTTAAAACCGATCTTCCGCGAACACGTTTATCGAAACTTCAGCGGTTTAAACTGGAGGAAATGCTGGAAGAAAAAGAAGCCGGCAGAAAATCATCCGATGAGCCAACAAGTTCTGAGTACCGGGCCATCAAATCGTTTATCGAAAGCCAGGTCGACATGGATATTCTGCCTGATCATCACCTGGTGTTTGATATCTCGATGGATTCGCTTAGCAAACTAAGCCTGATCGACTTCATCGAAAAAAGTTTCGGGATAAAATTCGACGAAGAACAACTGCTTAAATTTCCATCGATCCGGAAAATAGCTGAACACATTCAGCACAACAAACTGTTTCATAAAACCGGGCACGAATCAAACTGGTCGGGCGATTTGAAAGACAATTCGGAAGTTATTTTGCCTGAAGCAGCATTTTTTCTACAGCCAGTCGTTTCTTCAGTCCGGGCATTTTTCCGCCTGTTCTTCAAATTCGAAGGAAAAGGAATGGAGAATATTCCTGAAGGGCCTTGTTTTATTGCACCCAACCACGAAAGCAAACTCGACGCGTTCCTGGTGCTTTCGTACCTGGATAAACAGACTCTGAAAAACACCTTCTCGTACGCCAAAAAAGAACATGTAAAAAGCGCAGCCCGCCGGTACATTGCCCGACACAGCAATGTGATTGTGATGGATCTGACCAAAGATCTGAAACATTCGATACAGAAAATGGCCGAAGTGGTGAAGCAAGGAAAAAAGATTCTCATTTTTCCGGAGGGAACCCGATCGCTGACCGGCGAATTGGGACAATTCAAAAAAACCTATGCGATTTTAAGCACCGAACTGAATGTTCCGATCGTTCCGGTTGTCATTTCAGGAGCCTTTGAAGCCATGTCTTCCGGAGCCAAAAAGATCAATAAAGGTGAAAAAATTACCATTGAGTTTTTACCGGCCATATCTCCTGAAGGAATGAGTCCTGAAAAATTAAATGATTTGGTGAAGCAAAAGATTGCGGAAGCTAAAAAGTAACAGTTTGTTCCAGGGTCGGTCCCTGCCCGCAGTTGGCGTGTGCTTTAGCCTACGGATTAAAATATTAATCTGGGTTCGATGTTTGAGAATCTAATTTACTGTAAGCTGCAGTAAAATTTATATTTAAAGCCCAATCCCCCATTGCGGGGGGCTTTTGGCTATATATGCCAGGCAACCTGCTGAAAAGATGTAGGTTTTCATACTTCTTTAACGTGACTTAGGCTGTATCAAAAGATATTATAGATTTTTAAACACTTACAAATTGTAAGTGCTTTATTCGCTAAACCCATAAATCCCTTGTAGGGGACTTCAAGGCCGCCCCTTTTGGTGAGGTTTGGAGGGATAATCAGTTATCAAAGTTGATAAATTCATAATTTGACTTTTGATACAGCCTTTGGGGATGAGGAATTTAGTGAATTGAAACACAAAATGCTAATGTCGAACTTAAATTATTAAATGCCTCTAAAACCTGTTCTGCAACTTATTTTCGACTTTCTGATAAGAGAATCAGGTGAGCTAATCGTCTATATACTGTAATTCGTATAATCCTGAATCAACTAAAATCCAATAAAAATGAACAGACTGACTTTTTTCATGCTGATGCTGCTTTCTGTGAGTGCATTCGCTCAAAATGACTGGGAAAATCAGGCCGTGATTGGCCGAAACAAGATGGATGCCCGGGCAACTTCGTATTCATTTCCTACTGAAGAGCTTGCTTTAAAGGGCGATCGCGACCAGTCCCGAATGATTTCGCTTAACGGTGAGTGGAATTTTCATTTTGAAGCTGACTCGAAAAACAGACCCATGGATTTCTTTTCCGGAGAAGAAAAAGTTACCGGCTGGGATAAAATTGAAGTCCCTTCCTGCTGGGAAATGAAAGGTTACGGGACACCGATTTATACCAACATTGTGTATCCGTTCCCAAATAATCCACCGTTTATCAAACGTACCAATCCGGTTGGTTCCTATTTCAAAACCTTTGAACTGCCTGCCGATTGGGGCAAACAACAAATCATCCTGCATTTTGGAGGGGTGAGTTCTGCTTTTTATGTCTGGGTGAATGGACAAATGGTTGGTTACAGCCAGGATAGTCGTTTACCAGCTGAATTTGATGTGACAGAAAAAGTACAGAAAGGTAAAAATACGGTTGCTGTTCAGGTTTTTAGGTGGTCGGACGGAAGTTATCTCGAAGATCAGGACCATTGGCGCATGAGCGGAATTCATCGCGAAGTTTTGCTTCTGGCACAGCCTAAAGTGGCTTTAAACGACTTTTTCGTGCGTACTAAATTTGACGAGAACCTTGAAGATGCCCTATTGCAGATTCGTCCGGTAATTACCCTGAAAGACAGCATTAATACGCAAGGCTGGTCATTGGAGGCACAACTTTTCAGCCCGACAGACAAACCTAAATTGACAGAACCGCTGAAAATTGACCTGAACAAAATAATCTACGAAGCTCATCCACAGCGCGACCGGGTTTACTTTGGATTGCTGGAAACAAAAATAGAATCTCCTCAGAAATGGTCAGCCGAATTGCCTGTTCTTTATACGCTGGTTTTATCCCTGAAAGATGCTCAGGGAAATCTGCTCGAATCCAGAAGCTGTAAAGTTGGATTCCGGGATGTTCGTATTCAGGATGGTGTTTTTCTGGTGAACGGAATACCGGTGAAAATGTATGGTGTAAACCGGCACGACCACAGTGAAACCGGTGGAAAAACAGTGACCCGTGACGAAATGCTTCAGGATGTTTTGCTCATGAAGCAATTTAACCTGAACGCTGTGCGTACCAGTCATTATCCAAACGATCCGTATTTCTACGAATTATGCGATCGGTATGGATTGTTTGTGATCGATGAGGGAAATATCGAAACGCATCATGCCGGTGGATACCTGACCAATCAGCCTTCGTGGCATGCCGCTTTTGCCGACCGGATCATCCGGATGGTTGAACGCGATAAAAACCATCCGTCAATCATTATCTGGTCTTTGGGAAATGAATCAGGTTCCGGTCCCAATCATGCCGCTGCTGCCGGCTGGATCAAAGAATTTGATCCAACGCGGCCAATCCATTCCGAAGGCGCACAGGGCGATTCCCGAAGCAAGGATTATCATGCGGTTGGTTCTCCGGAATACCTTAAAAATCCATATCTGGCAAATCCCGACGACAGCTGGTATGTCGATATGCTGAGCCGGATGTATCCAACACTGGAACAGTTAAAGGGAATGTCGGAAAGTCCGTACATCCACCGACCAATCGTGATGTGCGAATATGCCCATTCGATGGGTAATTCAACCGGAAACCTTCAGGAATACTGGGATCTGATCCGGAGTAAAAAGAACCTGATGGGCGGATTTATCTGGGACTGGATCGACCAGGGAATTGCACGGACAGATGAGAAAGGCAGAAAATGGTGGGCTTACGGCGGCGATTACGGCGATAAACCTAACGATGGAAATTTCTGTATCAACGGAATCCTGAATGCGGACCGGACAGTAAAACCAGGTCTTGAGGAATGTAAATACGTTTTCCAGCAGGTTAGCGTTGTTCCGTATGATTTGGAGAAAATGCAGTTCAGGATGAAAAACCGTTTTTATTCCCGTAACCTGAATGAATTTGATATTCGCTGGACCTTGATTGAAAACGGAAAGGAAATTGGAACCGGAAGCCTTGGGGCATTTAGTGTCCTTCCGGGTGATTCAAGGCTTTTTGGTGTTGATCAGGATTTGTCGAAAACATCAGGAGAAGTATGGTTACGGGTAAGTGTAAAACTAGCCAAAGACGAACTATATGCTAAACGTGGATACGAAATTGCCAAGGAACAATTCCTGGTATCAGCAGCAAAACCGGTTCAGGTTGAATCATCCAAATTAGCGGTTCAGGTCGTGGAAGATTCTGAAAAGATCCTGATCTTAGGTGCTAAAGATTTTAAAGTGACTTTCGATAAAACAACAGGTTACCTGTCCAATTATCAGTTTCAGGGAAATGAACTGATTACCGGATCGTTAAAACCGAATTTCTGGCGCCCGATAACCGACAATGACCTGAAAGCCTGGCGTGTGCTCGAGAATTTATCGGATTGGCCAACTATTGCTGCAAACTTGAAATTAGTGAAGTTGAATATTCTTGACGAAGGCAATGCCAAATTAGTTGTTGTGGATTTAAAAAGTGATGATGTGCTGAAGCTGCAGCTGAGTTACAAGGTTACCGGTGATGGCGTGGTGGAGGTAACTTATCAGGTTAAAATCGGAGAAAAGCTGACTGATCCGCTGCGTATCGGCATGACTACCGAACTGGCTTCCGGTTTCGGACAGATGAGTTTCTACGGAAAAGGTCCTTATGAAAATTATGCCGACCGGAGTCATGCCGCTGAAGTCAATATTTATTCGGGAAAACCTGAAGATTTTATTTTCCAATATGTGATGCCCATGGAAAACGGAAATCATACTGACGTTCGCTGGTTAGCATTAAAAAATGCGACTGGCAGCGGATTGATGGTGGTGGGAAAACAACCACTAAATACTTCGGTTTGGCCGTACACAGCGGATATTATTTTGAAGGCGAAACACATTAACGAACTTGAACCTGCCGGATTTTATACGGTCAACATCGATCTGGCACAGGCCGGCCTTGGAGGAATTGATTCCTGGTCGTGGCGCGGTATTCCGATTGCAAAGTACCACCTCGATAAAAAGGATTATTCATACGGATTTAAGCTGATCCCATTTGCAAAAGTAAAGGATGTGGATGGATTAGTGAAAGTGGCTTTGAAATAGCATAAATGGCCTGAAAAAAAGACCTGACAGGATTAAGTTACTGTCAGGTCTTTTTTTTAGATTTATATAAAATGCTTTCCGGTTAATCTTTTAATGCATCTGAGTACATTTTAAGTCAAAACAACGATAGTCGATTTCGCCACTTATTGGCAGATTTTTCATCTCAGTTATCCGGGCTCGTGAACTAAACCACTTTTATTTCGAAATTTCGAGCATTCGTAAAATAGGCAACTGTGCTTTTTTTATGACTTCTTCGGATAGTTTTACCTCCGGAAGTTCATTTTTCAGGCAGATATACAATTTCTGAAGGTTGTTCAGTTTCATAAACGAACAGTCGTTGCAACCACAAGTCGAGTCGATTGAGGGTGCAGGTATGAATATTTTATCCGGCCAGGCTTTGTTCATCTGGTGCAAAATACCGCTTTCGGTGGCAACAATAAATTTTTTTGAAGTGCTTTTCCCGGCGTAATTAAGCAAAGCTGTGGTCGATCCGATAAATTTGGCAAGCAACAGAACCGGTTTTTCACACTCCGGATGAGCAATAAACTCGGCATCCGGATGCTGATCCATCAGTTCAATTATTTTCTCAACCGAATATTTTTCATGGACCATACAGGCTCCGTCCCAAAGAACCATGTCACGTCCGGTAAGGCTGTTGATGTAATTCCCGAGGTTTTTATCCGGGGCAAAAATCAGTTTCTGTTCAGGAGGGAAACTATTTACAATTTTAAGTGCATTTGCCGAAGTACAGACAACATCGGTCATTGTTTTGAGATCGGCAGTACAGTTGATGTACGAAATCACCTGGTGATCGGGATATTTGGCTTTGAATTCAGCAAACTGATCCGCAGGTGCTGAATCGGCCAGTGAACAGCCAGCTTTCAGGTCGGGCAAAATAACTTTCTTCGAAGGATTGATGATTTTTGCTGTTTCGGCCATAAAATGAACACCTACAAAAACTATCAGATCAGCTTCCGTTTTGGCTGCTTCCTGTGCCAAACCAAGGCTGTCACCTACGTAGTCAGCAATATCCTGAAGGTCGCTTTCCACATAATAGTGACTGAGAATGACCGCATTTTTTTCTTTTTTCAGTCGGTTTATTTCTTCAACCAACTTGATTTCTGGGTTTACCGGCTCGTCAATATAACCTTTTTCGTCAAGCATTTGCCGGATTTGAATGTCTTCCATTACATGCAATTATTAGTTCGCATAAAATTAAGCCTGCAAAAATATTAAATTCTGAAAATAAAAACACCCCTGAAAGCGAATTGTTTGATTTTGATCCTGAATGTAATTCTCAGAAAAGGAGGTGTATATAGTAATTTTCGCAGAAGCAAAAAATGATTACCGGATTAATATTTTACTATTTATTAACATTTTATCAAGACCTCTGCTGTTCATAACTACCTTTTTGAGTATCAGTAATAAGTAGTAATTTTCAAGAGGGAAGAGGGTCTGATAAGCAAAGAATTTTCACGGATTACAAAATGTTAAGTCTTAATCGATTTGACATGAATTGGTAACATTATATTAAGGAAGTAATAATTATTATTATACATCAATTAACTTTCTTTATCCAGAAATTTAAATCAAATTGTCTATGAAAAAGTTGCAAAAAATTAAATTTTTAATGATTGCTTTTTTTGCTGTAGTCATTTCTGGTTATTCGCAGGTAACGACCTCCGGAATGAGCGGGATTATTACAGGAGCAAACAATGAAGCTCTTCCGGGAGCGACAATTGTTGCAGTTCATCAGCCTTCAGGTACTCAGTATGGTACCATTTCGAACTCTGAAGGTCGTTTCATTTTACAGGGTATGCGCTCCGGCGGTCCTTACCAGGTTGAAGTATCTTTTGTAGGTTACAATAAAGCTACCTATGCCGACATTACCCTTTTCCTTGGTCAGTCGTTTGTTCTGAATGTGCCTTTGCAGGAAGACAATGTTGAAGTGGGTGAGGTGATTGTGGTTGGTTCGAAACCTTCAGCTTTCGGAACCGCCAAAACCGGTGCATCAACAAACATCTCCAATGAGCAGATGGCTCTTTTGCCATCAATCAACCGGAGTTTAGATGATTTTACCCGACTTTCTCCTTATTCAGGAGCTGGAAACAGTTTTGGTGGACGTGATGGTCGTTTGAACAATGTGACCATCGACGGTGCTAACTTCAACAATAACTTTGGTTTAAGTTCGAATCTTCCAGGGGGTGGAAATCCAATTTCATTGGATGCGATTGATGAACTCCAGGTTACCATTGCTCCGTTTGATGTTAAACAGGCAAACTTTGTGGGTGCAGGAATCAATGCCATTACCAAGAGTGGTACTAACCAGTTTAAAGGTACTGCCTACACATTTATGAGGAATCAGGATTTCCGTGGAAATACCGTTGATGGATTTGATCTTGGTGACCGCCCAACTGAAAAAACAACTACTAATGGATTTACTTTAGGTGGACCGATTATCAAAAATAAATTGTTCTTTTTTGTGAATGCTGAACGGACTAATTCTCCTTCACCAATACAACAATGGAAATTATCGACCGACGGAGTTGCCAATGCCGATCTGAACATCACCCGCGTGACTGCCAGCGACATGGAAGCCTTTAAAACTGCCTTATCGTCTAAATACGGTTACGATGCCGGTTCTTATACCGATTATGATGGTGGTAACCTGAACAACAAGATGCTTGCCCGTATCGACTGGAACATCAACGATAACAACAAGTTTACGATTCGTTACAACTATACCAAGAACGTAGCCGATATTCCTACCAATGCTACCTCAACTGCAGCAACCAAAATGGCTTCAGGTCGTATCTCACAGAATGCCATGGCATTCAGGAACAACTGTTATTCGATGGACAATTTAGTTCATTCTTTAACTGCTGAGTTGAACACCCGTATCAGCAGCAACATGTCGAATCAGTTGTTGGGTACATTTACCCGCATCGAAGATTTACGCGGTTCGCTTTCTTCACCGTTCCCACACATCGATATTATGAAAGACGGTGACGCATTCATGTCAGCCGGATACGAACTTTTCTCGTGGAACAACGGTGTGAAAAATAACATTACCAGCATTATCGACAACTTCACTTATTCAGTTGGCGAACATGTAATTACTGCAGGTTTTAGCTATGAAGATCAGTATGTTGCCAACTCATTCCAGCGTTTCGGAACAGGTTACTACCGGTTTAAGAGTCTCGCAGATTTCATTGACGGTGCTACTCCTGAATCATGGGGTCTTACCTACGGTTACGGAGGTGAATTAAATCCGGTTGCTGACCTGAGATTTGGCCAGGCTTCGGTTTATGCCCAGGACGAATGGAACATCAATAAAAACCTGAAGCTGACCTACGGCGTTCGTGGTGATTTAACTACTTATCTGAATGAGCTGGTTGAAAATACCGAAGTTTCGAAACTGACTTTCCTTGATGGCCGGAAAATCAACACCGGAATGTGGCCAACATCAAAATTATTAATTTCTCCACGAGTAGGATTTAACTATGACGTGAAGGGTGATAAAACGCTAAAAGTACGTGGTGGTACCGGAATGTTCACCGGTCGTATTCCATTGGTATTCTTCACCAACATGCCTACAAACGGTGGTATGGTTCAGAATACAGTAACCCGGAGTGGTACAAGTGCCGATCTGGCAAAACTGGTTTCAGGAGGTAAAATTATTACCGATGTAAACCAAATGGTTAGTGCTTTGGGCTTACCAACTTCTGCAAAAGCTGCACTTCCAAGTTCAATTGCTGCCGTTGATCCTGATTTTAAACTTCCTCAGGTATGGAAAAGTTCTCTGGCTGTTGATTATCAGGTTCCTGTAACATTCCCAATGGCAGTTACTGTTGAAGGCATGTATTCAAAAGATATCAATGCAGTTTGCCAGGTGAATGCCAATATGCCAGATCCTGCACAATTGGGTTTCGCCCGTTTTAATGGTCCGGATAACCGTTATATCTACAGCAGCAAAATTATCAATACCGGTGTGAATGATGCCATGGTTCTGAAAAACACCAATAAAGGTTATGGTTATAACCTGAATACAACCATTACTGCAGAGCCTATCGAGAATCTGAAAATGATGTTTGCCTATACATATACTGTAGTTAAGGAAATCTCGGGAAACCCGGGAAGTCAGGCTAACTCGGCATGGCAGAACCAGGCTTCGATTAACGGGCCAAATAATCTCGGTTTGCAGAATTCACAATATGTGACTCCAAATAAAGTGGTTGGATCGTTGAGCTACCGTAAAGTGTATGCCAAGAATTTCGCTACCAACATTGGTCTGTACTACAGCGGTTACAATACCGGTCGTTACAGCTGGGTTTATTCAAGTGATATGAATAAAGACGGTGTAAACAACGATTTGATGTACATTCCTGCAAGCAAAGACGAAATTCTTTTTAAAGAAGGTGCCAACGGATTTACAGCTGCACAACAGGCTGAAGCATTCTGGAGTTTTATTGAACAGGATGACTATCTGAGCAAAAATAAAGGTAAATATGCTGAAGCTTATTCTGCTAAAATGCCTTGGCTTAACCGTTTCGACTTAAAAATTGCTCAGGATTTCAGGGTAAAAGCCGGTAACCAGTTAAATACTTTGCAGGTAAGTCTTGACATTCTGAATGTTGGTAACCTGATTAACGATTCATGGGGTGTTACTCAAACCAGTGCTCCGTCGAATTATGGCAAAGTGTTGAAATACGAATCTATTGATGCATCAAACCGACCTGTTTATTCGATGTATTATACCACTGTTGATGGTAACAAAGTTTTACCAACCCAATCATACAGTGTATACAATAACCAATCAAACTGCTGGCAGTTGCAATTGGGAATCCGGTACATTTTTAACTAAACCGGGTTTTTATTCCTGAAAAAGGGAGTCTCTGAAAAGAGGCTCCCTTTTTTTTTGTTTTCGAAAATGCATGAACCCTGCCATGATATTTCCCGGGAATACCTGCACCGCATTGTTATAGTCTGTTACCACTGCATTGAATGTACGGCGCGAGGCAGCAATTTGTGCTTCAACTTCATTCAGCGGTTTCTGCAGTTCGATGAAATTCTGATTCGCTTTCAGGTCCGGATAATTTTCAACAGCAACCATAATTCCTTTCACAGCCTGCGAAATCTGGTTGTCAATCGCCACTTTATCGTCCGGGTTTAAATTTGGACTTACAGCTTTCGATCGTAATTCGGTGATCCGGGTTAACAGTTCCTTTTCGTGACTGGTGTATTGCTGAACGGCAGCAACCAGATTCTTTTTATTGATCAGACCGTTATAAAGAGAAATGATCAGGAATAGGAAGAAAGAAGACAATTAAAATAATGGCTCCGATAAAAATTGCACTCATGATGTTGCTTTTTGGTTAAATGTTAATTTGCTCTATCCAGTTAACTTTTCGGATTTAACCTAAAATTCTGACGGTGAAGTACTGATTCAGAAATAATTTATCAAACATAAAAGGTAAGCGACGGTTTTTATCCGTCAAAAAACTGCAGAGGTAGGTGAAGCGCGATGAAGAATTCTGATTTCAGGTTATATTCAGGCAAAATATTTTTTGGCGATTTGCAACTTCCCGAATAATTAACCGTCTATAGAATCGTTTAACAGAACAAAACAATCATTCATAAAATAGCAAAACCATGAAAACAAAATTCGCATCGTTACTCATTTTATTCACCTTTTTTTTAGCTGTAATTCAGGTACAGGCCGAAGAGCAAAACCGGAAAGTTGATCCTTTTAACGAAATATCATTACGCGTTGGAGCCAAATTGCACCTGGAACAAGGCCCGAAACAAAATCTCGAAATTGTAGCCAAACCTTCCACCATGGAAGAAATTATTACCGAAGTGAAAGATGGCAAACTGATTATCCGTTTCCCCAACAAAAATTATTTATGGAACACGTTTAATCCAGGCGAAATTATCATTTACGTTACCACTCCTGAAGTCAACGGATTGGGCGTTTCAGGTTCGGGCGACATCATTGCCGAAGACGAAATAAAAACCAAAATCATCGATCTGGCTGTCAGCGGAAGCGGAAATATCAAACTTTCGGAACTCACTGCTGAACGCACCAAAGCAACCATTTCAGGATCGGGAAATATTATTCTGGCAGGCCAGACTGCAGCACAGGATTTGAGTGTGAATATTTCGGGTAGCGGAAATTTCAAAGGAATGAATTACAGTTCTGATGATGTTACTGTTAAAGTATCTGGTTCGGGAAATGTGGAAACCGAAGCCATTAAAAATCTGTATGTCAGGCTGGCCGGCTCCGGAAATGTGACTTATAAAGGGCGTCCGCTAGTTGACCAGTCGATTGCCGGATCAGGAAAAGTTAGAAGCGTAAAATAATTCTCGCTGACTAAAAACTTATTTCATACTTGTTTGTCTTTTATTATACCTGCCAGACTGAATGGTTGGATTTTAAATGACATTTCACCTAAATCGTACAAGTATGAAAACAAAGATTTTCGCTTTTCAAATTTTTATTCTTGTCTTCTTTTTAAATTCCTGTAAAAAAGATGAAATAGCAGTTATTCCGCCAGTTGCGACCGCAACGCCTTCTTCACAAAGTATTAATTCAGGATCAGCAACTTCAATTGTGCTGAGTAGTTCTGAAACAGGAACAACTTTTAGCTGGACTGTTGCTCAGAACGGAGTCTCTGGCGCAGCAGCCGGGAGTGGTACAAAAATAGAGCAAACCTTGACTCTTACCGGAACAGCTTCAGGAACAGCGACTTATTCGGTTACACCCACAGCAAATGGTATTGCAGGAAATGCAATCACCATTGAAATTACTGTGAATGCATTAAAAGTAACCTATCTGGCCAATGTGAAACCCATTTTAGCCGTATCGTGTACTCCATGCCATATGGCAGGTGGCGCAAATCCAAACAAATGGGATGAATATGCCACTACCAAGGCCAAAATTACCGGAATACTGGATCGTGTGCAGCGGTCTCCAACAGCTGCAGGATTTATGCCCAAAGGAGGCACAAAACTTTCGGATGCCAACATTGCAATTCTCAACAAATGGGTTG